>JAJTED010000121.1 GCA_021300535.1 Planctomycetaceae bacterium | reverse complement strand
CAGGGAGAGCCCCGACTGCTTCGCGGCCCGTTTCAGCACCGCGCCGGCGTCGTCCGGGTCGAGGATCGAATAGTCGCTCGTCAGGCCCACCTGCCGGGCATGCCGCCGCAGCAGCCGGGCCGCGAACCGATGGAAGGTGCCCATCTCGACCGGCTGCGGCCCGACCAGTTCCGTCACCCGCCGCCGCATCTCGTCGGCAGCCTTGTTGGTGAACGACAGGGCCACGATCTGGTGGGCCGGAACCCCGGCGGAGATCAGGTGAGCGACGCGGTGCGTCACCACGCGGGTCTTGCCGCTGCCCGGCCCGGCCAGCACCAGGAGCGGCCCTTCGACGTGCGTCGCGGCGCGCTGCTGCGGTTCGTTGAGTGAGGCGATGGAAAATGGCACGCTGGCTACCGGACTCGGCAAAGCGGGCGACCCCGGCAAGCAGGGCAAATCACCGCCCCTGCCGGCAGGGCAGGTAGGCGATTTCCGCACGTTTGGATTATATTCGACCTGCGTCGGGAAGCGGCGCGACCGCCGCGCTGGACCGCGCGGTCACATTTCATCACGCACGGGAGGGAACCCATGCCACGCATTCCATATAAGAACCTCACGCAGTCTGACGAAATGGCGGAGAAGCTCGAGATGAGCACCGCCGAGATCGGCCTCTCCGTCCGCACGACGAACTGCCTCGAGGAGCGGGGGATCTTCACGGTCCACGACCTGCTCAATTGCACCCGGGCCGACCTGTTGTCGATCTCCAACTTCGGCGAGAAGACCTTGGAAGAGGTCTACAAGTCGTTGGAGAAAATCGGTTTCTTCCGCTCCGCGAGTCCGGCCGACGAATCCGCCGTCAAGCGGGCCGAGACGGTCGCCCAGGCGGGCTGATCGAGCCAGGGGGGCGTTCGTGAGGCTGCCGCGGATTTTCGGCAAGAAGCGCGGCCATCGGCGAACGGGCTCGCAGATCTGGGGCACGGTGGGCGACGCCGCCTTTCACGCTGCGCTGCTGCTGGCCGGCTTCATCTTCGGCGGGCTCCTCGTTTCGGGCGTGGCCGTGCCGGAGTGGCGGATCAACCACGACTACCTGCCGGCCCGGTGCACCGTGGTCGGCAAGCGGATCGAGCGCCGCGTCGCCGACCGGCCTCCGGGCGCATGGCATGCGGCACTGTTGCTCCGCTATGAGACCGACGGCACGGCCCGCGAAGCCTGGGCGTGGCCCGGGCCGGCCGCGGGCGGTGGCGACCGCGGCCAGGCCGTGCGTCGGCTGGCGGCCTGGCCGCTGGGTGGCGAAGTGCCGGGCTGGTACGACCCCGCGGCCCCCGGCACGGTCGTGCTGCAACGCGGATACAACTGGTGGATGTGGCTGCTGGCGCTGCTCCTCCCCGGTGCGCTGACCGCCTTCGGGGGCGCGGGGCTGCTGCGGGCCGCCCGGCGGTGGGGCAAGTCGGAGGAGCACCGCGCCGCCTCCGCGGGGCTCCCCGAACTGCTCGACCCGGTCGCCCAGCGACCTCGCGCGTCACAGGGGCATCCGGCCGTGCCCTGCTGCGACGACCTGGTGAACTCACCGGGCACCATTCTTCGCTACCGCCTGCCGATCGAGAGCCCCGAGAACTGGACGCTGCTCGGATTCGGCTTGTTCGCGTTGCTGTGGAACGCCGTGCTCACCGTGCTGGCGGTGCAGGCCGGGCTCGACCTCCTGGGCGGCCGGCGCGACTGGCTGCTGTTTGCGCTGCTCCTGCCCTTCGCGCTCGTCGGCATCGCCGGCATCGCGGTGTTCATCCGGGGAATCGTCCTCGCCTCGGCGGTCGGCACCACGCAATTAGAAATCGCAGACCATCCTCTGCGGCCGGGCGGCAGCTACGGCCTGATGCTCGCCCAGGCCGGATCCGGTGAGTTTCGAGAATTGTCGCTGTCTCTGGAACTGGAGGAACGGGCGACCTTCCGCCAGGGCACCGACACCCGCAGCGAGCGGGCGGTCGTGTGGCGGCAACCGATTCACGTCTGGCAGGACGTGCAGCTCTCCCCTGGCACCCGCTTCGAGGCCCACGCGACCGTCCGCGTTCCAGCCGCGGCCATGCATTCCTTCGCCTCCGAGCACAACTCGGTGCGCTGGATGCTCGTGGTCCACGGCACGCCCGCGCGGTGGCCCGCTTTCCAGCGGGTGTTTCCGCTGGTCGTGTTTCCGCCCACGGCCGGCGCGGCCGAGGTGTCGCCATGACCCGCAGCCCCGAGGGACGGCCATCCCCCGTCGTCAGCCTGCAATTCGACCGCGTTGACCGCCGCTACGAGCCCGGCGATCCGCTCACCGCCCGCTACCGCATCGAAGGCCTGGGCGACGAGCCGATCGAAGCCGTGGAACACTCGGTGCTCTGGTACACCGAGGGCAAGGGCGAGGAGGATTTGGGCGTCCACTTCTTCGCGCGGGTCGAGGGCAGTCCGACCACGACCGAGAGCGACGGCACGGTCGCCTTCCACACCCGCCTGCCGGCGAGCCCGCTCTCCTACGAGGGCGTGATCGTGAAGGTCCGGTGGTGCGCCCGGGTGAGAATCTTCTTCCGGGCTGCCCGCGACTTCGTGTCAGAGCATGTCTTCGATGTCGGCCGGCTGCCACCCGCGCGGCTGGTCACCGCGGAGGCGCCGTGAACGTCATGCACGGCCCGATCCTGCAGCCGGAGTTCACCTCGGACGCGCGACCCGGCAACCCGTTCGCGACCCGCTACACGCGTCCGGGCGCGATTCCGCCACTCGACCGGCATGGCACCCCGCTCGACGTCGCCACCTTGGCCTCCCGGCTCGACGCGGTCACGGCGGCCGCCATCGAGGGGCCGCACGGCCACGGAAAATCAACGCTGCTTTTCGCCCTCGCCGCCACGCTGCATGCCATGGGCAAGCCGGTGAGGATCGTGCGGCTTCGGGACTGGCACGACGCCTGCACGGCCAGCATCGCCATCGCCACGGCCCCGCACGGGACGGCGGTGTTCGTAGACGGTTGGGAGCGACTCGGCCTCCTCGCCGGCCCGATGCGGCTCGTGGCCCGAGTGCTGCGGCGACGGTTGCTGGTCACCAGCCACCGGCCTACGGGTCTGCCCGTGCTCTGGAAGTGCGCGACCACGCCCGCGCTCTTACGGGCCATCGTCGCCCGGGTGCCCGATCATGGGGGCGCGGTGAACGAGATGGATATCGACGCCGCATTCCAGCGGCACAGCGGCAACGTCCGCGACGCGGTCTCCGACCTCTACGACACGATCGAACGCCGCAGCCGCCTGCCGAGAACCGCGTTGCCGTCGTGAACCGGCCACAAGGCCGCCCTGCGACGCCTATCCGCAGACCCCCGGCCAACGGGTCCGGATATGCCGGTTGCAAGCCTGGCAGCGGTCGCACTGGCAGCCGCCCGGAAATTCATGATTCGCGCAGGGCTTTTTCCCCCGCAGGCGCCCCGGGCGGCGAACTAGGCTTGGGGTCGAGTGGAAGGGCCGTGCCGGGCCCTCCCGATCGAGGAGAGAGCGATGAAGATGCGACCCACGTTCGCCGCGCTGCTGCTGGCCGTCGGTGCGGCAACGCCCGAAGCCGCCCGCGGCCAGTGCTGTCTGAACGACCTGTTCGCCGGCTGTGGGGCCTGCTTCCGCAAGCCCCCTGCCTACGCCGTGGCACCGGTCGCTCCGATGATGGCGCCGATCCCCGCTCCCCCGCCGCCGGTCATGGTGCCGGTGCAACAGACGAGCTACGTGCCCGAGACCACGTATCGCACCGAGTACAAGACCGTGCCGGTCACCACCTACAAGCCCTCCAGTGAAATCGATCCCTGCACGGGCTGCCCACGTGATTGCATGCAGCCAGTCACGCAGTACGTGCAGCAGGCCGTCAACGTGCCGGTGACGCAGTATCGGGCGGTGACGAGCACCAAGTACGTGCAGATGCAGCAGGGCGCTCCGGCCGCCTACGGCGCTCCGGCCGCGTATGGCCCGCCAGCCGCATACGGCGCGCCGGTCGCTTATCCGGCTCCGCCAGCTGCCGTCGCGCCGGGACCGACCACGACCCCGGCCGGTGCCGTCAGCCCGTTCGCGGCGCCGATCACGACCACGCCCCAGGCCTGGGGTGCCGCGGGGAGCGACGTGTCCAACCAACTCGCGCCGGGCCAATCGAGCATCAATCCGCCAATGCTCCAGGGCGCTCCGGCGGCTCCCACCTTCCAGCAACGGCCGCTCTCGCCCCCCGTCGGGCAGACCTACGTCCAGCCGTCGCTGCCCTACGCGCAGCCGGCGGCCCCCGCCCAACCGGCGCCCACGTATGCCCAGCCGACGTATACCCAGCCGGCACCCGCGGCGACCGCACCCGACACCACGACCAGCCAGCGGCCGACGCAGCCGCCGACCTACACGCCGCCGCCGCTGAAGCCGATCCCGATCGCACCGCAGCCCGCGCCCAACGGTGCGCCGGCGGCGCCGGCCACGGCCCCCGCCGTTCAGCCCCCGGCCCTGCCGTCTGCTCCACAGGCGCCGCCCCCGGCAGCCAGTGGCACCAACGGCATGCCCGTCCTGCCGGGTGCGGGACCGACCGGAGCCACCGGCGCCTTCCCCCGCCTGCTCGAGCCCACGAGCCACACCACGTCCTGGCAGCCCGCCAACCTCGGCGGCCGGCCCGCGACGTTCCGCCCGGCATATCCCACCGCCGCCCTCCCCCTCCGCGCCCAGCAGTAAGCCCGCCACGCCAGCCGCGCCGGTCGGGGTGCAGATGCGGGCTGTCTTGGATGGGGCGCAACTCGCACATCTCGCCCCGACGTTGAGCCAATCTGTCTCTTGGGACTGGTGTTGCGTTTCCGGTCTGTCGGGTTTGGCGGTTCCGTTCCTTGAATTCCGAGGCGCGAGTTTTGGTGTTGCGCGGAGGAGTTCAACAAAGCGGTGCCGCGGCAGGGATCCCGTAGCGAATCGTGTTTTGACCGCCCGTACACAGGCGATCGGTCCCGTCACCGGCCCAAGAAGCCCCGGGTGGCAACCCGGGGACTCCGGGTGTGAAAACCATCCCGCCGTCCATGCCGCATCACTCCACGTGATTTCCCGGTTCAAACCCACATCGCATGGCACCCGGGATGAGATGCAACCCGGAGTCCCCCGGCTTCCGCCGGGGGCTTTTTGTGCCGTTCGCGCATGTCAAGCCGAGCGCACGACTGGAGAACGCGCAACAGCAAAAGCCGCGAGCCGAGGGAATGCGGATGGCCTCCCGTGGAGCGACGCGGATTCCCTCTGCATGCAGGCAGCGGCTCGCACCCGGGAAACCTATGGCGAAAACGACCGTTCCGTCGGCCGGGGCAAGCGAGATGTGCGAGTTACGCCCTCTTGGACGAGGAACGCAAGGCCAAGACACGGACCGTCGCCAGCGACGCAACTCATGCCGCCCGTGAGCCGCGGTGGACCAATCAGGACCCAGTTCATCCGGGAAGGCGAACGGGTCGGCGTGAGGATGCGGAGCGTGGCGGACCGTCGCCAGCGACGCAACTCATGCCGCCCGTGAGCCGCGGTGGGCCAATCAGGGCCCAGTTCATCCGGGAAGCCCGCCGTGCAGGCCTGGCGCTGCGGCATGGGCAGCCCCGAGCCGCGGGAATGACTGCGTTTCAATTCTGATCCGGGCGAGACGGTACATTCTCGTCCATGACCAATGCCGACATCGCCGCCGCCTTCGACCACATCGCCGACCTGATCGAGTATCAGGGAGGCAACGTGTTTCGCGTGCGGGCCTACCGCAACGCGGCCCGCACCATCGGTTCGATGGTGGAGTCGCTGGCCACCGTGCGGGCCGATCCGTCCCGCACGCTCACCGACATCGAGGGCGTGGGCGCCGACCTCGCCGCCAAGATCGGCACGCTCCTCGACACCGGCCGCCTGCCGCTGCTCGACGAATTGCAGCGGGAGATTCCAGCCGTCGTCTTCGAGCTCATGCGGGTGCCCGGGCTGGGTCCCAAGAAGGTGAAGGCCCTCGTGGACGAGCTGGGGATCGACTCGCTCGACGCCCTGGAGCAGGCCTGCCGAGACGGGCGGGTCCAAGAAGTGAAGGGCTTCGGCGCCAAGACCGAGGCTGCGATCCTGGAGAACATCGGCTTCGCCAAGAGCCCCGAACACAACCGGCTCCTGTGGTCGGAGGCCGATGCGATCGTGCAGCAATTGCTCGCCTGGATGCGGGAGTGCCCCGCCGTGCGCCGGGCGGAGGGGGCGGGCAGCTGGCGCCGGGGCCGAGAGACCGTGGGGGACATCGACGTCCTGGTCGATGGTGACGATGCGGCGCGGGTGATGGACCACCTCGTCGCCTGGCCGGAGTGTGCGGGGGTCCTCCTCCGCGGCGACACGAAGACGAGCATCCGGGGCCCGCGCGGCGTGCAGGTCGACCTGCGGGTCGTGGATGAAGATTCGTTCGGCGCGGCCTGGCAGTACTTCACCGGCTCCAAGGAGCACAACGTGCGGCTCCGGTCGCGGGCCCGCGACCGGAGGCTCACGATCAACGAATATGGCGTGTTCCGCCTGGAGCCCGGCGCCGACGCCGACGCCCGTCCCACCAAGGGCGCGGCAGTGGCGGGACGGACCGAGGAGGACGTCTACGCATCCGTGGGCCTGCCCTGGATTCCGCCCGAGCTCCGCGAGGCGGGCGACGAGATCGCCCGCGCGGAACGTGGCACGCTGCCGGAGCTCGTCACGCTCGACGACATCCGTGGCGATCTGCACATGCACACCACTGCGACCGACGGCGAAGACACGCTCGGCGGCATGGTGCGGGCAGCGATCGACCGCGGCCTGGCCTACATCGCGATCACCGACCACGGCCAACGGGTGACGATGGCCCGCGGACTCGACCGCAAGCGGCTCCTGAAGCAGTGGGACGAGATCGACCGGCTCAACGAATCCCTGGCGGAGGACGGCCGCCCGCCGATCGTCGTCCTCAAGGGGATCGAGGTCGACATGCTGGAGAAAGGCGGTCTCGACCTGCCCGACGAGGTCTTGGCACGGGCCGACTGGGTGGTGGCCAGCCTCCATTACGGCCAGAACCAGCCGCGGGAGCGGATCACGGGCCGGATCATCGAGGCGATCGAGAACCCGCACGTCTCCGTGATCGGCCATCCCACGGGCCGGCTCATCAACCGCCGTCCCGCCTACGACGTCGACATCGAGGCCGTGATCGCCGCCGCCGCCCGCACCGGCACCTGCCTGGAGATCAACGCCAATCCCTGGCGGCTCGATCTGGACGACCGGCATGCGGCCGCGGCAAAGCAGGCGGGCGTGAAGCTCGTGATCTCGACCGACGCCCACTCGACCCGCGGCCTCGATGTGATGCGCTGCGGCGTCCTCCAGGCCCGCCGCGCCGGCCTGGAGGCCAAGGACATCGTCAACACCCACACGCTCGCCCAGTTCAGGAAACTGACGGGCAAGGCCTAGGTCGCATTCGATGGAGGTGCTCCACGGGCCAGGGGCAGCCAGTCCCCTCTCGCCGGACGTTCGCCTCCGCCCTCCGGGCATCGGCTCACTGCGTGTCCGCTGCGCTCCGCCATCCATGGCTGCGCTTGCTCCCACAGCCCGCTCGAGGGCACCGGCTACCCCTGACCTCCCCCTGCCCGGTGATCGAGGCGAAGGGGCTGCCCATGCCCCAGGAGCCGGCGTAGGTGCCCAGCGCAGGCAGGATGCCGGAGCGCCCGGCACCTCCGAGTGAGCGGAGGCCCGGAGGGCCGCAGCGAACGTCCGGCGACGGGGCGCCCGCTTGGGCTGCCCCGGCTCCTGCGGGTCGAAGCTGTCGTCGGGGCCGCGGGGATCGACGGCGACGGCCCGGCCATCGGGTCCGGCGTCGCGGGCGTAGGTGTCGGGCCGGTACCAATCGGCGCACCACTCCCAGACGTTGCCCGCCATGTCGTGGAGCCCATAGGCGTTCGGCGGAAAGCGGCCCACCGGGGCGACGCCGGCAAATCCGTCCGCCGCGGTGTTCTCACCGGGGAAGCGACCCTGCCAGGTGTTCGCCATCCAGCGGCCGCCGGGGCGAAACTCGTGGCCCCAGGGATACACCGCGCCTGACAGCCCGCCCCGCGCCGCAAACTCCCACTCCGCCTCGGTCGGCAGTCGCTTGCCCGCCCAGCGGGCGTAGGCGGCGGCGTCCTCGTAGGCGACGTGCACCACGGGCGCGTCGCCCAGTCCCTGCAGATCGCTGTCCGGCCCGGTCGGACGGCGCCAGCAGGCGCCCGGCACGTAGGCCCACCAACGGAGGTGGGCCATGCCGCTCGAATCACGGAGCGGCACCGGCTCCGCTGGCGGTGTGAACACGATCGATCCGGCCACGAGGTTCTCCGCGGCGGCGCCGGGAAAATCCTCCGGCCGTGGCGGCCGCTCGGCGACGGTGACGTGGCCCGTGGCCGCCACGAAGGCGGCGAACTGCTCGTTGGTGACCTCGGTGGCATCCATCCAGAAGCCGGCCACCCGCACGCGGTGGATCGGCCGGGCGTCGTTCATGGAGTCGGTGCCGCCGAAAGGCATGCCGCGCGGATCCGCGCAGCCCATGGAGAACTCGCCGCCGGGCACCCACACCATGCCGACCGGCGGCGTGGCGGCCGGCGGCGACGGGGCCGGCACCGTGGGGCCGAACGCCGCCGTCGGCACGGATGGCCGCGGACCGTTCTCGGGTCCGGGCGGCCGCTTGCCGGCCTGCCGCACGCCCCATGCCATGGCGGCCAGCCCCGCCGCGACGACGGCCCAGCGGAGATACCGTGCCCCCCTGGATGCCCCGCCCATCACGCGCATCGGCGGCGCAGCGTGCGTTCGAGCGCGCGTCGCAGCCGCCGCCTCCGTGCGGGGGTCCACCATTTCGCGAACGCCTTGCGGGCCTTGTCGGCCCGCGCCGCCTCCACGTCGTGCAGCGCCGCGAGCGTGCGGTGCTGCATGCCGATCCCGTCGGAGCGGGCCCAACGCCGCAGGCGATCGGCGGCCACCGCATGGTCCGTGAAGTCGCCGAGCGTCTCCTGCAGTCGCTCCAGCGCGTCCGCGCACCGAACGCCTTCCCGGACGGGGAACACGCAGGCAAAGATCTCCATCGCATAGCGGAGCTTCTTGCCCTCGATCCGCAGCCGATGCATCTCTGCCGCGGACCGCAGCCGATGGTCCGCCGTGGCGAAGAACCTGGCCACGAGGGGCCGGAAACGCCGCCGGGCAAAGTCCGCAAACGGCCGGTCTTGGCCGCGCGATCCAACCCTGTCGAGGAGCCGCTCCGTCCGCCCGTGCCAGTCGCCTGCCAGCAGCGCATCGCGCATCTGCCGGATGGGGCCGCGGGAAGCGGCCTGCCGCCGCGCCAACATGGCGACGAGCCGGTCCCGCGCGGCCTGGCCGGCCACGGGGGGCTGCGGCCCCGCGACTTCACGGCCCAACCGGTCCGTCAGCACGTCGAGGTCTCGTGCTTCTCCGGCGGCCCGCCGCAGTCTGCGGAGCCGCTTGGCAAACCAGTCGCGACGCTTTGCGGGCAGCAGGTCGGCGAAGGCGTCGACCGCCGCGAGCGTGCGCCGCGTCGCCACACGGAGTCGATGCACGCGGTCCGCATCCGGCCGGTCACCCGCGGCCGCCTGAAGCTCGGTCCACACCGCGTCAAGCCGCTTCCGCAGCGTCCGCCGTGCCACATGGGATGCCGGGGTGCTGCCGCGCTCGACGACCAGCCAGGTGTTCTGCAGTGCCATCACACCGCCCGGGGGAAACGAGAGGTCCGCCGGACGTCACTCTACGGCCCGACCGGGGGCCACACCAGCGCCCTTGGCGACCTCCCGCGTTTCCGGCCGCGCCGGCAACCGCTTCGTCACGGTCACTCGCGATGCGAAGATCGTGCCCGCCCCGGCGCAACCCTCGCCGCTCCACAGGCGGCCCTTGACCTCGATCGTGTCGCCCGTGGAGACCAGGTCGAGCCGGGCGCCGTCGACGGTGGCCACGACGTCGTCGGCCAGCGTGAACGTCAGCCGCCGGATTTTCCCCGCATCGACGCGGACCACGAGCGTGGCCCCGCGCAGGCTGACGATCGTGGCGATGACGGCGTCCGCCTTGCCAGGCCGGATGGGCTCGGGCGCGAAGTCGGCTGCAGGCGTGACGACCGTGACTGCCCGCAGCGGCTCGGTGCCCCGGCCCCGCTCGTCGACGGTGGCACGGATCCGCACCGCCATGCCCGGTCGCAGATCACCCAGAGAGACGGGGCCCGTCACCGTCAGGTGAGACACACCCGCGGGATGGAGCTGGGCAAAGTAGGCCGGCGCCTGTCCTGCGGCTCCCTGGGCCGCGAAGGCCACGACTCCACCGGCCCGGGTGCCGTTGGCGGCCTGCACCACGCCCGCGAAATCGGCCTCCGGCAGCCGGTCGATGAGGAGCTTGTTCTCCGCGACGGGCTCGGTGATGGCTTTGTTCGTGCCGCGACAGGCCCCCATGTTCCAGAGCCGCTCGTAGCTGAGCTGCAGCTGCGCCGACTTGAAGAAGGTACCCCACTGGATCGTCCCGTCGGGCGCCACGGGCGGCAGGACTGCCGGGGCGACGGCATACGGATTATAAGGCTCACCGGAAGACGTCCGGCAGGCGACGACGGCCAGGGTAACGGCGACGGCGAACACGATCGGCCGGGGCATGATGGCGAACTCCGAGGAGAGAAACCTCCTCCGACGTTACTTCGGCGCCAGCGGCCACGCAAAACGGCTGGCGATCGCAGACGCCGCCGGCGCCGGTCGTGCGGCCGATGACCGCGGCACAAACGGCACACGCTGCACGACCGATCCCCGTTCGTGACTCGCCTACAGCCCCTCGGCCTCGCCGTCGATCGTCGCCACGTCGCCCGCGGCCTCCCCGGCCAGCGGCGCCCCCGCCGCCTCGTCGGCTCCGGCTGCCTCGAGCAGCGGGAACTGCCGGGCCAGGAGGTTTTCCCGGTCGATCCGCAGCGACTCCAACGCCTCGGGCCGCACCCGCACCTCGGCCGACTGGAACGTGTTGAAGCCCGTGCCGGCCGGAATCAGGTGACCGAGAATCACGTTCTCCTTGAGCCCCACGAGGTTGTCGATCTTCCCCGCCAGGGCCGCCTCCGTGAGCACCTTCGTGGTCTCCTGGAAGCTCGCGGCGGAAATGAAGCTCGAGCTCTGCACGCTCGCCTTCGTGATGCCGAGGAGCTGCGTGCTCGCCGTGGCCGGCTTCGGCTTGCCGCCCTTGGCCGGCGCGCCGCCGAGGGTCTCGATCTGGGCATTCGCCTGCTGGAGCACGTCCTTCGGCACGATCGAGCCGACGGCGAACTCGCTGTCGCCCTTGTCCGTGATCCGGAGGCAGTTCGCCAGCCGCTCGTTCGCCTGCCGGAACTCATACTTGTCGAGCACGCTGCCGGGCAGGAGGTTCGTGTCGCCGACAGTCTCGATCTTCACCTTGCGCAGCATCTGCGACACGATGATCTCGATGTGCTTGTCGTCGATGTCCACCCGCTGGCTGCGGTAGACGTTTTGAATCTCCCGCACGAGATACCGCTGCACCTCTTCCTCGCCCGAGATCCGCAGGATGTCGTGCGGCACGAGCGGACCGTCGACGAGCGCCTCGCCGGCCTTGACGTAATCGCCGTCCGCTTGCCGCGGCGCTTCTCGCCGAGGAGCTCCACCTTGCCATCGATCTCGGCCATGATGGCCGGATCCTTCGGCTTGCGGGCCTCGAAAATCTCGGTCACCCGCGGCAGGCCGCCGGTGATGTCTTGCGTGCCCGACGCCTCGCGCGGCGTCTTGGCCAGCACATGGCCGGCCGCGACCTTCTCGCCCGGAGCGACCTCGATGTAGGCCTTCTCCGGCAGATAGTAGAAGTCGAGGATCTTGCCCGATTCGTCCTCGAGCACGACCTGCGGGTGATAGACACCCTTGTGCTCCATGACCATCCGCCGCGTGTGGCCGCTGGGGTCCTTTTCGACGCGGAGCGTCTCGCCCTCGACCACGTCCTCGTAGCGGACCTTGCCGGCCACCTCGGAGAGGATCGGGATCGAGTGCGGGTCCCACTGCACGAGCAATGCCCCGGCCTTCACGTCGTCGTTGTCCTTCACCTTGAGGATGGCGCCCGCCGGGATGTCGAACTTCTCGAGCTCGGCACCCTTGGCATCGACGATCGCGATCTCGCCGTTACGCGCCAGCACGACCTGTTCGCCCTGCTCGTTCTGCACGGTCCGCAGCCGCGTGAACTTCACGGTGCCAGCCCGCTTCGCCTTGCTCTCGCTCTCCTCGATGGCCCGCTGCCCCACGCCGCCGATGTGGAAGGTCCGCATCGTCAGCTGCGTGCCCGGCTCACCGATACTCTGGGCGGCGATAATCCCCACCGCCATGCCCTCCTCGACGAGCGACCCGGTGGAGAGGTCCATCCCGTAGCACAGCCGGCAGACACCCAGCGGAGCCTCGCAGGTCAGCGGGCTGCGGACCTGGATCTTCTCCAGCCCCAGTTCCTCGATCTGCCGCGCCACCGTCGGCGTGATCAGCTCGTCCTCGTGCACGATCACGTTCTCCGTGATCGGGTTCACGATATTCGCGCGGCTGACACGGCCGCGGATGCTGTCGGCGAGACTCACCTCCACCTTCTCGCCGCGGTAGATGACCGTCTTGGTGATGCCCTGCGTCGTGCCGCAGTCGTGCATCGTCACCACCACGTTCTGGGCCACGTCGGCAAGCTTGCGGGTCAGATAGCCCGAGTCGGCGGTCTTGAGCGCCGTGTCGGCCAACCCCTTGCGGGCGCCGTGGGTGGAACTGAAGTACTCCAGCACCGTGAGCCCTTCACGGAAGTTCGCCTTGATCGGCGTCTCGATGATCTTGCCCGACGGCTTGGCCATCAGGCCGCGCATCCCAGCCAGCTGTCGGATCTGCTCGACGCCGCCGCGGGCGCCGGAGTGGGCCATGAGGAAGATCGGATTGACGTAGCCGGACCGCCGGCGATCACTGGCGGTGTCCTTCTCCAGCTCGGCCATCATTTCCTTGGTGATCTCTTCGCGGGCGTGCGTCCAGGCGTCGAGCACCTGGTTGTACCGCTCGCCGTCGGTGATCACGCCACGCTGGTAGAGCTTCATGATCTTCATGACGCCCTTCTCGGCATCGCCGATAATCCGCGTCTTGTTCGCCGGCGTGATCAGGTCGTCGGTGGCGAACGACAGGCCGCTCTTCGTGCTCCAGCTGAAGCCCACGCGGTTCATGTCGTCGAGCAGGTCGATCGTCCGCCGCCGGCCGAGCGTCTGATAGCAGTCGGAGATCACCCGCGCCAGTTCGCTGGACCGCATCGGGATGTTGTAGAACAGCATCCCCTTGGGCAGGACGGCATTGAACAGCACGCGACCCACGGTGGTCTCGATCACCGCCCCGGGCTTGCCGAGGGCCTCGACGTCGGTCTTCAGCCGCCGTTCCGCCGGCAGCTTGACCTTGATCTTGGCGTGCGTGTCGGCCTTGCCCAGTGAGTGGGCGATCTCGACCTCCTCGAAGCTCTTGAACACCATCCCCTCGCCGCGCCGCCGCGGCAGCGACATCGTCAGGTAGTAGCAACCCATCACCACGTCCTGCGAGGGCGAGATGATCGGCGCGCCGTTGGCCGGGCTGAAGATGTTGTTCGTCGACAGCATCAGCGTGTGGGCCTCGACCTGGGCCTCGATCGAGAGCGGCAGGTGCACGGCCATCTGGTCGCCGTCGAAGTCGGCATTGAAGCCCTTGCAGACGAGCGGGTGGAGCTTGATCGCATTGCCCTCGACGAGCACCGGCTCGAAGGCCTGGATGCCCATGCGATGCAGCGTGGGGGCGCGATTGAGGAGCACCGGGTGGTTGCGGATCACCTCCTCGAGGATGTCCCAGACCTCGGCGTCTTTCCGCTCCAGCATCTTCTTGGCGCTCTTGATCGTGTCGGCATGGCCGAGCTCCTTGAGCCGCCGGATGATGAACGGCTGATAGAGCTCCAGGGCGATCTTCTTGGGCAGGCCGCACTGGTGGAGCCGGAGGTTGGGACCCACGACGATCACCGACCGGGCCGAATAGTCGACCCGCTTGCCGAGCAGGTTCTCGCGGAACCGCCCCTGCTTGCCCTTGATCATGTCGGTGAGGCTCTTGAGCGGACGATTGCTCGAGGCGAGCACCGGCCGCTTGCAGCGGTTGTTGTCGAACAGGGCGTCGACCGACTGCTGCAGCATCCGCTTCTCGTTGCGGATGATGACCTCGGGCGCGTTGAGATCGACGAGCTTCTTGAGCCGGTTGTTGCGGTTGATGATCCGGCGGTAGAGGTCGTTCAGGTCGCTGGTGGCGAAATTGCCGCTATCGAGCATGACCAGCGGACGGAGGTCCGGCGGGATCACGGGGATCACGTCGAGAACCATCCACTCCGGCTTGTTCTCGCTGTCGCGGATCGCCTCGACGATCTTCAGACGGTTGACGAGATCCTTCTTCTTCTGCTTGGAGTTCGTGGTGGCGAGCTCCTCGCGGAGCTCCCGCGACAGGGTCACCAAGTCGAGCCCGAGCAGCAGCTTGCGAACCGCCTCGGCCCCCATCTCCGCGTCGAAGCTGCCGTCGCCATAGGTGGCCCGGGCCTCGCGAAACTCCTCCTCGGTCAGTAGCTGCTGCTTCTTGAGGGGCGTGTCCTTGGGATCGAGGACCACGTAGTCCTGGAAGTAGATCACCTTCTCCAGGCTCGACGTCTTCATGTCGAGCAGCGCGCCGAGGCGGCTCGGCATCGCCTTGAAGAACCAGATGTGCACGACCGGCGCGGCGAGCTCGATGTGGCCCATCCGCTTGCGGCGCACGCGGCTGTGCGTGACCTTCACGCCACAGCGGTCACAGATCATGCCCTTGTACTTCATGCCGCGGTACTTGCCGCACGAGCACTCCCAGTCCTTCTCCGGTCCGAAGATCTTCTCGCACATCAGACCGTCCTTCTCCGGACGGTAGGTGCGGTAGTTGATCGTCTCGGGCTTCTTGACCTCGCCGAACGACCAGCTGCGGATGTCGTGCGGCCTGGCCAGGCTGATCTTCACGGCCGAGTAGTCATTGACGCGATCGTAGGTGGACTCACCGATGCTCACAGCTTTTCTCCTCGTTAATCCGTCGATCCTCGATTTCGTCAACCGTCCACCGCCGCGCCGGCGGCGCGACCAGCGGAGAAACCGCAGGGGCCGTTGGCCCCGGAGGTTTCCCAAGCGGGCGAAGGCCAGGATGGCTTCGCCCGCGTGAAACTAAACCCGCCGCTTTTCCAGTGACATGTTCAGGGCGAGACCACGGATCTCGTTGGTGAGCACGTCGAAGCTGGCCGGGGTGCCGGCCTCGAGCGTGTTCTCCCCCTTGACCATGCTCTCGTAGATCTTCGTGCGGCCCTCGACGTCGTCGCTCTTCACGGTCAACAGTTCCTGGAGGATGTAGGCGGCCCCGTAGGCCTCCAACGCCCACACTTCCATCTCGCCGAACCGCTGCCCGCCGAACCGCGCCTTGCCGCCCAGCGGCTGCTGGGTGATGAGCGAGTACGGCCCCGTCGACCGGGCATGCACCTTGTCGTCGACCAGGTGATGGAGCTTGAGCATGTAGATGTAGCCGACCGTCGTCTCCTGCTCGAGCGGCTCGCCCGTGCGGCCGTCGAAGAGCTGCGCCTTGCCGTGCTTGGGCAGGCCCGCGTCGGCGAGCACCTTGTTGATGTCGTCCTCGCTGGCCCCGTCGAACACCGGCGTTACGGCCTGGAAACCGAGCAGCTTGCCCGCCCAGCCGAGGTGCGTCTCGAGGATCTGACCGACGTTCATTCGGCTCGGCACCCCCAGCGGATTGAGCAGGATCTGCAGCGGCGTGCCGTCGGCCAGGAACGGCATCTCCTCCTTGGGCAGGATCTTGGCGATCACGCCCTTGTTGCCGTGGCGACCGGCCATCTTGTCGCCCACCGAGATCACCCGCTTGGCGGCCACGTAGACCTTGACCATCTGCAGCACGCCGGGCCGCAGTTCGTCGCCCCGCTTCATGCTGTTGAGCCGGCGATCCCGGGCGTCGATGGCGGCCTCCACGGCCGGCCACATCGTCTTCACGAGCTTCTCGATGTCGGCCTTGCGCTGCGGCGACCGCAGGTCGAGGGCCTCGAGATTGAAGGCCGCGGCCCGCTCGGCCACCACCTTGTGGTCTTGGTTCCGCACCAACGGCCCGCCATCAGGGGCAGTCAAGGGCTTCTGCAGCACCTTCTCGATCTCGGCGACCATCGCCCCGAAGGCCTCGGCCACGCGGAGGTTGCCCTCGTTCTCGACCTCCTTGAGCTGCTTTTCGAACTCCCGCCGCTCCTCTTCCGAGAGGCTCATCCGGCGCGAGAACTTCTCCGTCGCGATCACGATGCCCTCGACGCCCGACGGCACCTCCAGCGAGTCGTTCTTCACGTCCTCGCCGGCGCGGCCGAAGATGGCGTGCAGCAGCTTCTCCTCCGGCGTCAGCTCCGTCTTGCTCTTGGGCGAGACCTTGCCGACCAGGATGTCGCCGGGGCGGACGTACGTGCCGATCCTGACGATGCCCGATTCGTCGAGGTTGTGAAGGGCCCGCTCGCCGACATTCGGGATGTCGCGGGTGAACTCCTCGCGGCCCAGCTTGGTGTCGCGAATCTCGATGTCGTATTCCTCGATGTGGATCGAGGTGTAGACGTCGTCTTCCACCAGCTCTTCGCTGATGATGATCGCGTCCTCGAAATTGAAGCCGTCCCAGGCCATGAAGCCGACGAGCACGTTGCGACCGAGGGCGAGCTCGCCCTTGAACGTGGCGGCCCCGTCGGCGATCACCTCGCCCTTCTCGACCTTCTGGCCGGGCTGCACGATCGGCTTTTGGTTCTGGCAGGTCCGCTCGTTCAGCCCCACGTACTTGCGGAGCTTGTAGACATCGGGAGCGCCGGAGCCGCTGGTGATCTCGATGGAGTCGGCGTCGACGTAGCTCACGGTTCCCTTCCGGGCAGCCCGCACGATGAGGCCCGAATTGGTAGCCACGTCGCGCTCCATGCCGGTGGCCACCACCGGCGGCTCCGTGACCAGCAGCGGAACAGCCTGCCGCTGCATGTTTGATCCCATCAGGGCCCGATTCGCGTCGTCGTGCTCGAGGAAGGGAATCAGACCGGCGGACACGCCCACCATTTGGCTGGGCGCCACATCGATGTACTGAATCTCCTCGGCCGGAACGAGCACGAAGTCACCGCGGAAACGGGCGATGATGTTGTCACCGACGAGCTTGCCGTCGACGACGGTCGCGTCGGCCGGAGCGAGGTGGGCCTCGTGCTCCTCGTCAGCCCGCAGCCAGACGACGTCGTCCGTGAGCTTGCACTTCGAAACCTTTCGGTAGGGCGTCACGAGGAAGCCGTACGAGTCGACTCCCGAATAGATCGCCAGGCTGGAGATCAGGCCGATGTTGGTGCCTTCGGGCGTCTCGATCGGGCAGATCCGCCCGTAGTGCGAGATATGCACGTCGCGAACCTCGAAGCCGGCCCGCTTGCGGTTCAGACCGCCCGGACCGAGCGCCGAAAGCCGCCGCTCGTGGGTCAGCATCGAGAGCGGATTAGTCTGGTCCACCACTTGCGATAGCTCGCCGCGGCCGAAGAAATACTCGATCGCCGCCGAGATGCTCTTGGGATTGATCAGCGTCCGCGGCGACATCTCCGCGACGTCCTTGAGGCTCATCCGCTCCTGGACGGTCCGCCGCAGCTTGAGGAAGCCCTTCCGCA
>JAJTED010000120.1 GCA_021300535.1 Planctomycetaceae bacterium | reverse complement strand
GGCCAGCTTCTTCCGATCCACGCCTCGTCCCATGAAATGACTCCGTTGCCAATGGAAAAGGTCCACCGGCCGAAGCTATCAGGGGATGCAAGAGTGGTTGTGGTGTGCGCACACTAGTGCACCGCGTGTCTCGACAGCGGGTCGCCGCCGCAGGATTCCGCTTGCGAACCTGCAGACCCTTTGAATTGCGAATCGGTCTCGTCGCCCGTCCAAGAAGCCCCGGGTGGAAACCCGGGGACTCCGGGCATGAAAACCACCCCGCCGTCCATGCCGGATGACGGCAAACAATTTCCCGCTTCAAACCCACAGAGCATGGCACGCTGGAAGGAATGCGGCCCGGAGTCCCCCGGCTTCCGCCGGGGGCTTCTTGTGCCATTCGCGCGTGTGAAGCTGAGAGCAAGACTGGGGAACGCGCAACACCAAAACTTCCGCCGGGGGCTTCTTGTGACAGTGTCAGGCCCGGAGGGCCGGGTTCCCCGGTAGCGGGCGGAGGCCCGCCGAGCGAACTGCGGCTGGATGCCGCGGGTTTTCTGGGTCGATGGCAATCGCAGCCTGCTCTGGCAGACTAGTGAAAAAGTCCGCCGGGCATTGGCCGGATCGCCGGCCGACGCCCTGCACCCTTCCTGCAGCCCGCCGAGGTGACCATGCTCCCGTTTCGTGCCCTTCGCGGATGCCTGTCAGCCTGCTGTGTGGCCATCCTGCTGGCGGCCGCCACCAGCGCCACGGCGGAAGACAGCACGGGCTTCGTCCCGCTCTTCGACGGCAAGACCCTCGAGGGCTGGGAAGGCAAGCCGGAGTTCTGGCGGGTGGAGGATGGCGCGATCGTCGGCCAGACCACGCCCGAGCAGCCCACCAAGGGCAACACCTTCCTGATCTGGCGCCAGGGACTCGTCGACGACTTCGAACTCGCCCTCTCCTATCGCCTCACCGGCGGCAACAGCGGCGTGCAGTACCGCAGCCAGGACCGCGGTGATTTCGTGGTCGGTGGCTACCAGGCCGACTTCGAGTCCGGTCCGAAGTACAGCGGCATCCTCTACGAGGAGAAGGGCCGCGGCATCCTCGCCGAGCGCGGCCAGCGGATCACGATCACGCCCGAGGGTCAGAAGGTGCCGGGGGAGCCGATCGGCGTTGCCGAGGACCTGCAGAAGCTGATCAAGCCCGACGCCTGGAACGAACTCCGCATCGTGGCCCGCGGCAACAAGCTCCAGCACTTCATCAACGGGCAGCTGATGTCGGAGACGACCGACGAGCAGCCCGACAAGCGGCGGCTGGAGGGCGTGCTCGCCCTGCAGGTGCATGCCGGCCCGCCCATGAAGCTCGAGGCCAAGGACATCCGCCTCAAGCGGCTGAAGCTGGCCGCCGGCCGCAAGAAACTGGTCCTCGTGGCCGGGCGGCCGAGCCACGCCCCCGGCGACCGCCGATCCCACGGCCTTCGACAACGCCGACGCCGTGTTCTTCTTCTCCGACGGGGGCAACCGCCATCCGGTGCTCCAGAGCAACCGGCTCGCCCAGATCGCCGCGCTGGCGCAGCGGGGCGTGGGCGTGGCCTGCCTGCACTATGCCGTGGAGGTGCCCAAGGAACAGGGCGGGGCCGAGTTTCTCGACTGGCTGGGCGGTTACTTCGAGCCCCACTGGTCGGTGAACCCGCACTGGAAGCTCGCCCAGCCGCAGCTGGCTGACGGCCACCCGATCACCAGGGGCGTGCGGCCCTTCGCGACGCAGGACGAGTGGTACTACCACATGCGGTTCCGCGAGCCGGCCGACGGCGTGACCATGATCCTCACGGCCGTGCCCCCCGACGCCACCCGCGAGCGGCCCGACGGCCCGCACAGCAACAACCCTGCGGTCCGGGCCGGCAAGGGGAGCCGCGAGACCCTCGCCTGGGCCTACGAGCGGCCCGCCGGCGGCCGTGGATTCGGCTGCACCGGCGGGCACTACCACCGCAACTGGGCCGACGATGACTTTCGCCGGCTGATGCTCAATGCCCTCGTATGGACGAGCGGGCTCGACGTGCCGCCGGGCGGCGTGGTGTCGGGCGTGACGCCCGACGACATGGCGGCGAATCTCGACGACAAGGCCCCGAAGAAGAAGTGACCGGCCGCGACGCGGCCCCTGGGAGGACGACGATGCCGAAGCTGACAGTGGAGGGAGCGGGAACGTACGACGTGCCGGCCGGCAAGCGGCTGGTCAACGCGCTGGTGGACGAGTGCGGCACCGACCAGTTGCACGCCTGCGGCGGCGTGGCCCGCTGCACGACCTGCCGCGTGGAGTTCGTGGCGGGCGCGCCGGCGCGGATGACGCAGGCCGAGAAGGACGTGCTCGCCGCGAAGGGGATCACGACGCCGGGCCTGCGGCTCGCCTGCCAGATCACCTGCGACGCCGACATGACCGTCCGCCTGGTCAGCCGGCTCGCCGGCTCGGGCCGCAAGGACTGCGGCCATCGTCCGGCCGACGAGCTCCAGCCGCCACCGCAGTGGACGTGAGCCGCACCGGCCGCGGCTGGGGATGGCCGCGGCCAAGAAGCCCCGGGTGGAAACCCGGCAGCATGCTGCACGCGAACCCGCGGCCTCGTGCCGCGGTTCGCTTGGCGGGCCTCCGCCCGCTGGAATCAACCCGGCCCTCCGGGCCTGGCACTCACACGAGAAGCCACGCGTGGAAACCCGGGGAGGGCACGAATAGGATCACGCGCCAGCCAGCCGCTCCACGATGGCCGCGATCTCGTGCATCGCGAGCGTCGGCTGCGAAGCGACGCCGGGCCGCGAGGCGATGAACACCGTCTCGTACGGGTTCGCCGGATCGACCGCGCCGTGCGAACCCTGCACGAGCGACGTGTCGAGCGGAATCGCGATCTGCGGCAGCCGCGTGCGGTCGAGGTGGAGCTCCAACGGGTCGTAGCCCGGCTTGCGGTGGATGTCGATCGTGCGGGCGAAGGCCGGCGCCCGGGCGTCGTCGATCCAGTAGGGATAGGCGAACCAGGCATCGAGATCGCTCTCCAGCACGACGTCGCCGCAGCGGCTCTCGGGCCCCTGCTCCGCCGTCGCCGCCAGGCCCGCGGCCACGATGTCCGCGCCGGCCAGCACGCGGCCCACGCCGGCCGTGTGGCGAAACACGTCGGCCACCCGATCGCGGAGGCCGCGGTCGCCGGAGTCGCGGACATAGACGTGGGCCACCTGATGGTCGGCGAGGGCCCAGGCCTGGGAGCCCGGCATGTCGAGCAGTTCGCCGTCGGGCGTGTCATGCACCCGCAAGAGACCGGCGGCCCGGAGGATGCGGTTGGGAAACACCGCGCGGGAGACCGGCCGGATCCGATACTCGCCCACCACGAGCACGGTGAGACGCTCCCGCCCCACGAAGCCGGCGAAGTCGTCCACGAGCGTGGCGATCTCCGCGTCGAGCTCCCCGCAGGCGGCGTGGGCCGGCGGGCTGTCGGGGCCGGACCGCTGCGCGGCGTAGTCGAGGTGGGGCAGGTAGACCCAGGCCGCGTGCGGCGGCGCGGACCGGGCCGCCGCGACGAAGCTCCGGGCGATCCACCGGCTCGACTCGATGCCCGCCACCGGACCCCAGAACTTGTGCAGCGGAAACTCGCCGAGCCGCTCCCGCAGGTCGGCATACAGCGGCTCGGGGTTGGTGTGGCACCACATCGTCTCCGTGCCGTCGGGATTGTGCTTCGGGGCGGGAAGGCAGACGAGATCTGCGGTGGCGTGCTTCGATTGCAGCAGGAACCAGGCCGCCGTTCGCAGGCCCGGCCGCGCGGCCGCGAGCCGGTCCCAGAGCCGCGGCGCCCGGTGCACGCCGTCGGGGCTGATCCACATCTCCAGGTGCTGCGTGCCGCGATCGAAGAGGCCGTTGGCGACGATGCCGTGGGCGGCCGGCCGCGTCCCCGTCGTCAGCGTGGCCTGCACGGGGCAGGTGACGGCGGGAAAGCCGGGAGCCAAGGGCAGGCACTGCCCCGCGGCGGCCAACGCCGCCAGCGTCGGCATCCGCGGCAGATCCTCGGCCCGCAGGCCAGGGACGGAGAGAACGAGCACGTGCGGCGTGTGGCTCATGGCGTGAGACCTCGGAGGAGCGGGGCGAGGAAGGCGAACGAGTCGCGGGCGGTGTCGAACCAGCGGTGGGCCTGCCGCGGCAGCTCGACATGCAGGCCGCCCGAATAATCGGCAGCTGCGAGCACGGCCACGAGCGCGGAAAAATCGACGTCGCCCGCGGCCAGCGGCAGGTGCTCGTGGCGGCAGGCCAGCATGTCGTCCACGTGCACGTTCACGATTCGGCCCGCCCAGGGCTGCAGGTCGGCCGGCCTTTCGCCCATGCACTCGAGGTGGCCGAGGTCCACCGTCAGCAGGAGCCCGGCAGGGTGGCCCGTGCGGTCGAGCAGCCCGCCGTAGCGGGCGAGCGTGTCCACGAACATTCCCGGCTCGGGCTCGAAGCCCAAGGGTATGCCGCGGGCGGCGGCCCGGTCGAGCACGGGCGTCAGCCCGGCGACCAGCCGCGCCCAGACCGTTTCCTCGTCGGCCGCGTCGCGGACCACGCCCGACCAGAGCGACACACAGCCGGCCCCGAGGTCCGCCGCCACGTCCACGGCGCGGCACAGCAGGTCGATCCGCCGCCCCCGAGCGGCCGTATCCGCCGAGACCAGTGTCGGCTCGTGCTTGAACCGGGCATCGAGCAGATGCCGGGCGCCGGTCTCGACCACGCAGGCCATTCCGGCGGCGGCGACCGCGGCCCGCCAGCGGGCGATCGTTGCCGGAAGGTCGGCCGCAAACGGATCGAGCGTGTGCCGGTCGAGCGTGATCGCGAGCGACCGGCAGCCCAGATCGGCCAGCATGGGCACCGCCGCGAGCGGGTCGATGTCACCGATTGAATTGGTGCTGAAGCCGAGCTGCATCGACGGTCACCTGGCGGCGTCCTTGATTGCGGATCCGGAAGAACTGTACCGCAGGCCTGGCAAACCGACCCCAAGGGACGCCCGTGGGGCGTCGCGGCCGGCCGGCACGCGGATCCGGCACCGCACGCGCCACCGATCGGCGTGTGCGGCCGCGCCGCTTGCTGAAATGCCGTGGCCCGACCTATTCTCATGCCTCATCTTTCCCCGGAGCCAACGGTCAATGAACGCCCCCGCCAACCCTGCAGCCTTTCTCGACACCCTGAAGCGGCCGGAGGCCGGGGCCACGCCGGTGACCGTGGCGTTCGGCGACGGGATCGGCCCCGAAATCATGCAGGCTTGCCTGAAGATCCTCGTCGCGGCCGGCGCCCGGCTCGCCTTCGAGCCGATCGACATCGGCGAGCGGGTCTATCTCTCCGGCAACACCGCGGGCATCGCGCCGGAGGCGTGGGACAGCCTGCGGCGGACGAAGGTCTTCTACAAGGCGCCGATCACGACGCCCCAGGGGGGCGGATTCAAGAGCCTCAATGTCACCGTCCGCAAGACGCTCGGACTCTACGCCAATGTCAGGCCGTGCACGGCCTATGCCCCGTTCATCGCCACGAAGCACCCGGACATGGACGTGGTGATCGTCCGCGAAAACGAGGAAGACCTGTACGCCGGCATCGAGCACCGCCAGACCGACGAGGTGGTGCAGTGCCTGAAGATCATCAGCCGCCCGGGGTGCGAGAAGATCGTGCGCTATGCGTTCGAGTACGCCCGGGCACACGGCCGCAAGAAGGTGACCTGCTTCACGAAAGACAACATCATGAAGCTCACCGACGGCCTGTTCCACAAGGTGTTCGACGAGATCGGCGCCGAGTATCCGGAACTCGAGAAGGAGCACTGGATCGTCGACATCGGGGCGGCGAAATTGGCCGACAACCCGTCCCAATTCGATCTCATCGTGATGCCGAATCTGTACGGCGACATTCTCTCCGACGTGGCGGCCGAGATCGCCGGATCGGTGGGCCTCGCCGGGTCGGCCAACATCGGGGAGCACTGCGCGATGTTCGAGGCGATCCACGGCTCGGCCCCGCGGCGGGCGGGGCAGGATCTGGCGAACCCCTCGGGCCTGCTGCTCGGCGGCGTGCAGATGCTCGTCCACGTGGGGCAGGCCGACGTGGCCGAGCGGGTCCACAACGCATGGCTCAAGACCATCGAGGACGGCGTGCACACCTATGACATCTTCACCGAGGGCGTCTCGACGAAGAAGGTGGGCACGCAGGCGTTCGCGGCGGAGGTGATCGCCCGGCTCGGGCAGCGGCCGACCACGCTGCGGGCCGCCGACTACGCCGCCCGGCCGACGATGCGGCTGCCGACCTGGACGCGGAAGCCGCCGGCAAAGAAGGAGCTCGTCGGGATCGACGTGTTCGTCCACGCACCGGGAGTCGCCGCCGATGCGCTCGCGGCGAAGATGAAGGAGAGCGTGTTCGGGCCGTACGAACTGGCCATGATCACCAATCGGGGCGTGAAGGTGTGGCCGGGCGGCCTGCCCGAGACCTTCTGCACCGATCATTGGCGGTGCCGCTACATGGCGGAGCCCGGCAAGCCGCTGCATCACGCCATGATCGCCGAGCTGCTCGGCCGCCTCGCGAAGGCGGGTGTCGACTTCATCAAGACGGAACACCTCTGCACGTTCGACGGCGAGCCCGGGTATTCGCTGGGACAGGGGCAGTGAGCCGAGCCGCATGACCGCTACGTCGGCGGCACGAGTTGGCGGCCGAACAGGAACCAGCCGAGCAGCGCCAGCACCACCAGCGCCCATTGCTCGCCGCGGGCGGCCAGGACGAGCACGGCGTCGAAGGTGATGATCGACATGATCGCGTTGCCCACGGCCTGCCGCACGCGGGCGGGCACCGGCACGACGATTCCCGCCACGGCGCGGAACAGGATCGAGGCCGTGAGCATGCCCCACAGGAGGAGCCAGTCGCGGACCCCGATCCGACACCCCGCCGCGAGCGGCCCGCCGAGCGTGCGGGTCCAGACGAAGCCGGCCGCGATCACGAGCCCGCCGAGCATCAGCAGCGTGCCGCCCACGAGCGCCGCGGCCCGCGGCCGGCCGGCCTCGTCGCGGGCGTAGAGCGTGATCCCGGCGACGTAGACCGCCATGCCGACGGGAATCAACCACTCGTGGGCCGCCTGCGGACCGCCCGCGGCGGTCATGCCGAGGAGCCAGTTGAGGCCGCGACAGGCCCCCATCACGGCCGGGCCGACCGCCGTGCGCTTGGCGTGCCGGTCGTAACCCCACACCGCGACGGTGAGGCCGGCACCGACCAGGGCGGGCCAGGGTGACTGGGTGACGACTGACGCCCCGCAGGCGGCCGCAGCGGCCAGCGTGAGCAGTGCGGCCCCGGCCGCGGCAGCCGTGCGCGGGGCGATCGCGCCGCCGGGCAGCGGCCGCTCCGGCCGCTCGACCCGGTCGAGCGTCAGGTCGTAGACGTCGTTCAAGATCATGCCGGCCGCGTAGAAGGCGACCGAGGCCAGGATCGCCAGCCAGCACGCCACGGGGGGCCAGGCCAGCGCGGCCGGCCCCTGGGAGCAGACGAGGAAGCCGGCGAGCACGTCGGCGACCGCGGTCGCCAGGTTGGGCAGCCGCACGAGCCGCAGCCAGTCGCGCATGTCAGCCGATCTCCACGCCGGCGGCGGCGGCACAGCCGAGGAGATGCTCCCGCGCGGCCCGCGCAGCGTCGTCGGGCCGGTCGCGGTACGGATACAACTCCACCGTGACCCACAGGTCGGGCGTGCAGGCGGCGATCGCCCGGAACGTGGCCGTGAAGTCGATCGCCCCCTCGCCGGGCACGAGATGGTGGTGGACCCGCGTGGCCGCGATGTCCTCGAAGTGGTAGTGCCGCGTGTGGGCCTGCATCCGCGGCACCCACTCCGCCGGATCCTCGCCGACGCAGTAGGCATGCCCGATGTCGAAGTTGAGGCCGAGGGCGGGATGGTTCACCCGCTCCGCGAACTCGAGATACTGCCCGAACTTCTCGATCAGCAGGCCCGGCTCGGGCTCGACGAGCAGCGTCACCCCCACCTCGGCCGCCACGTCGAGCACGGGCATGATCTCGTCGTAGAAGATCGCGGTGGCCTGTTCCCGGGTCTGCCCCGGCTGGAGCTCGCCCCCCGGCTCCGTGGAGATCGCCGGCGCGCCGAGCTCGGCGGCCAGCCGCAGCGCCCGCTTGGTGTGCTCGCGGCGGATGGCCCGGTAGTGCGGATCGGGATCGGTCCAGCCCGGGTGCCAGTAGGGCTGCCGCGGATCGGCCACGGCGTTCATCATGAAGGCGTTGATGTTCGAGATCGCCAGGCCGGCGCCGTCGAGCGCGGCGCGGATCGCCCGCTTCTGCACCGGCAGCAGGCCCGCCGGCCAGGCATGGGGCACGTCGGCGAGCAGCTCGATGCCCGCGTAACCGAAGCCCGCGATCCGGGCGATCGCCTCCTCGACGGGCACGTCGAGGTAGGCGTTGGAACTGAAGGCGAGGCGGAGGGCCATGGGTCGGATCCAGAGGGGCACCGGGGCCGGTGGCAGGAGTGTAGGCGGCACGCGGGGCCGCGGCTACGGCCACAGGGTAACGTGGCGATCGAGCCAGGCGGGCCGCAGCGGCAGCCGCTCGAGCTCGGTGTAGTACATCGCGGCCGGATTGACCCCCCGCTCCTCCATGCGGGCGACGTGCCGGGCCACGCCGCGGCAGCGGAGCAGCGCCGGCAGCGCGACCCCCCAGATCGCGGCCACCATGGCAAGGCCAGTCGCCAGACGGGCAGCCGGCCCGCGGCTCATGGCTCCACCACCTTCCGGAACAGCCAGCCGAACGTCAGGCTCGCCATGCCCAGCGTGAGAACGATGTTGAGCACTTGCCCGCCCACGTACAGCGCCAGCGGCCGACCGCTGGCGAGCACCGGCGCCAGCTCGCGGACGTTCGTCTGCAGGCCCATGCAGACGAAGCCCGCGCAGAACAGCCAGCCGCGCAGCCGCGCGGTGAACCCCGTCGTGGCGCCGTCCACCCACAGCGCGAACTCCGGACCGCGGGTGAACAGCCAGGAGCAGATGATCGAGGCGGCGAGAAACCCGAGGATGAACTTCGGGAACCGCCGCCAAGCCTCGGCGGCCAGCGACCCCGGGACCGCGGCTGGCCGCCGGTCCACCCAGCCGGCCCAGTAGACGGCCACCGCGAAGGCGATCACCCCGATCATCGAGTTCTGGATCATCTTCACCGTCGCCGCCACCGCGCCCGCCTCCTTGCCGAGCGCCTCGCCGGCCGCCACGACGGCACCGGTGGCGTCGATCGTGCCGCCAAGCCAGGCGCCGCCCACGATCGGGTCGAGGCCGAGCCAACGGATGGCCGGCGGCATCGCCACCATCATGAGCACGGTGAAGACCAGCGACAGGCCGATGGCCAGCGACAACTCCTCCTTCTTCGCCCGGCAGGCGGCGCCGGTGGCGATCGCCGCCGACACGCCGCACACGGACATGTCGGCCGAAACCACCATGCACAGAGACCGCGAGGGAATCTTCAGCAGGTGCACGCCGGCCCAGTACGTGGCCACGAGCACGATCGGGGTCACGATCCACGACGTCATCACGCCGGGCAGGCCGAGCTCCAGCAG
>JAJTED010000119.1 GCA_021300535.1 Planctomycetaceae bacterium | reverse complement strand
CTCCAGGGCCGGTGGAGCATCGTGCAGGAATGCCGCCAGCTCGTCGAGTTTCGCCACATCAATCTCACCGGCACCTGGCCGATGATGCCGCTGGCCGACGTCGTCTTCCTGCGGAACGTGATGCTGTATTTCGACGTCCCGACCCGCGCGGCGGTCGTCGGCCGCGTGCGCCGCGTGCTCCGCCCCGACGGGAGCCTGTTCCTCGGCGGCGCCGAAACGATGATCGGCATCGACGACGGCTGGAACCGCATCACGCTCGGCGGCTGCAGCCACTACGCGCCGAAGCCGCGGCGGTGAGCGCCGCACTCCGTCACGGCCGCCATTCGACGCCCAGAATCGAGACGTCGTCGAGCGGCCCCACCGGCTGGCACCAGCGTTCCACGGCCTCGAGCAGCTCCTGGACGCCGGCCTCGATCGGAGCGGTCCGGCCGGCTGCGATGCAGGCCGCCATCGCATCGTCGCCGTAGGGATTGCGATCCTTGTCCATCGCCTCGGGCACGCCGTCGGAATAGAGGAACAGCCGGTCCCCGGCCGCGAGTTGGAGTGTCCGCTGCTCGTATTCCACGTCGGGGACGAAGGCGATCGGAAAACTCTCCATGGCGTGAAACTCCGGCGGTCCGCCGCCGGCCGGGACCCGCACCAGCGGCGGATGGCCGCCGGAGCAGTAGTCGAACCGCCCCGTGGGCAGGTGGAGCACGCCGTAGAGCAAGGTGAAGTACAGCCCGGAAAACTCGTCCGCCTGAAACAGGCGGTTGAGCTGCGTCGCCACCTCGGCCGGCCGTGCCACGGCGACCCGGCCGTCGGGCCCCTGCCGCACCAGCAGCGACTGGTCGCTGACCTTGGGCGTGAGAAACCGCCCCACGGTGACCGCCATCAGCGACGAGGGCACGCCGTGACCGCTCACATCCACGACGAACAGCCCGGCATGCTCGTCGTCGAGCCGGAAGACGTTGAGGAAATCGCCGGCCAGGCTCTGGCAGGGCACGTACCGCCAGGCGACGCTCGTGCCCGGAATGGCGACGTCGACGGCCGGGAGGAGCGATCGCTGCACCTTGGCCGCCGCCTTGAGATCGCGGAGCATGTGGGCGTTGATCCGCGAGATCTCGGCGTTCGCCGTGGAGAGCTCCTCGTTCGACTTCTGCAGCCCATCCCGGGCGACCGACAACTCCTGGTTGGCGACCACGAGCTCCTGGTTCTTGGCGACGGCGTTCTCGAACGTGGAGACGAGCAGGTTGAGCACCTGCTGCCGGCCCGCCTTGACGCGGAACTTCTGCCCGGCGAGCGTCACCTCGAGCATGGCCGCGGCGCCGTCGTCGGCCGACTCCAGCGGCGTCGCGAGCAGCGACTGCATCCGGCCGAGGAGATACTCCGGCTCGTAGGGCTTGGTGACGTAGTTGTCGGCACCCGCGTCGAGGCCACGGATGATGTCGATCGGGTCGGCGAGCGTCGACAGGAGAATGAAGGGGATCGTGCGGAGGGCGGAATCCGTCTTCACAGCCTTGCAGAACTCGTAGCCCGTCATCTCCGGCATCTCGATGTCGGAGACGATAATGTCGGGCCGCCGCTCGCGGACCAGCGCCAGCGCCTGGCCGCCGGTCTCGCCCCAGCGGACGGTGTGCCCGGCCTCCTCGAGCCGCCGGATCAGCATCCGGGCCTGCATGCGGCTGTCTTCGGCGATCACGACGTCCACGCCGCGGGCCGGTGCCGAACCGTCGAGTTGCTGTGCCACGAACGTGCCCGCCGTCAGGTGAACGTGGCCAGGGCCGTTGGCGCGTCCTTGTGGATGCTGAACAGCTTGTCGAGGTTCGTGAGCTTGAAGACCTGGAAGATCTCCGGCCGGATCGAGCACATCTTCAGCCGGCCTTGGCCGGCCGAGATCTTCCGGTGCAACTGCCCCAGCAGGCCGAGCATGGCGCTCGACATGAACTCCACGTTGCCGAAGTCCAGGAGCAGATCCGGCCCCGAGGCCTTGCCGATGAGCTGCGTCAGTTCGGAACGAATCTCGTCGAGGACCGTGTCGTCGAGAATCTTCTTGTCCTTGAAGGCGACCAGATGGATGTCGCCCTTCTTGCCGGTCTGAATCCTGCGGTACTGTTCCATAAAGATCGTGTCTTCCCAGGGTCGGCGGCCCCACGACACGGCCGCAGGGATTCCAAAATCGTAGCCTGGCGCCGCCGCCCCCGCCACCGCCACTCGCTTTACCGCTGCCGCTGGAACAGCAGCGGCTTCGCCTCGGCGGGAGCCCCGGGCAGGGAAAACTCGAAGGCGTCGGGGCCCTTCGAGGCCACCTTCCCCACCATGGTGCCCGCCTTCTCGCTGTGCAAGGCGATGGCATCGGCAGCCGTCTCGATCGTCCCGGCCAGGTCGACCGCCGGCTTGCCGGGCGGCGCGGCCTTCCAGGTGAACTTCGACTCGGCCGTGATCTCGAGGGTGATTGCATCCGCGCCACTGCCGGCCTTCCAGGTGCCGACGAGGTCGGTTTCCGGAGCGGCCGGCTTCTCGGCTGGCGGGGCCGCCGGCGCGGCCTCCGGCGAGGTGGCCTCCGCCGCCGGCTTGAGGGCCCCGAGGAGCCGCTTCGCCACGATGTCGCCGGGCTGCTTCGCGACCACGACCTCGAGGGCCGAGGCCGCGGCATCGGAGTGCCCGCCGACGAGGTACTGGTACGCGAGCACGAAGTGGGCGGCCGCATCGCCGGGGTTGGCCCGGCAGAAGTCCTCGAGCTTGCGAAGCTGCGCGGTGTAGACCTCGACGGAGGGATAGAGATTGCTGACCGTCGTCCAATCCATGCCGGGCGCGGCGGCGAGGACGGCATTGAGCGCGGCGGCGGACTCGGGATAGCGGCCAAGGGCGAAGAGCGTGAGCGCCCGCACCTCGTGGATCACCGAGTCGTTGGGAGCCACCTTCAGCGCGGCGTCGAAGCCGGCCAGGGCGCCGGTGTAGTCGCCGGACTTGAACTTCTCGAGTGCCGCATCGACCGTGGCGTCGCTGGCCGCCGCCGGCGTGGACTCCGCGACCGCACCGCCGGTCGCGTTCCCGTCGACCGGGATGTAGTTGTTGACGACGATCGGCTGGGAGTAGTCGTAGGGCGACGCCGCCACGACGGTGGCGGGAATGGCCGAGTAGTAGGGATTCACATAGGCCCCACCGGCATACCCCAGGGTGCCGTAGCCGAGCCCCCAATTGGTGACCGCGGACGCCAGGCCCCACGTCGCTGCACCGGTGGCGAATCCGCCCCAGAAACCACCCCAGCCGTTGTTCCAGCCACCGTTGTTCCAGCCGCCGTTGTACCAACTGCCGTAGTGTGGATTGACGTAGCCATGGTTCCAGCCGGAGCCGCCGCCCCAGCCGGGATAGCCCCAGGCCCCCCCGTTCCAGCCGCCGCCCCAACCGGTATTGATGCCGTTGTTGATGTTGATGTTGCCGCTGTTCCAGAAGTTGTTGTTGCCGCCGATGCCAGGACGATTGCCGCCGATGCCAGGACGATTCCAGCCGCCATCAGGCCGGTTGTAGCCACCGCCCGGACGGTTGCCGGCCGCAAGGCCGCCGAGATCTTCAGGCAGCGTCGTGGGCCGGTTACCACCGAGGCCCGGACGGTTGCCCCCGATGCCGGGTCGATTCCCGCCGATGCCGGGTCGATTCCCGCCGATGCCGGGTCGGTTGCCGCCAATGTCAGGCCGGTTGCCACCGAGGCCAGGACGGTTGGCCGTTCCGAGATCGCCGGGCAACGGCGTCGGACGATTGCCACCGAGGCCGGGCCGATTGCCACCAGCTCCCGGGCGATCTCCGCCGCCGATCACGCCGGGCAGCGTGGTGGGCCGGTTGCCACCCGCGAGGCCGCCACCCCCGTTGCCGCCGAGGCCGGGTCGATTGCCCCCCATGCCCGGCCGGTTGCCGCCGTTCAATCCGCTGCCCGCGCCGGGTGCCGGAAACGGCTTCGTCGTGGCGCCCAGTCCTGGCCGCAGACCAGGCGTCGGCCGCGTGCTCATGCCGGGGATGCCGCCAGCCGCGCCGGGGAGCGTGCTCACTCCCGGCCGGTTGCCGCCGCCGATCGGCAGACCGCCCGCTGAGGCCTGCCCGCCTCCAGGCCGCAGCCCGGGAGTGGGTCGCGTGGCAAAACCACCGCCCGGCAGACTCGCGCTGCCGGAGCCACCGAACGGCGGACGGGACAGGCCACCTGCCGCGCCGCCGGGGGCGGGCCGCACCGCGCCCAGCCCGGGCCGCGCCGATGCCGCCGGGGCGGCAGGCCTGGTGACGGCGCCGGCGTTCGGAAACGACGGCCGCGCGAGGTTCGGCTGCTGCAGGGAGCCGACACTCGGCCGCTGGAACTGCGGCGTCTGCGGCCGCTGCATGCCGCCGACGTTCGGCCGCGCCTGTGGCATGGCAGGCCGGGCCTGGGGCATCGCCGGTCGGGCCTGGGGCATCTGCGGGCGGGCATGCGGCGCGGGCCGGGCCACGGGGGCGCCGTGATGCCCGCCACCCGGATGCCCGCCACCGCCGGCGCGGCCCATGGAGGGCCGGCCATGGGCCTCGGCAGCCAGCCAGAACGTCATCACCAGGCAAGCGGTCGCAGCGAACGCGCGCATCAGGGCAACTCCGCAGAAGGCATGAGGGAGATTACTTGGTGGCCGCCGGGGCCGGCGGCCGGCGGGCGACGACGAGCTTGAAGTCGGGCTCCGGCGCCCCGCCGACGATCCGATCGGTGCTCTCGACGACGAAGTGGTCCTTGTCCTTCGGCGTGATCGTCACCGTCGCCGACCCGGTGGAGCCGTTCGGCGTCGTGGCCTCCGACTTGATGATCCACCCCGCGCCATCGGCGGCCCACTCGCCCTCGGCGAAGCCGCCATCGGAGTCGAACGTCCACGATCGCAGTTCACTCTCGACGGGATCCCAGCCGATCCGCTGCGTGCTCTTGCCCACCGACTTGCCGCCGATGGTCATGTTGTACTCGCCGATGATGAAGTTGCCGTCTTCGCTCCAGCGATAGGAGATCGTCGTGCGGCCTTCGTCGCTCTCGTCCACCCAGTCACCCACGAGCCACTCGACGGCCGCGAGCATCTCCGGCGGCGTCGGCAACGGATCGTCGGCGAACTCGCGGTACGAGACGACCGGCCACCGGTCGCCCTGCTTCATCCGCACGGCCACGTACCGCATCTGCGCGGCCGCGGCCCCCGCGTCGGCGGTGATCCGACGCACGCCCTCCTCGACAGCCAGCACCTCGCCGATCGGCCGAGCACCGCTGACCTCCATCTCCATAACGGCCTGGGGAAACCGCGCGAAGAACTTCTTGAACAGGCCGGCGATCTCCGCCCGGCCCGCGTACACGTTGCCGTCCTCGTCGACGAGTTCGCCCGCTTCGAGGAACGCGTTCGCCAGGGCGGTGGCATCGGCGGCATTGAAGGCCTTGACCGTCGCCTCCGCGTCCGACCGCACCGCTGTCTCGAGCGCCGAAGCCTGCTCGGCCGCGGCCTGGGAGCCGGCGAGGGCCGCGGTCACGCCGACCGCCACAACCGTCACCACGACCGCCCGCCACCAGGAATCCAACGTCCGCCTGTCGCCGTTCATGATTCACTCCCCGTTTCGTTCGGAAACACGGCGTCTGCCGCCGTCACGACAGCGAACCATTTTCCGGGCCGGAACGCAAGCGGCCGGCCGCCGTGCGGCCTCCGGTCATGCCCGCCGCAGGGCCGCCCAGTCGCCGAACATCGTCACCTTGGCCACGCTCCACCACCCCGGCCGATCGAGCCCGTGATAGGGCGAGTCAGGCGGCAGCGTGGCCACGAGGTGCGCATGGGCCGGCTTGAGGTTGTGGTAGGGCATCGACGGGAAGAGGTGGTGCAAGGCGTGGTAGCGAATGGAGAACGGAAAGAAGAGGAGCGTGAGCGGGTCGTTCCGCGTGAAATTGCAGGAATCGACGATGTGGGCCTCGAGCTCCACCCGGCTCCCGTCGCCTGCGAAGTGATGGTCCGCCAGCTGCCGGAGCTGATTGAGCACCACCGTGGCCACGGCCAGCACATAGAGCAGGGGAATCCGGGACCAGTGGTTCAACCCCAGGAGCACGAGCGTCGGAATCAAGGCCGCCCGAAGAAAGCACGGGATCTCCGCTGCCAGGATCGCCCAACGATCGCTCGCCGTCAGCCGCCGCTCATAGGCCCTGTTGAACGTCAGCGACGAGGCCTTCCGCAGCGTCCACTCCCGCAGCTGGGGATGGAGGAAGGTGAGCGGCGCCAGCAGGAAACGCAGGAACACCAGCAGCGGAAACGCCAGCACGTAGACGACGTACCCGGCCATGCTCCGGGGATTGCCTCCCTCCAGCACGTTGGCGACGTACTCGGGATCCTCCGGCGTGCCGTAATAACGCTGGCTGTGGTGGTCGCGATGGTGCCGCGTGAAGAACGGGCTCGGCGTCAGCAGCATCACGCCGGCCAGGGCGTTCCAGGCCGCCTTGAATGCCGGCAATTCGTGTCCGCCGAGATGGCACACCTCGTGGATCAACGAGCCCAGCCGGTAGAGCCAGAACGCCGCGATCGGGAAGGCGACGGCCTGCCGCCATGACCAGAGAGGGACGGTGAGATAGACCGCGGATGCCAGATACGCGGCGGTCAGGCTGACCAGAAAGTCGATCCAGTAGCGGGCCGGCGAGACGCGGAAGTAATCGACATCGGCGTCGCGGATCGCCTGCCGCGCCTCCCGAATCCAGGCGGAGCCTGCCGTCGCATCAGCGTGCCCATCCGTGGATTCCAGCCCCGTCGCGGACGTCTGGGGACTCGATTTGCATCCTGCCACCATCGGCCCCGCCCTCCTGGCGCGAAGAAATTCTCAAACACACTCGGCTTTGGTGTATCGCCGGCTTCGGGGGCGGCAAAAGTCTCCTCGCTGTGGCCGCGGCGGCCACACGCTCGTCGAGCGTTCGCCGACCCCCTCGCCTCCCGCTCCCAATGTGTCCGGGAGACGCTCCAGGCATGCCGAACCCGTGGGAGCATTCCAGCAGACGGCGACGGAGAACGCCACCCCCTGGGCAAAAAGCGAGGGGGCCGGGCACCCATGGCGCCCGGCCCCCTCTGATTCACGACACGGAAGCGTCGCCGGCTTCAGCAGCCGCAGCGACGGCAGCCCTTGCGACGGCAGCCCTTGGCCTTGCCACCACAGTCACCGGCAGCGGCCGCACCGCAGGCACCCGCGTCACCGCAGGCACCCGCGTCACCGCAGGCACCGGCAGCACCGGCAGCACCGGCGTCACCAGCCGCACCGCCGCAGCCGCCATCAACAGGCACCTCGACGGCGACCGTGACGCACTTCTGCACCGGCACCTCCTTGGTGACCGTGTGGGGGACGCGGACCGTGTAGCTCTCGGTCTTCGTCTCCGGCACGCAGTCATACACCGTCACGGTGTACGACTCTTCCTTCTGCTGGGGAACCATGACGGTGTAGGACACTTCCTTCGTCATGGTCTCCGGCACGCACTTGGTGACCGTGTACTCCCGAGTCTTCGTCTCGGTCTTGTACTTGGTGACGTTGACCGAGCGGGTCTTCTGCTCGGGCACCATCTTGGTCACGCTGTAGGTGCGGGTCCGCTCTTCCGGCACCATGGTGGTGACGGTGTAGGTGCGTGTCCGCTCCTCCGGACGGCACTTGGTGACGCTGACCGTGCGGGTCTTCGTCTCCGGAACGCACTTGGTGACCGTGTAGGTCCGGGTCCGCTCCTCGGAGCGGTACTTGGTGACGTTGACCGTGCGGGTCTTCGTCTCCGGAACCATCTTGGTCACGGTGTAGTTCCGCGTCCGCTCTTCCGAGCGGTACTTGGTGACGTTGACCGTGCGGGTCTTCTGCTCCGGCACCATCTTGGTGACGGTGTAGGTGCGAGTCCGCTCCTCGGGGCGGCACTTCGTGACCGTGTAGGTCCGGGTGCGCTCTTCGGTGCGGGTCTTCGTCACGTTCACCATCCGGCTCGGGGCACGGGCAGCCGTTGGCGTCAACGCCACCGCCGACCGTGTACTGCTGCGTCTGCCAGCTGCCACCGCGGACCTGCACCGTCTTCGACGACTGGACCGGGACGCGCTTCTGAACGGTCCGGCTGCCGGTCATCTCTTCGGTGTAGGGCACGTTCACCGTGTAGGTCTGCTCGACCTGCTCGGTGTAGGGAACGCTCACCGAGTAGGTCGAAACCTTCTCCTCGGTGTAGGGAACCATCACCGTGTAGGTGGCGGTCTTCTCTTCCGAAACTGGCACCATCACCGTGTAGGCCTGCTCGACCGACTCGGTGTAGGGGACCTGGACCGAGTAGGTCGAGGTCTTCTCTTCCTGGACCGGAACGCTCACCGTGTAGGTCTGCTCGACCGACTCGGTGTAGGGGACCTGGACCGTGTAGGTCGCGGTCTTCTCTTCCGGAACCTGCGTACTCGGCCGTCTTGGTCTCCGTCACGTTCTTGTTGACCGTGTAGTTCACGGTCTTGGTCCGAGTCTCGGGAACCTGCACGGTGACCGTGCGGGTCTTCGTCTCGGTCCGCGGGACGCGCTTGTTGACCGTGAAGGTCCGCTCGCGGGTCTCGGTGGTGTACTCGGTCGAGGTGACCGTCTTCATCTCGGTCACGTACTGACGCTGATACACCGTCTTGGTCCCGCCGCACGCGGCGCCGGCACCACCACCACAGGCATCACCGGCCACGACGGCGCCGCCTTCGCAGCCACCGGCACAGCCGCCACTGCAGGCCCCGCAGTCGGCAGCCCACGTGCTGGTGCACATGGCGACGACGGCGAACGCCGGCAGGAGGCAAGAAAGAACTTTGCGAATCACGCAAACCTCCAAGGAAAAGGAAACAGGAGAGAACTCGAGCAGGTTTTTCGCACGCGCCCGAACTTCGGTCGGCCGAAGAGACCCTTCTCTTAGGACGACCGAAACGCCCGGCCGCCTGTTAAGTTGGATAGATTACGTTGACTAAACCGGCTTGCAAGTACCTGGTTTCCGGATTTCACGGAATCGCCACGGGGGCACGCATCCTCGGCCGGACCATGCTGAAAAAGCCAAAAACCGTCGTTTTTCGGCGAGATTTCCGCCTCATGGACGGTGGCCACCGCGGTCACTAGCCACCGCGACCGGCAAAAAACGCCCCTGTCAGCCGCGAGAGCAGCCAGAGCGTTCCCAGCGGCAGGACAATTGTGGAGATCGTGAAGTAGATGGCCAGGTTCACGATCGATTCGCCGACGGCGGCCAGGGCTTCGTACAGCCGCTTGGCCTTCTCGCCGATCACGTCCACCGGGTTGTACCGCTCGTACCACGGCCGCTGCTGACCGTCCGCCTCCACCTGCTCGATCTTCTCCGTCGTCGCCGTGACGACCGCCGCAGCCTCCTGATAGTTGGCCTCGAGAAACCGCGACGCCACCCAGGAATCGATCCAGCCCGCTGCCGGCAGCGCCAGCCGTGCGAACAGCGCCAGACCAAAGAGCCGCCGGCTCCACCCGATCGCCGTCTGCCGGCCGCGGCCGCCGCACACCGCCGCCACGGCCAGGGCCGCCAGGGCCGGAACGAAGAGCCACCAGCCGAGCGTCCGGCCGATCTGCATGCCCAGCCGCTGCACGCCGAGGGCGGTCGTGCTCGTCAGGAGAAGCGCGCCGTATTGCTCGACGAGGTCGTTGACGGGATCGAGCGCCTGGCCGATCCCGAGACTGCCGCCGGGACCGAAGGAGAAGCTCACCTCGGAACTCTGGGCGAGCGAAATCGCACTGTCGAGCCCGCGGGTGGCCGCGAGTGCGGCGAGCGTGCGGGCGAAGGTCGCTTCCAGATAGGCCTCGCCGCGCACGTCGGCCCACGGCGCGAACACGAGCAGCGCCGCCGCCGCCAGCACCATCTGCACGATCGCCCGGGCAGCGGGCTCCCGGATCGCGGCGGGCAAGAAGCCGAGCCAGTCGCCCCGCGTCAGTCGTGACAACGCCACATCGAGGCCGCTCGACGCGTTCTCTCGATCCGCCTGCTCCATGGCCATGCCGCCGCTCCTTCGCGCCTCACGACTCCGTCACCGCGTCCGCCCGCGGGCGGATCACTCCGTCAACAACTTTTCCAGCACCGGCCGCATGATCGCCGCTCGCCGCGCGTTGCCGATCGTGCTGGGATGCTGGTGGTCGTCGAGGAAGCACTCCGCCGCCGGCCGGCCGTCGGGCCCGAGGAACGCGGCATTGGCGTTGATGTAGGCGAGCCCGGGACCACCGGCCGCGACGGCCGCGCGGATCGCCTCGTTGGCCGCCGTCTGCCGCTCGAGCTGATCCCATCGCCGGACGCTGGGCGCGATGGCCAGAAACGCCACCGTCGTGTCGGGCAGCTCCTGACGCAGGCTGGCGGCCAGGCGCAGGAAATCGTCGCGCATCTGCGCGGCCGAGCGGCCCGCCGCGATGTCGTTGGTGCCGGCCGAGACGACGATCACGCGCGGCTTGGCCGCAGCCACCAGCCGGGGCCCGAACTCGGCCAATTCCCCGAGCCGGCAGCCGCCCACGCCGCGGTTGATCACGTTCAGCCCGGGAAAATCGTCCGCCAGCGTCGTCCACAGCCGGATGTTCGACGATCCCAGGAGGCAGATGCCCCCCTCCTGCGGCGGCGCCTCGCGATCACGGGCGTCGAAGGCGGCGATCTCCTCGTCCCACCGGACCGGCGGCGGCCCCTCCGCCGGCGGCGCGATGGCCGCGGCCGGCGCCGTCTCGCCGGCCGCGGCCGCCGGGGCCGGCACGACCGGCGCAGACACCGTTTTCTTGGCCAGCGGCCGCGCGAACACCGCCTTCCAGTCGCGGGCCATCCGCACCACCTGCCAGCCATACTTCTCCGCCGCGGTGAGCGAGGCGTTGGCCGGCTCGCCGTAGGCCATCTCCCGCTCGGCGTCGTCATGCAGGACGAGCAGCTGCAGGGTCGGCCGATCGGCCGACTGCGACCAGCGGAGCATGGCGATGTCGCCCCCGGTGCCCACGTTGCCGGCGGCGAAGATCGGCCGGCGACCGATCCGCTCGCCGATGCTCACCGGCTTGCGGTCGCCCTCATTGAGCACGTGAATCTCCGGCTCGACGATCAGCTCCAGCCGCCGGTTGGGCGATTCGCCCTCCCGCAGCTCGGCGGTGTCGATCTCCCGCAGGACCGCCTGCGGCTGCGAGCCGATCACCCGCTCGGGCCCGATCCCATACCACGCCTCGGCCGCCGGCCGCACGAAGTGCACGCCGCTCGTCGAGCACAGCCAGATCGCGAATCCCTTTGCCTTCAGCAAGGCCATCAGCTCGCGCATCGGCTGGTAGGTCGTCTCGCCGAGGGGCACGTCGAAGACAGGGTGCTTGGCGGTGCGCACGAAATCCCGCGCCTCGGCCTCGAGCCGCTCCTCCGACATGCCGGCGATCACGGCGAACGTCATGTCGGTGATGAACCGCGGGCCCAGTTTGCGGATGAACTCGACGTCGCCGGTGAGCAGCGTGGCGAACGGCTCCTCGTGGGCCATCTCCGGCTGCCGCTCCACCAGGGACCGCACCCGATCGACCAGAAACAAGCCGTGGGCGAGCGGCTTCTCGCAGGCGAGCGTGCCGTCATGGTCGAACACGGCCACTCGTTCGGCGACCGGAACGAACGACTCCGCGCCCTCGCGGGTCACGGCCGCGACGAAGTCGAGAATCGCCTTCTTCGTCGGGCCGTCGTTCCAACTCGGCAGCGGATCGACGGCGGCCGGAGCGGCAGCCACGCCCGCCGGCGCGGCCGGCTGCGGCGCCGGAGCCGTGGACGTGCCGAACCAGACCGCCGCGCCGAGCAGGCCGAGGGCGACCAGCGGCACCCAGACCTCGGAGGCGGAGGACCGCGGCCCGCGATCGTGGGGCGGGTTGGGAGATGATGAGGGGGCGTCTTGCATGGCACGACTCCTGGCGGCGGCGGGTTCGGCCCCCACCTTAACGTCCCCGGAAGCAAACGCGAAAAACGCCGCGGCCACGTGCACCATGCGTTCGGCCGGCGGCCCTGGGCGACGGCCGGAGAAAGCGGTAATCTGCCAGATCCACGGCGGGGGGCAGACTTCGGCGCCCACCGCGGCTTCATGAACAGGGAGGTTCATTCCGTGAACGACGTCACGTCGCGATTCGTCTCGAAACTCGTGCCTCTGGTGCTCATCGCCGGCTGCTCGTCGGGCCAGGTCTCCCCGCGGCCGATCGGCGTCCGCGACCCTCATGCCGGCGACCGCGGGCAGGCGGCCCACGCCCGCCAGCGTCCGGTTCGTCCGATCCCCGACGTGACCCCCCGGCCGAAGGTGTTTCGGCTGTCCGCCATGCGGGATGCGCCGGCGGCCGCCACGCCGGTGGCCCACCTGGAGCCCGCACCCGTCGCGGAGCCGCACGCTTTGGCTCGCCGCCTCGCCCACGTCGACGAGCACAACCCGACCGTCGCCGAGGTCCGGGCGATGCTCCGCAGCTACCTGCGGGCCTTCAACCGGCACGACGCCACGGCACTCGCCGCCCACTGGAGCGAGCACGGTGAAAATCTCGACCTCGACTCCGGCGCGGTGACGGCCGCCGGCCGCCGGGAGGTTCGCGACGTGTTCGCGGCGCTGTTCGCCGCCGACGACGCCGCCACCATCGACATCGACGTCCATTCGATCCGCCCGATCCGCGACGACGTCGCGATCGTCGACGGCGTGTCGCTGATCTCGTTCGCCGACGGCACGCCGGCGAGCAGCCGGTTTTCCGCAGTGGTCGTCAGGCAGAATGGGCAGTGGGTGCTGGAACAGGTTCGCGAGGCCGCGGCACCCGTGCCCGACTCCGCCCCGGTGCGGCCGCTGGAGGAACTCGACTGGCTCGTCGGCTCGTGGGAGGACGACGGCGCAGGCGTGACCGCCAGCACCCGCTGCGCATGGAGCCCGGGCCGTGGCTTCCTCGTCCGCAGCCACGTGATCGCGGCCGACGCGGCCGAGCCGCGGCCGGAGAACGGCGCCGACCGCATTCCGGCGCTGTTGCCGACGGCGGATACCAGGCCCCGCGAACTCACGGAAATCATCGGCTGGGATCCCGATCAAGACGCGATCCGGTCTTGGATCTTCGCGGCCGATGGCCGATTCGCCGAGGGCACATGGCACCGCGCCGGCGACGGCTGGACGGTCCGCATCGAGGGCCGGGGCCGCGACGAGGGGGCGGTGGCCTCCTGCTCGCTCGCGCCCGCCGGCGAGAGCCTGACGATCCAGGGTGATGCCGGCAGCAGACTGTGGAACAAGTCTGCCCGAGCAGGATGCGACGGCCAGCGACCCAGGAAACACTCGGCGTTGCCTCGGCTGCGCCGAGGTCTGCGAATCCTGCGGTCGCTCAAGTGGAAAAAGGCCATGGATGGCTTTTTCCACGGGCAGTCGAAGTTAGCGCCGCGGCCGGTTCGTGCGGGCCGGCGCGGCGGTGGCGGTCTGAGGTCGCTTCACGAAGTACACCTTCGGGTCATCGATCACCCAGGGCGTGCTCCAGGTGCGACCGTCGTCCCGCGTGCAGACGTTGAAAAAGAAGGTCTTCAGCAACTCGGTGCGGTAGCCGTAGGGGAATTGCGACGTGATGTGGTCGTCCATCGTCAGGTCGTCGACCCCCGGGCTGGCGAAATAGTGCACCATGCCGTCGGGCGTGAACGACAGTCCCAGCGTCCACCAGCCGAGTTCTTCGATCTGCGGGCCGCGGATCTCGCCGCCGTTGCGGCCGCTGCGAACGCGGATGTAGGCCGAGTCCTTCTCGATCTTCCGCTTCGAGTTCTGCGGCTCGAAGCAGATGAACATGCCGGGCCAATACTCCTCGAGGCCGAACTTCCCCTCGTCGGGATGGTCGTCGCCGGTGATGATGGCGTGGGTGTAGCAGCCGGCGCGGAACCCGAATGTCGGGCCGCTCCGCCGCTCCCACTGCTCGAACGGCGGCATGTAAACCCGCACGACCACGCTCGGGCTGTCGGCCACGGACATGCCGCGGCCGGTCACCTTCTGCATGTTGTAGATCAGGTCGTCCTGCTGCATCTGGTAGGTCACGCGGTTGGGGATGCCGGCGTTCAACGACGCCATCAGGAGACCGTGGGAACTGCCCTCCAGGCCCGGGGCGGGGAGTTCGATCCGCTTCACGACGTCGGGGGTGCCGCGCTTCGGCCCCTCGAACCAGCGGCCATTGGCGCTCTTCCCCAGCGGGCCGCGCATCCGCTTGTCTTGCTCCTCAGAACTCTTGGGGTGGTTGTAGTACCACTTCCACTTCTCGTCCTCGAAGTCGTCCACGACGCCCTTCACGAGGGAGCCCGTGCCGGGCACGAGTACCGGCTTCTTCGGAGCCGCTGCCTTGGCCGTCGCCGCCGCAGGCTTGGCCGGCGGCGTCTCGGTATCGGCCGGCGCGGCTGCGGCGACCGCGCATCCGAGGCCGACGTGGCAGCAGACGATCGCCAGACGCATGCGGTGCAACATTCCCGACCCTCCCCTGAAACCCGGTGCGATCCGATCTCTCGATCGGAGGTATCGGCGGCCCGCAGCGCGGCGATCCAGCGACTGCTCCCGCACCCGGGGCTTCCCCGCCGAATGGCCGGAAAGCCGCAAGTCTCCCGGCCTGCGACGCTCGCCGCTTCTGCCCAGCCTCCCCATCCTGACTCACGCGGCCCCTGTCCAGGGTCGGACCGCAAGGACATCTGGCGTCGGGCCCCGGGCTTCGTCACAACTCCGGCGGTGTCCGCTTCGTCATTCCCGGGTTCGCATGCTGCCATGAACTGCAACTCGCCCCGTTCCTCCATCGTGGCCCGTTTGTCGCCGGCCGTTCTCGTGATCTGCGTCCTGCCGTGCCTCGGCGCCCAGGCGGCGGATCCGCGCCGCGTCACCGGCGACCTGGTCGACCCACCGCTCCGCGGCCAGCGTCGGTCTCACATTCAATCCGTCGGGGAACTCGCTGCCGCAGCCCAACCCGACGCGAATCAACTCGGCCTCCGGCTCTCCCGGGCTTCGACGGTCCTGCGCCAGCAGCTCGCGCTGGCCCGCGGCGCGGGACTGGTCGTCGACGAGGTCGCTCCCGGATCCCGCGCGGCCCGGGCCGGCTTCCAGCAGCACGACGTACTCGTAATGCTCGACGACCAGCTCCTGCTGCTGCCCGAACAACTCACCGCGCTCCTGGAGGCAGCGGGGGCCGACGCGCCGCTGCACTGCACCGTGCTCCGCGGCGGCCGCAAGGTGAAACTGCCGCTCGCCAGCGATCCCCCCGCCGCCCATCGCCCCGCGACGGCGGGACTGCGGCCCACCGCATCCACCCTGGCCCTCGTCCGCGAGAGCCGCCCGCAGCCCGCGCCGAACCGCGCCGCCGCGCCGGCCGAGCAGCCCGCCCGACTCGCGCGGATCTCATCCGAGACGCTGCTTCGGCAGGATCCCGACTATCAAATCCGGCTCACGGGTGGCGAGGAAACCCGCGTCGTCGTCACCGACAACCAGGGCCGCGTCGTGTTCAACGACACGATCGACACGCCCGAGGGCCGCAGCCGCATGCCCATGGTGGTACGGCAGCGGGTCGAAGAGATGGAAAAGGCGCTCGAACGCCAGCCAGTCGCCGAGATCGGCAGGCTCGACGTCGCCCCGATCGAACTGCGGTAGCAGCCTGTCGAACAGCTGCGGCCCCCAGATCGGGCCGCCGACCGTGGCGCACCGTTCTCCAGCCGTCGTGCCCGGGTGCTGAGAAGCCCGAAACGCACGTTTTGGTGTTGCGCGGAGTGGCTCGGCAGGGCGGCGCCGCTGCAGGAATCCGCTTGCGACCGTTGTTTTGCGGATCATTCGAATTGGGAATCGGTCCCGTCACCCGTCCAAGAAGCCCCGGGTGGAAACCCGGGGACTCCGGGCATGAAAACCACCCCGCCGTCCATGCCGGATGACGGCACGCAAGTTCCCGGTTCAAACCCGCATCGCATGGCACCTGGGAAGGCATGCGACCCGGTGTCCCCCGGCTCCCGCCGGGGGCTTCTTGTGCCGTTCGCGCATGTCAAGCTGAGCACACGCCTGGGGAACGCGCAACAGCAAAACTCGCGCCTCGGGCTTCAAGGGCACGGGGCGCCCCAACGAACAACGACGACGCCCTGTAGCAGCGTTCTCTGACCGTCGAATCCGGCCGGTGACTCCACGACCCGCATGCACAAGCCTAAAGGCTTGCGCCACTGAAGCACCCACGCGCGTCGCATCCGGCGACGCAGCCTTCCCTACCAGCCGACTTGGGCGATGTCACGCGACCGCTTCACGCGAACCCTCGCCCTCCGGGCTCCGTTCGCTTGGCGGCCCTCCGCCCGCCGAACCCTCGCCCTCCGGGCTCCGTTCGCTTGGCGGGCCTCCGCCCGCTGGTAACAGGCGTCGCATCCGGCGACGCAGCCTTCCCTACCAGCCGACTTGGGCGATGTCACGCGACCAGCCACCGCCGGCGGAGCGCGTGGGGCTGTGGCCGCCGCCACCGCCGCCGAGCGTGCGCCAGGGGTCGGGCCCGGTAAACGACCCGCCCGGCAGCTGGATCACCCACGGACCCGCGCCCCGCGACATCCGCGAGAACGACTCCTCCATCCGCCGCCGCTGGATCTCCTGCTGCCGCCGCAGCCGCCGCCGGTCGGCCTCGGCCGTCGCCGCCGCGTAGGCAGCGCGGGCTGCCTGGGCGGCCTCCGCCGACGTCTTGATCGATTCCTCGTACTGCATGCGGCCCAGCAGCGCCTTCGCCGTCTCCAGCATCCCGGCCGCCCCGCGCACGTCGGCCTGCACACCCTCGGCATACCAGGCCGCCACCCGGCGCAGAACGGCGTCGGTCTCCTCCAGGTCGTCGGCCGCCTGGCGGGCCAGTCTCTCGTCTTCGTCGGCGAGTTGCTCGGCTCGCACCGCCGTCTCGTCGGCGGCCTCGACCAGCTGCTTCACCTGCCGCAGGTCGGGGCGGCCCGCGGTCATGCCCCCGTCGGCCACCTCCAGGATGCGGCCGGCCTCGCGGCACCGCTCGTTGGCCCGAATGCGGTCGGTCCGCTGGCGATGGAGCCGTTGCTCGAGAGCGTTGAGCCGCAGCCGCACCTTGTCGCGCCGCGGCGGCAGGGCCGCCCGCAGCTCGTCAAGCTCGTCGCGGCGGTCGGTGATCGCGGCCTGGCAGCCCTCCACCCAGTCTTCCTGCCGCACCGCCTCTTCGAGCAGGGCGACGGCCCGGAAATAATGCTGCCGCGAAGGGTCCGCCGCGGCCCGCGCCTCCTCGATGAGCGCATGCACCCGACCGAGTCCTTCATCAGCCTTGGCCACGTTGTCGGCCACGTCGGACCAGCTGCTCGACGCGTAGGCGGCCTCGAGTTGTTCCAGGGCCCGCACCGCCTGGCCGCGGCGGCCGGCCAGTGCCTCGAGCCGCGCGGCGCACCCCGGCAGCAGGTCCTCGACCCGCGCGCGGGCCGCCACGATGCTCTCCAGGAGAGCCGCGGCCTCCGCATTGGCCTTCTCCGCCCGCTCGACATGCACCAGCGCCGCGTCGGTCTCACCGGCATCGAGCAGTTGGGCGGCTCGGCGAGCAGCCAGCCCTCCGCCCGCCGGGCCCGCACCGCCGCAGCCACCTCGTCGGTGTGCGCCGCCGCCTTCTGCCGCCGGTCGTCTGCGGCCTCGATCGCGTCGATCCGCTCGTTCACGCCGGCGACCGTGGCTGCAATCTCCTCGAGCCGGCCGCGGGCCGCGACCGGGTCGCGTTCCACGTCGCGGCCGGCGAGGTCGCGACCCCGGCCCGCCTCCGCCAACGCCGGCTGATAAGGGGCCGCCGACCGGCCGCGACGGGCGAGCTCGTCGAGCCGCGCGTGCGTGGCGGTCACGGCCGCATCCACCTCCGTCACCAGCTGCCGCGCCTTCTCGTGGGCCTGCTCGAGCGCATCCAGCGGCCCGCGGCACTCCGCCGCCACGTCAGCCAGCGGTGGCCGCGCCTCCGCGGAGTCGAGCAGCCTGACGGCGTCCTCGGCGGCGGCCGTGCCCAGAAACCACTCCGCATCCACCCGCCCCTGCGCCTTCTCCCACACGTCCATCAGCGTCAACCACCGCTCGCGATAGCGGCGGATCGCCCCCTGCACGTTGTCGTAGGTGGAGCGTGTCATGCCCTCCATCGGCGTCTGGAAGTCCGGATCGGTGTGCGGCAGCATGCGATGCCGTTCCTGCTCGGCGTCGAGCAGATCGGAGAGCGCCACCACGTCGCTCTTGAAGGCGGCGAGTTTTTCGCGGGCCTCGCGCAGCCGCCGGGCGTGACGACCGCGCTGCAGCAGCAGGCCCCCGAGCACCGTGGCGCCGGCCAGCCCCGCCAGGCTCAAGGGCAGCGTGCGGGTGCGGAACGTGCGCCGGGCCTCGATCTGCGCGACCTCCTTCTGCTGCACCTCGTCGACCCAGGTCTCGGTGGCGGTGACGAGATCGGCGAGCCCCTTGTCATACAAACCGTCGCGGGCCCGGGGCACGAAAACCTTGCGGATCAATTCCTCCTCGATCGTCTGCTGGTCGAGGCCATTACGGACCTCCAGATCCGACGGCACCTTCATCGCCAGCAGGCGGTGACCGGTGTCGAGCAGGATCGTGAGGTCGGCGGTCGGATCGAATGCGGTCGTTCCGGCCTCCACCTCCGCCGTCCAGCGCGAGAGGATCCGATCGAGCAACGCCCGGGCATCACCTTCGGCCGCAGAGCCGTCGACGACGATCACCCGGTACCGACGGCCGCTGGTCTCGCGGGCCCGCTGCACCGCCGCGCGCACCTCGTCGAACCGGTCCGGCACACCGGAGACGAACACGTCGTCGCCCCCCGCGGCGGCCGGGGCCGCCGGCAGTGGCGCCTCCGCCCGCACGGCGGCCACGCACGACAGCGCTGCGACCACCCAGACAACGAGTAACGAATGGAATGAACGCATGGCGATCCTCGACTGGTGATGAACTCGCGAGGCAACCAGTTTACTACCGGGAGCATCCAACGGGTGACACTCCACGAGCGGCCCCCTGGTACATCTCGCCTCTCCCTTGGGGAGAGGCCGGCCGGGCGAGTGTGCCTTCGGTGACGCAACGGAAGCACCCGCACCCCGCCCTCTCTCAGAGGGAGATGGAGCCGGCAATCGCGGGCTGGAGCAGTCCTGGCACATGTGGAACGTTGCCAAAACAAATTGGGAAAGGTAGGCGAGGGGTCGGCGAACGATCGACAAGCGTGTGGCGGCCGCAGGATGCGGCGACGGTCGACCCAGAAAACCCTCGGCGTTTCCTGCGGTCGACCAAGTGCAAACAGGCCATGGATGGCTTTTCCACGGGCAGCTAGTGCGGCGGTGCCGCCCGCGGGTCATGCGGCCCGCACACGCACGGCAGGCCGGCGGCGGCAGCCGTGGTCGCGACGGCGACGGTCACCGCCGTGGGACCGATGCCGGCCACGACGGTGGCGCCCAGGCCGCGAATCTCCGCGGCGATCGCGGCCACGTCACCGCCGACTCGCACGCGGTGCACGCGGCCGGCGGCGGCGAAGTCGTGGGCCCAGCGGGGCGCGAACCGCGTCACGGTCGCCTCGTCCGTGACGACGAGCACGGGACCGGTCGGGGCCGCGGCCGCCACGGCAGCCGCGAGTCGCTCGGGAACGTCGAGGTTCGATTGGTTCATCGCACCGAAGATCAGTAGACGTCGAAGTCGTCTACCGTGCGTCGCGATGGTGATGGCGGCGAAACGGGCGCGGCCGGCGGCCGGCGCACGTTCGGCAGCAGGCCGCCGCTGGCCGGTGCCGGCCGCCGACCCGGAAGCCCCTGGGGAGTGGGGCCCGGCGGCAGGCGTCCGGCGTTCAGGTCGGGCCGCGGCCGGCGGCCGCCAGAGTCGGCACGGGCCGGGCCGCCGACGCGGCCGTCGGTCGCAGCGGCCGGCTGCCGCGTGGCTGGGATCGGCGGCTTCGCGTCGGGCACCCGCGCGCCCGGCAGTCCCGCTTCGCCGGCGGCACGCTTCGCCCGCGGCCGCTCCGGCTCCGGCTGCTCGAGAGGCGGGGCCGCCGCCGGATCCGCCTCGTCCACTGCGAGGATCCGCGGCTTGCCGGTGAGCGGGTCGACCCCCGACTTCATCTGCAACTCCGCGCGGTCGCGCCGCATCCGCGATCGGGCCACCTCCGCCTCGCCCTCGTCGATCGAGCCATCGGAGTTGAGATCCCATTTCCGCACGAGTTCCTCGCGCGACACTCCCGCCGCATCGCCACCGCGGGTCGCATGTGGCACCGCCGCACCCACCGCGCACACGGTCACGATGGTCGCGGCATGGGCGGTAAGCCGATGAAAGATGCACCGCATCGGGATGGCTCCAGCGTCCAGGGAAACCGCGACGGAACCGCGGACTTTCAGTGTATCACCCCAGCCGCCACCGTCGCCTCCAGGGTGGACGGCACTGCCGCCGCCATCCGGCGGGCGATCGTGGCCGAGGCCTGGGACACGTCGCCCGTGGCCGCCAGTTCCCGGGCGGCCACGTGGCAGTGCACCACCTGATCGGCGACGACCGTAGCCGGCGGATCGATCGTCATGCAGGCCGCTTCGGCGAGGGGACACCGGGGGTGAAACCGGCAGCCCGCCGGAGGCCGGGCGGGGCTGGGCACGTCGCCTGGCAGCACGATCCGCCGCCGCCGCCGCGCCGGGTCGATCGCCGGCACGGCCGAAAACAGCGCGTGCGTGTAGGGATGCAGCGGCTGGCGGCAGAGCCGGGCGGCGGCCGCCCGCTCGACGATCCGGCCGAGGTACATCACGGCCACGTCGTCGGACACATACTCGACCACCGACAGGTCGTGCGAGATGAAGAGGTAGGTGAGGCCGAACTGCTCCCGCAGCTCGACCAGCAGGTTCACCACCTGCGCCTGGATGGAGACGTCGAGCGCCGAGATCGGCTCGTCGAGCACGAGAAACTCCGGCTCCAGCACGAGCGCCCGGGCGATGGCGATCCGCTGCCGCTGGCCGCCGGAGAACTCGTGCGGATAGCGGTCGAGCGCGGGCCGGGCGAGGCCGGTCTTCTCCAGCGCCCGGGCCATGCGGTCGAGCCGCCCGGCGGCGTCGCCGAGCCGGTGGATCACCAGCCCCTCCTCGAGAATCGACCGCACCGTCATCCGCGGATTGAGCGAGCCGTAGGGATCCTGAAACACGACCTGCATCCGCCGGCGCAGCGCCCGCAGCGCCGCCCCGTGCGTGGCCCGCACGTCCTGGCCGGCGAACCGCACCCCGCCCCCGGTCGGCTCCACCAGCCGGAGCACGCTGCGGCCCACCGTCGTCTTGCCGCAGCCGCTCTCGCCGACGAGGCCCAGCGTGCGTCCCTTGTCGATCGTGAAGCTCACGCCGTCAACCGCCCGCACCGCACCGACCTGGCGGCGCAAGAGGCCGCGGCGGATGGGAAAGTGCGTCTCCAGGTTCGCAACCTCGACCAGCGGCGCGGTCATGCGACGGCCTCCCCGGCGGCCGCCGGCTCGTGGGACGGTCCCAGTTCGCCGGCATAGTGGCAACGCACGAAGTGGCCGGGGGCCACCTCGCGCAACTCGGCGGCCCGCGCGTCGCAGTCGCCCGCCCGGCAGAAGCCGCACCGCGGATGAAAGCGGCAGCCCGCCGGAAAGGCCCAGGCCGGCGGCACCATGCCCGGAATCGTGCGCAGCGGTGCCCGCCCGGCCGCCGGCCGCCCCGCCTCGGGCCGCGCCGCGAGCAGGCCGATCGTGTAGGGATGCAGCGGACGGGCGAAGAGCTCGGCCGCAGCCGCCCGCTCCACGATCTGCCCGGCATACATCACCGCCACTTCGTCACAGGTCTCCGCCACCACACCGAGGTCGTGCGTGATCAGCAGGATCGCCGTGCCCAGCCGCCGCCGCAGGTCGGCGAGGAGCTCGAGGATCTGGGCCTGGATCGTGACGTCGAGCGCGGTCGTCGGCTCGTCGGCGATCACCAGATCGGGCTCGCAG
>JAJTED010000118.1 GCA_021300535.1 Planctomycetaceae bacterium | reverse complement strand
AAGCAGTTTCGTTCGGTTACAGGACGCGATTCCGTCCTGACGGGGACTCTCACCCCGCTGGTTCGATACACTTGCAAACGCACTGGCGCAAGCCTCCAGGCTTGCGAATGCGGGATTGGGAGCACAGACGCCCATTCGCATGCCTGGGGGCATGCGTTACGGAGGAGCCCGGTGGGAGGCGGGACAGGCCCTTGGGTAGACTTGGAACAGTCACCCCGCCCCGCCCGCCCCGCAGGACTCCGCCCCCAATGCCGCGACAACGCGATGGCCAGGACCAGCCGCGGCGCCAGGCCGCGGCGGGTCGCAGCCGCAACGACGGCGTGGTCGGCATCTTCAAGCGGGCCGCCGGCGGCTACGGCTTCGTGCGACCGCTCGACGCCCCCGCCGGCGACCGCGGGCAGGACATCCATGTCGCCGCGACTGCCGCGCTCGACGCCGCCACGGGAGACACCGTCCGCGTCAAGCTCGCCCGGACCCGCGATATCCGCAGGCCCGGCCCGTCCGGCGAGATCGTGGAGGTCGTGAAGCGGCGGACCACGCGGTTCGTCGGCTCCTACTTCGAGGCCGCGGGCCAGGGCTGGGTGCAGATCGACGGCACCGGGTTCGCCCGCCCCGTGTCGGTCGGCGATCCCGGGGCGAAGGGCGTGCGGAAGGACGACAAGGTCGTCGTCGAATTGGTCCGCTTCCCGACGCCGATCCGGGACGGCGAGGGCGTGGTCGTCGAGGTGCTCGGCAAGGCGGGCGCCGTCTCACCGGCCGCACGATCGTGACCATCGACCCGGTGGACGCCCGCGACTTCGACGACGCGATCTCGCTCGAGCGGGTGGAGCGGGGCCACTGGCTGCTCGGCGTGCACATCGCCGACGTCTCGCACTTCGTCCGCGAAGGATCGCCGCTCGATCAGGAGGCCCGCACCCGCGGCACGAGCGTCTACCTGCCCGACCGCGTGATCCCCATGCTGCCGGAGATCGTCTCCAACAACCTCGCCAGCCTGCAGCCGGGCAAGGTCCGCTACGCCCGCACCTGCTGGATCGAGTTCACGCCCGAGGGGATCCCGGTGCACACGGCCGTCGAGCCCTCCGCCATCAAAAGCGCGCGGCGGTTCACCTACGAAGAGGTGGATGTCTTTCTGGCCGATCCGGCCACGCCCGCGATCGAGATGACGCCCGAGGTCCGCAGTCTGCTCGGCCGGATGCGGGACCTGGCCCGCCTCCTGCGGGGCCGGCGGACCGCCCGCGGGTCGCTCGAACTGCACATGCCGGAGGTGAAGATCGACCTCGACCGCGACGGCCGCGTGGCGGGGGCCCATGTCGTGGAGAACACCGAAAGCCATCGGATCATCGAGGAGTTCATGCTCGCCGCCAACGAGGCGGTGGCGGGGGCGCTGGCCGCCGCGGGAGCCGGCTTCCTGCGGCGGATCCATCCGCAGCCCGACCCGCGAAAACTCCGCCAACTGACGGAGTTCGTCACCGAACTCGGCTTCGAGGTCGATTCACTCGAAAGCCGCTTCGAGCTCCAGCGGCTCCTCGACATGGCCCGCGGCCGGCCCGAGGAGCATGCCGTGCACTACGCCGTGCTGCGGAGCCTCTCCCGCGCCGCCTACGGCCCGCAGGACGACGGCCACTACGCCCTGGCGAGCGACTGCTACTGCCACTTCACCTCGCCGATCCGCCGCTATCCCGACCTCACGGTCCATCGAGCCCTCGAGGCCATCGCCAAGGGGCGGCGGCCGCCGGCGGACGGCCTGGTGCAGCTCGGCGGCGAGTGCTCCGACCTCGAGCGGCGAGCCGAGGCGTCCGAGCGGGAGCTGGTGAAGCTCAAGCTCCTGCTCTTCCTCTCGAAGCGAATTGGCGAGGAGATGGACGCGGTGGTCACGGGCGTGGAGCCATTCGGCCTGTTCGTGCAGGGTCTGGCCATTCCCGCCGAGGGCCTCGTGCCGCTCGACAGCCTGCCCGACGACATCTACCGCTACGACAAGGCCTCCCACACGCTCGCCGGCCGCCGGCCCGGCCGCTCGTTCCGGCTCGGCGACCGCGTCCGCGTGGCCGTGGCGAGGGTCGATCTCGACCGCCGATCCCTCGACTTCCGGCTGGTCGCCGAGGGGGGCCGGGACAGCCGCCGCGCCCCCCCGCCGCCGCGGCGGAATCGGGGCCGCAACCGGCCCGAACGCGGCCCGGCCAAGCGTCACAAGCCACGGGGCAAAAAGGGGCAGCGCCGCGGCCGCCCTTAACTGAACTAGAAAACAAACTAACAATCACGGACATGAAGAGCACGCGACTCAACATGCATGACGCGAAGACGCATCTGTCTCGTCATTTGGCGGCTCTGCAGGGGGACGACCGGATCGTGATCTGCAACCGGAACCGTCCGGTGGCAGAGGTGCGGCTTCTGCCCGGCGTCAAGGCTCGCCCTCGGCGCCCCGGGGTGGCCAAGGGGCTCTTCGCGGTGCCCGCCGCGTTCTTCGAGCCGCTGCCGGAAGAGTTGCTCGCCGGCTTCGAGGGGCGGCAGTGAACCTGCTGCTCGACACGCACGCTTTCCTGTGGTTTATCAGCGACGACAAGTCGCTCTCAACCGCGGCTCGGGCGGCAATTATGGCCGCCGAGAACCAGGTTTGGCTCAGCGCCGCCTCGGCGTGGGAGATCACTGCCAAATACGGCATCGGTAAGCTGCCACTCCCCGCCCCACCCGACCGCTTCGTCCCATTGATGCGGCAGCGGGCCGGCATCGATCTGTTAACGATCGGCGAGGCCGAGGTCTGCCAGGTCCACAAGCTCCCGCCGGTGCACCGCGACCCGTTCGACCGGATCCTCGTCGCCCAGGCGAATTGCCATGGCCTCGCGATCGTCACCGACGACCAGTGGATCGGCCGCTACCCGGTGCGGACGCTGTGGTAGGCGGACCGGAAGCCCGGTGACCGCAGGCGGACGGCTGGAAGGTCCGAGGCCCCGACAACGACTTTTTGACAGAGCCCGTTTCCCGGTGACGGCCACGGCACGCCACCTGCCTGCAGAACGAACAAGGACGGGCGCTCGTCGCCTACCGCGTGGTCCGCGAGGCCGACGGGCCGGTCCTCTTCCGCGTGGGCAAGCCGACCGCCATGCGGGTCGAGGCCGTTGACGAGGACAACAGGACCTGGCTGTCGACGACGCTGCGAACCAGCGGCTGGAGCGGCCGCTCGTCGAAGGCTATCGCGCCGCGGTTCCCGCACAGGACGACGCCCGGATCCTCGTCGGCAACCTCCTGGCCAATGCCCTGGTGGCCCGCGCCACCGCTCCCAACGCCGAGGATCTGGCGCGGGCGGTCGTTCTCGCCAAGGATATGGAAGCCGCGCTGCAGCGGCCCGATGTCGAACGCCACCCGCTGGCCCATACGATCGCCGACACGCTCGCCTGCATCCGCTATCGCGAGGGGCAGCTGCCGGCAGCCGCCCGAGGTGCCGCGGCTCAGTCGCCGCCGACCGGCTCCATCGTGAACGTCAGCGTGGTTTCCGCGCCGTCCCGGAGCACGACGACCGTGGCCGGCAAGGTGTGCGGGTTCATCGCCAGCAACAGATACATCTGCGCCGCCATCCGGACGGGCTCTCCCTGGCACCGCACGATCGTGTCACCCGCCTTGAACCCGGCCCGCTCCCCGTCGCTCCCCGGAGCCACGCTGCGGATCACCGGAGCGACGTAATCGACCATGGCAGCCCGACCCGGCTCCTGCCATTCGATCCCTTCGAGCCGCCCGTGCCGCACCGGGCCGCCCCGCGCCGCCTGCAGCAGCGGCAGCCAGCGCTTGATTCGATTGACGGGCAGCGCGAACCCGAGTCCCGTGTTGGACCGCAGCCCCATCCGCGGCTGCATCTTGCCGTTGATGCCGATCAAATCCCCCGCCGCGTTGATCAGCGGCCCGCCCGAATTGCCCGGGTTGATCGGGGCGTCGATGACCAAGGCGTCGACATAGTTGTCGCTCAGTCGGTTCTTCGCCGAGATCACGCCGGTGGAGATGGTGGGCTGTTGGTCGATCAGTCCGAGGGCGAGCGGGTTGCCGATGGTGAAGCAGAACGCTCCAGGCTTCATGAGGTCGGAATCACCGAGCGGCAGGAACGGAAGATCCTTGGCCCCCTCGATCTGCAGGAGCGCCAGGTCGCCGAAGGCGTGATAGCCGAGGAGTTTCGCATTGAAGGCGCGGCCGTCGCCGAGACGGACGTTGAACGACCGCTGTTTGCCGACCACGTGAGCGTTGCTCAGAACCAGCCCATCGGCGGAGATCAGCACTCCGCTGCCGCCAGACACGAAGACGAACGCGGGCATGGTCCGCGCCGCCAGATCGCCCACCGTCGCGCTCGTCTGCGGGGCGATCTCGGCCACCGCCGGCCCCATCGTGGCCACGGTCAGCCAGGCGGCCAGGGCCGCGGTGGCGCGGATGCTCGGGGGCGTGTTCATCGCTGCTCCTGCAGGGTGACTTCGAACGTCGGCGTGGAATCCTCGTCGCGGATCACCCGGCCTGAGAACTCGTCCTTTCCTCCGAGCGACTCGATCATTTTCTTCAGGTCGCGTTCGTTGCGGACGGCGATGCCGTTGATCTCGACATGGGCTGGCTTGGCCTTGCGTTCCACGCGGATCGAGAGCACGTCGCCCACCTTGCGCGCCGCGAGGATCTCGAGCAGCACTTTCCAGTTCGGGACGTCGCGACCGTCGATCTGGACCACCCGGTCGCCGACGGCGAGGCCGGCCTCGGCGGCGGGTGATTTCGGCTCCAGGCGATGCACGATCACCTCGTTCTTGAAGGCTTGTTGGACGTCGAGGTTCGGCACGATTCCGAGGTAGGGCATGCCGGCCGGGAGCACATCGCGGCCCTGCATCAGGGTCGGCAGTGATTCGAGGATCCGGCCGATCGGGGCCGCGAATCCGACGCCGGAGTTGGGCGCGGTCTGCCAGAGAACCAGGCTCGGCTGGTTGCCGGCGGCCATCAGCGGGAACACCCGGCCACTGGAGAGCCCGCTCGATTTGGGGAACGGGGGCACGCGGAGCATTGATTCGAGCCCTTCACCCGCCCGCAAGGGCTCGAGAATCAATCCCAGGATCCGGCCATCGGCGTTGATCACCGGCCCGCCGGAGTTGCCGTAATTGACCAGCGCCGTGAACTGGAACCGACGGCCCTCGTTGCGGCGAACCGCGCTGATCATGCCCTCGTTCAGCGTGAACCCGTTCGTTCCATCGGGCGCGATGCCGACGGCCCCCACGGCCGCGCCCAGGACCGGTGCGGCATGCAAATTCTTCAGGTCGAGGTGGGGCAGATCCTGCTCCGCGACCTTCAGGACCGCGACGCCGAGCTGGAGGTCTTGGGCCACGATGGTGGCAGGGCAGGATTTCCCGCTGGCGAGCGTCGCCGTCACTGACCGCACCGGATTGGCCACGGTTTCATACTCGGCGGCATCGAAGGCCACGAGCCGGGCGAGGCTGCCGTCATACTGGCGGGGCTTCGTCTGGCCCTTGCGTTGTTTGAACACGGCGTCGCTGGCGACGTTGAAGGCACTGGTGAGGATGTGGCCGTCGGCGGAGATCACGATGCCGGTGACCGCCTTCCGGGGCCGGCAGACCAGTCGATTGGCGTTGATGGTCATCTCGGCGGCGGTCACGTCGGCCTGACGGGCCACCTGCGCGGCAGGGGTGAGCGCCTCCCAGCTGGGGATCGTCTTGCGGTAGCTCGGCCAATACACGGTGGCGAGTCGCTCCACCTGAAACTCGCGTTCGACGGTGAGCCCCACGAGGCAGTTGGCCCAGGGCTGCACCCGATCCGCCATGGTCTTGCGACCGTCCTCGGGAGATGCATCGTCGAGCAGGGGGCGGTCGCTCACCCGCACCTGGCCGTCTCGAAAAGCCTTCATGCCCTCGAGAATCCGGGCCATCGGCACCGCCGTCCCCTGCCAGCGGCTCTCGGCAAGACTCAGGGAAATCATGCCGATGATCCGACCGGCGGCATCGAGCAAAGGGCCGCCGTCCTGACCGGGATTGACCGCGGCCGTGGTCTCGATGGCCAGGCCGGCGTAGCTGCTCTGGCTGTCGCCGCTCTCGACTTCGTACACGCCGCTCACGGTGCCCATGCTGAACGTGGGCTCGCCGCTCAGCCTGATCAGGTGATCGGCATTTCCCGCCGTGAACGCCCGCATGCCCACCCGCGGAATCGCCCGCGAGACAGGCAGGCTGGCGAGGCCCTTCGCGTCAACCTTCAGCAACACGCACTCCAGCGGAATGTTGACCTCCACGACCTTGGCCTTCATGACGCGAAAGTCGGGAAAGTGCACGAACACCTCCTCGACGCCGTCGAAGACCGACGTGGTCGAGGTGAGGATGGAGCCGTCGGCCGACACCACGGCGCCGGTCCCCGTATACACTTCGTGGCCGTCGCGCATGCAGTACACGCCGACCACGGCGTCGTGGCACGCCGCGGCGAGCCGCTCCGCCGCGGTGTCGGCGGCCCTGGCGGGCATGGCCGCAAGACAGGCCAGCCAGGTTGCCCACGCCACCATCCGCCGCCAGCCCGCCATGGATCGACTCGCCTCGGGTAGTCATGCTGCCCGCGCCGTCACGAAGGTCGGGCCATCCCCGGCAGAATACCGCGAAATCCTCCGGCTCGGTAGGCTCGCACGGCCCCGTGCGGCTGCCGGCTTGAAACCCTACAATGCCACGATTTTGACCCGCCCGAGGAACCCACCGTGACCGATCAGCCGCTCCGCACACCGCTCTGCCCATGGCACGAGGCCCACGGGGGCCGGATGGTCGACTTCGCAGGCTGGTGGATGCCGGTGCAGTACGCCTCGATCGTCGACGAGCACGTCGCCACGCGGACGGCGGCCGGCATGTTCGACGTCTCGCACATGGGCCGCCTCACGGTCACGGGCCCAGCCTCCCGCGACTGGCTCGAGTCGCTGCTCACGCGGCGGGTGGCCGACATGGACGTGGGCCGCGTCCGCTACACACTCGTGACGAGCGACGCCGACGGCGGCGTCGCGATCCTCGACGACGCCCTCGTGGCCCGCGAGGCTGACGCCGCCGACGGCACGCCCCGCTTCGCGCTCGTCGTCAACGCCAGCAACCGTGACCGGGTCGTGGCCTGGCTCCGATCACGGCTCCCCGCAGCGGGCGTCGCGCTCGCTGACCGCACGCACGACACGGCGATGATCGCCGTCCAGGGTCCGCAGGCGATCGCAATCGTCGGCAGCCTCTGCCCACCGGCCGACGCCGCCCGGATCGCGGCCCTGAAGAACTACACCGCCACCACCGCCACGCTGGCCGGCACGCCCGCGGCCGTGAGCCGCACCGGCTACACCGGCGAGGATGGCGTCGAACTCGTCGTGCCGGCGGCGGCGGCCGAGCGGGTGTGGTCGGCACTCCACGCGGCGGGCACGCCCCATGGCCTGCGGCCCTGTGGCCTCGGCGCCCGCGACACGCTGCGGCTCGAGGCCGGCATGCCGCTCTACGGCCACGAGCTCACGGCCACGAGCGACCCGTTCGCGATCGGCCTCGGGCTCGCGTTCCACTTCGAGGGGGCGACCGGCGGCCCGCGGTCATTCCCGGGATGTGAAGCCTTTCGCCGGATGCGCGACGCCGCCGCCCCGCAGGTCCGTGTCGGCATCGTGTTCGATTCGAAGCGGTCGGCCCGCGAGGGAGCGGAAGTCCGCGTGGGAAACCACCCGGTGGGCACCGTGACCAGCGGCAGTTTCGCCCCCACGGTCGGCGCGGCCGTGGCGATGGCGCTCGTCGCGCGGGAGGCCGCCCAGCCGGGCACGGCGGTGGACGTGATGATCCGCGACGTCGCCCAGCCCGGCCGCATCGCCCCCCTGCCCTTCTACCAGCGGCCACGCGGCTGAATCTCGAGCCCGACGTGCGGCGATGTCGCCGTGCCGCCGAGGACTGCTTCGACGGGCTCCTGCAGACGCTCATTCCCCGCGGTGAGCCGCCATGGCGGATCGCCGATCCCTTCGTCGTGCCCGACACGCTCGGCGACGCGATGCTCTCGCTCGCCCAGAAGCTGCGAAACGCCGCCGATGGCATCTTCGCCGAGGCGGAACGGCACGACTTCCATTCGCTCTCCGACCGGCTCACCGCGCTCGCCGGCAGCCTCAGGAGCTGGCTCGAGCAGAACGTGCCCGGAAGCGTCTGGTGGGTGGAGTCGCACCGCAGTCGGCTGGGCCGCGAGCGGCTCAAGCTTTCGATCGCGCCGATCGACGTGGGCGACACGCTGCGGCGGACGCTCTTCGAGAAGGTGGGCACGGTCGTGCTCGCAAGCGCCACGCTCGCGGTCGGGGCCGCCGCACGGCGGGACGACGAGCCGTTCGAGCATCCCGCCGACGAGTCCGCGGACCCGGGCCCGCGGGACGCCGCCTTCGCCTACCTCGAGAAGCGTCTCGGTCTCGAACGGCTTCGCGATCGCGTCGTCTCGAAGCGGCTCGGGAGCCCGTTCGATTATCAGACGCAGGCGAAACTCGTCCTCCTCGATGGGCTCCCTCCGGCTGTAAGCCGCTTGTTCTCCACTCCGAGCTTGGCTGTTTTCTCGTTCTTGAGCAGCATCAGCGCGATCCTGCGGAGGATGCTGAGGTTGGCGTCGGCGTTGCCCTTCCGGATACGGCAATGGTCCTCTTGGAACGTGACATCCAATTGCCAATGCCGTTCATTCTCGATCGCCCAATGGCCCTTGACGATGGCGGCGAACTTCTTGACCGGCATCTTCCTGGTCATGATGTAGTACCGGATGCTGACGCACTCTTTGCCGTCACGCTCCGTGTTACTGATGACCATGCCTATCGCCTTGAGGCCGGGCCACCGATCGCGGTCGGGCAGGTCTCGCGGAACACCGCAGACGTAGTGCCATCGCGATTCCCTGCGGCCATGGCCCATGCTGGTGCTGTGCTGCTGACGCACCGGCACCGTCGGCATCTGCCCATCCAGGTACTCGGCAAAAAACTTCTCGATCCCGTCGCGTAGCGTGCCCTGATTGCCCTTCACGTTGAGAACGTAATGGC
>JAJTED010000117.1 GCA_021300535.1 Planctomycetaceae bacterium | reverse complement strand
CCCGACTTCGCCAGCTGGCTCGAAGCCAACATCCCCGAAGCCCTCACTGTCTTCGCCTTCCCTGCCGCCCATCGGCGGAGACTGCGAACCAGCAACGGACTCGAGCGACTCAACAAGGAGATCAAACGCCGCACCCGTGTCGCCACACTGTTCCCAAACGAGGCTTCGGTCCTGAGGCTCGTCTCGGCAGTCCTCAGTGAGATCAGTGACGACTGGGAAACTGAAAGGTCTTACCTGAACATGAAAGCCAGATGGCCCGCCAGCTCATACCGGCATTTACAGAAGAGGGGTTGCTTTATCGCCGGGAGCGGCAAGTGTGCCTGCGGCTGTTGTCGTTTCGCGGTCCATTGCGGCGTGGGAGTGTCATCGATACGTGCACGGGCCATTGTCTTACGGATGACTGGATGCAGGACAACGGCGCTGTCCTTCGCGACGACGTCGTGGCCGGCGGACATGATCAGGTCGGCGGGCTTTGGGATTTGAAACGAACCAGCGTGAATGATCACGCAGACAGGTGTCCGCAGGTCGGGAGGTCTTCGTAGACTCCAAACGGTGGCCGCTTCTGAGGACCAGGTCGGCGCGAAGGCACAACCTGGCAACGGGAGGGAGCCGCAAGCCGGAAGAGCACGCTACGCACAATGGCGACTCGGCTTCACGAGGATCGCCATGCTCAGCCGGCGCGGCGGGAAGTGATCTGCCTGTGCGTGCGATTGGCAGCGGCCCTCCATTTGGCTACGTGACCCGATTTATGGAGCCACGCAATCGTTTTGCGCAGGCCTTGCAGGAGACCGGTGTTTGCTGTGTAGCCAAATTGATCAAAAGCCTCGCGTGATGACATCACGCGACGGACATAGCCGACCGGCTTGTCGGCGAGAAATGTCGGGGACAGGCCCGAACCGACGGCTGTCGCAATGACCGTGGCGATCTCGCCGATGGAGGTCTCACGATCGGACCCGAGGTTGAACATGGCCCCCAAAAAAGGCTCGTCATGCTGCACGACTGCGGCGATGCCTTCGGCGACATCGGACACGTAGACGAAATCACGCGTGGCGGAACCATCCCCCCAAACCTCAAATGTGCTTTCGCCGTACTCCGCTGCAAGGATCGCCTTGCGCAGCAACGCGGCAACGACGTGTCCATGATCTTCGTCGAAGGAGTCGCCGGGCCCGTAGAGGTTCGACGGGATCACCGTCACCGTGTCCGTCGGCGTGTCCTCGCAGAACGCGGCCGCGGTGAGCGACGTTGCCAGCTTGGCGTACCCGTATGTGCCCGTGTCGCCGGAAGGAACGCCACGCAACAGGGCTGCTTCCGTCAGTGGGAGTTCGGCGCTGCTGGCGTAGGAACAGGGCGTGCCGGCAAGAATAAGCCGCTTCGCCCCGCCGCGGGATGCGGCACGAATGACATTCAATCCCAGCAGTAAGTTGTCGTGAAAGGCCCGTCCAGGGCAGCCCTTCAGGTAGCCCACTCCACCGACATCGGCTGCGAGGTGCACGATGATGTCCGCGCCTTCAACGAGCGTTTCCGCAACTTTTGCTTCGCGTAAGTCGCCATGCTTGCGACCGAGGGGCCGCACTGGCAAGCCGCGGCGCGTCAGGCTGCGGACGAGGTGTTGCCCAAGAAACCCGAAGCCACCAGTGACGACAATAGGCCTGATGTTGGTCATCGTTTCAGATTTCTCTCTCAAACTCTGATGAGCGTTGTCTCGAGAATGTCGAGTGTGCCGGACGTGGCACCAGACGGTAAGTGAATGCCTTGTGGTGTCGCGTGGTGAACGCGTCCTCAAAGTGGGGTTCCGCAAGCCTGTGCCGCCCCGTCTGCACGGTGTTCGCAACTCTTTCCGGTAGGGGTGTACGGAGCTATCTGGGGGGGACCATAGCAGTCGTGGCCAGACCAGAAAATGGCACTTTTCCCGGCCTGCAGAAGAAAAAAGAGGTGGAGCGGGGGGCGCTACCGCGAGTTCTCGGGCATCGAGGCCATCGGCGTCGATGAGGTGCAGGAGCGAAACGGCCATACCTCCCTCACGGTGGTCCACCAGCGCGACACCGTGCAGCGGCTGCTGCCGGTGGCCGAGGATCCGACGGAGAGAAGCCTGCGCGGATTGGCCGGTTCGCTCACAGCGGAGGTCAGGCCGGGCGTCCAGTTCGTGGCCAGCGAAAGGTGGAAGCCCTACCTCAAGGCGATCGCGCAGCAGATACCCTCCGCCATTCATATGCTCACTCGTTTTCACATCATGGGGAACATGAACGTGGCGATCGACGAGGTGCGGCGGGCGGAGTCTGCCAAGATGAGGACGGACGACTCCGAGCTGATCCTGACGAACGCCCGGTGGAGCCTTCGGAGGACCTCACCGAGAACCAGGAGATCAGGCTGAACGGACTCCTCGATGAAACCGCTCAAGAACGTCACGGCTCACCTGCTTCGCGAGCTGTTCCAGCAGTTGTGAGCCGGACGATTTCTTAACATGTGGTGCACGAAGACCGTGCGGAACAAGTTCAAGTCGATAAAGAAGGTAGCCAAGAGCCGGCAACGCCCTCGGCACCTGATCTTCAACTGGTTCCGGGCGAAGGGGCGTACCTCGGCGGGCGTTGTCGAGGGTTTGACCAGCGTCGTGAAACTGATCACCAGAACAGCGTTCGGATTGCGGTCCGCATGGTACATCGGAATCGGTTTGCTTCACGTGCTCGGCCCGATACCGGAGCCGAATTTCACCCACAGATTCTTTTGAGGTGGCTTCCAGAAGAAGGGTTGCTCTATCGCGGCCTTCCGCCGTCAAATCACTGGGTCGCAACGGATGACGCCGCCGCAGCGGATGGTTCGGCGAGAAGACGCCGTGACGGCGTCACCGGCCGCGGGCCGACCGCGCGGGAACGCGGGCCTTGGGATCCTGCCGCCACGCCTCCTGCAACAGGCCGTAGAGCTGCCGATCGTGCCGCACGAGGCGGTGCGGATCCTGAAAGAAGCACTCGCTGGCCACCGCAAAGAACTCGGCGGCGCTCTCGGCGGCGTATTCGTCGAACGCCGTCGCCCGCCCGTCGTCGAGCGCCTGCTCGAACCGCGCCCGGCAGTCTGCGAAGGCGGCCCGCCACTTCTCGCGGGCGGGCCGCGGGCCGACGGGCGGAATGCCGTCGATCTCGCCGTCGAGGAGATCGATAAGGTGGGCGCACTCGTGGATCACCACGCTCCGCGGGCCATCCCGCAGCCGGCCGCCGTCCACTACGCCCGGCCACGAGAGCACCATGCTGCCGCCGGCCCAGGTCTCTCCGAGCCGCGCCTCCTTCCACTCCAGTTCCCCGCCCCCGTCGAGCGGCGTCGATCGCGGCACCAGATAGTCGCCGGGATAGACGAGCACCGATCGCAGCGTGTCGAAGTGTTCTCCCGCAAAGCCGAGTGTCACGAGCCCGGCCTGGGCGGCGATCGCCACGCGGACCTCGTCGGTGATCTCCTGCCCCCGGCAGCCCTCGAACCGCTTCTCGCCGAGGAACATCAGGATCCAGCGGTGCAGCCGCTCCCGCTCGGCCTCGTCGAGCCACTGCACCTGCTTCACGAGCCGGGCGAGGATGTCGTGCCAGGCCGGCGGAAAGGGCCGGTCGCCCAGAGCACGGCGGCGGCGGGCCCGAAGCCAGGAAAAGAGCATGGCGATCGCAGCCGCCGCGGGCCGGAGGGGCCTATGGCTTGAGGGGCAGCCGGCGCGAGAACAGGTCGAGCGACAGGATCAGGCAGCCCACCGAGATCGCCACGAACGACAGCAGCAGCATCGCCGTGTAGACGTTCATCGGGGGCCGGGACCGCGACTGCGAGGCGTCGTTTGCCATGGCGTGTTCCGAGATCAGCCCTTGAATCGACCCTGGGATCAACCCTTGAGCCGAGTGGTCACCTTGTCACCCCGCTGCACGATGCCACGGGAGAATTCGCGGAGGATCAACGCCACCGCGCGGTCGGGCTTGACCGTCTTCACGACCGCCCGCCCCACGTACTGGCCGTCGCGATAGACTTCCAGCGTGTGGCCGGCCTGCAGCCCCTCGTCGCCACCCAGCGAGACCTCGATGGCGTTGTCGGCCACCGCCAGCACGTCGCCGTCGAGCGTGGGTACCCGATCCTTGGGCAGGCTGTCGATCGCCAGTCCCTGCTGCTTGAGCAGCAGCCGCGCGTTGGCCACCTGCTTTTCGAGCTGTTCCTTGCGCTCGGTGGCGATCTCGAGGAACGACTGGGTCTCGTGGAGCTTTTGGGCGATGTCGGCGGCGCGGTTCACCTCGTTGTCGACCTTCACCTGCTGCTGCCGCACCTGCTCGCGGAGCGCGGCGACTTCGTCGATCGCCTGCTTCAGCTGGGCCTCGGCCGCGTCGAGCTTGGCGATCGCCTCCTGTTGGAGCTTCTCCCGATCCTCCTTGTTCTTGCGAAGTTCGACGAGCTCGCCGTCTTTCTCCGTCAGCGCCGTCTGCAGCTTCGCGACAACCTGATCGCGGGACGCTTCCGACTCAGCCACCTTCCTCACGAGGACGTCGATCTCCTGCTTGAGCTTCTGGCGGTCATTTTCGGCCTGCTCCAGCTGGTACTTCAGACCGGGCCGCTCCGCCCCTTTCACCTCCTCGGGCTTGCGGTTCACCTCCCGCTCCCAGTTGGTGTGCGAGGAGTAGATGGCGACGGCGAAACTCATGAACACGAGGCTCATGACGAACACCGCAAACACGAAAATCTTGCCGATGATGTTCATGACGCCTCCCGCGCACCCGGCCCCGCCGCGGCACCGCCCCCGTATCTTCCTGCCTGGACGGTCCCCGAGGCAAGTTCCCCATAGGACCGCGGCAGCCCACACCCTGCCCTGGAATCGGCCAGGCAGGGCCGTCGGCCTCACCCCGACTGCGGCCGCCGGTGCAGTCGGGCCCGAATCCGGTGGCCCCAGGCCGCTTCCAGCATCACGGCCACCGCGACCGCCACACATGCCCCCGTCGGCAAAGTCCCCGTCACGCGCCAGGGGCTGCACCGGCCGTCGGGGTGCAGCCGGGCGGCGAGGGTGGCGGTCGCCCGCCGCGGCCCCTGCTCCAGGAGCCGGCCACAGCCGTCGATCGCCGCGGAGAATCCGGTGTTGGCCGCGATCGCGATCGGGGTCCGCACCTCGACCGCCCGGAAGATCGCCGCCACCAGGTGCATGTCGAGTTCGCTCGACCCCCAGAACCAGCCGTCATTGGTCAGGTTCACAAGCACGTCCGGAGGACCGTCCCGGGTCTCGAGACCGTTCACGAGCCTGCGGACCGCATCGGGCAGCGCCGTCTCGTAGCAGATGTTGACCGCCACGCGGTGACCCGCGATCTCCACGGCCACGTGATTCTTGCCGGCCGTCAGCCCCGCCGGCAGCGGCGTGAGCCGGTAGAGAAATGGGAACCGGTCGGCGAGCGGAATGTATTCGCCGAACATCACGGGGTGCAGCTTACAGTAGCACGCCCCCGGTGAACCGGTGGCGTCGAGGAACAGCCCGCAGTTGAAGTGGCGGGTGGCGGCCGGTGCGATCGCCTGCTTGTCGAGCCCGACCAGCCACGGCACGCCGTACCGCCGTGCGAAGACGGCGAGCGCGTCGAGCCTCTCCTGCTCGAGCATCCGGCGGCAGCGGGCCTGACGATCGGCACGGACGGCCGCATCCGCGCCGGATGGCTCCGGCCCCAGGAGCCGCTCCACGACCGGCTCCTCGAGGATTTCGGCGGGGTCGATCTCGACGAGCCCCCAGCGCCACATCGTCTCCGGCCAGACGATCAAATCGGGCCGGCCGCCGGCGGGCCAGGCGGCGAGGCCGGCGACGGTGAGCTCGTCATAGTGGCGGGCGACGTCGGTGGCGGCGTCGGGATCATGCTTCAGCTCGGTGTCGATCGAGCCCTGCACGAGCAGCAGGGCGAGCGGCGCGCCGCGCGGCGCGGGAGCGGTGGCCAGCCGCCACGCCCCGTAGGCGAGCGTCGCTGCGAGCAGCGCACCGGCTCCGACGAGGTTCGCGGCCACGCGACGCGGCCGCCGGCCGAATGCGGTCGGCAGGGCCGCCACGATGGCCGCCGCGACGGCGATCACCAGCCCGCTCACCCCCACGGCTCCCGCGATGTCGGCCATCTGGATGAGCGTCGTCCACCGCCATTGGGTGTGGCCGAGTCCGCCGAACGTGAAGCCGCCGAGCACCCAGCCACGCAGCTGCTCGCAGGCCATCCAGGCCACGGCGGCCGCCGGCACCAGCGGCCACCGCCAGCGGTGCACGAGCCGGCGGGCGAGCCACACGAAGGCCGGCACGTACGCGGCCAGATACGCCGCCAGCAGCACCCAGCCGATCGACGTGGCCGGGTGCGGCAGCCGCAGCCAGTGGATCGTCGCCAGCCAGTGGAGAAATCCGCCGATCCACAGGGCCCGCCACGGCCGCCTGCCGGGCAGCGGATCGGCGGTCACCAGCAGCAGCCAAGGGAGCGGCGCGATCCATGCGGCCCACCACACATCGGCGGGGGGCTGCACGAGAAACAGCGCCAGCCCGCCGCCGAGCACGAGCGTCCACAGCCGCCGCTCGTCCGCCGCGACTGTCATGATCCGCCTCGCATCTCGGGCTCGGCCACGAACTCCGCCAGCACCGTGCCCGTCGCGACCGGCTCGTCCTCCTCCACGAGACAGGCCGCGAGCCGCCCCGTGACCGGCGCCTCGAGGTCGATCGTCACGCCGCCGGCGACGAGCTGCACCACACGGTCGCCCTCGATGACTGCCGAGCCCTGCGGCACCAGCCACACCGCCACCGCCAGCGGCACGTCGAGACCGAACTCCGGCACCACGAGCCGGGCCCGCTCCGCTGGCGATCCTGGCGGTGTCGCGGCCATCGGCTCACCGCTGCTCCCGCAGCCAGGCCAGGAGCACGCTGCCCACCGCCTCCAGCGACTCCGCCGCGCAGTGCTCAGGGGTGTCGGCGGTGGTGTGCCACTGCGGGTAGTCGAAGTCGATGATGTCGCAGGCCGGGATGCCGCCGATCATCCGCAGCGGCATGTGGTCGTCCTCGACGGCGTGCCGTGGCCGCGGCACGAACTGCCGCACTCCGAGCCGCCGCGCGACCGCCCAGATCGAATCCACGACCGGCCGCGTCTCCGGCCAGGAGACGCTGTTCTGCTCCTGCCAAATCTCGAGGTTCCGGTCGGCGACCATGTCGACGACCACGGCACAGCGATAGCGGTGGCCGAGCCGCCCCGCCTGCCGCGCGGCGGCATACTGCCGGGCGAAGAAGGTCGAGCCGAGGCAGTAGGGATCCCGCGGCCGGAAGACGTATTCCTCGGCGTCGAACAGGACAAAGTCCACGCCCACCGGTCCCGCGATCCCGGGCATCGCGCCGGCGAGCTCCATCATCACGGCGACGCCGCTGGCGCCGTCGTTGGCCCCGATGAACACGCCCTGCGGATCGACCGGATCGCGGTCGGGGAAGGGCCGTGTGTCGAAGTGGGCCCCGATCAGGATCCGCTCCGCGCGGTCAGGGTGCCACTCGACGACGAGGTTCTCCATGTGCACCGGCTTTCCCGTCCGCCGGTCGCGAATCTGAAACGCCTGCCCCGTGACCTGCGCCCCGGCCCGGCGAAAGTGCGCGACGAGCAGCGCCCGCTGCTTCGTCATTGCCGCCGACCCGCTCGGCCGCGGCCCCAGGCCGCAGATCGCCTCCAGATGCTGCATGGCCCGCGGCCCGGAGAACCGCGGCGGCTCCTCACCTCGCGCCGCAACCAACGGCAGGCTGACGCACACCGCGACGACGATCGCTCTCACTTTCACGGCACAGCGGCGAAGAGGCATGACGAATCCAGTTGGTTGCGCCTTTGCTGGGGCGAACGAGCAGATGCATCACCCGCACCGGGAGGCACGGGGATCGGCGTGAGGATGCGGCGCGTGGCGGACCTTCGCCAGCGACGCAACTCATGCCGTCCCCGAGCCGGCTTGTGCCGACCCGGACTGCGTCATGATGCCGGTCAATTCGGAACTGCAGTGTAGGGTAGACTGATGTTTTTCGCGTCCCCGATCGCCTCGGGCTTTTCGGCCATGATTCGCTCCCGCATCGCCGTCGCCTGCCTGCTGCCTACGCGGCGCTGCGGCAGGTGCCGCCGGGCAACGTGCTCATGCTCCCCTGGAAGGACGGCGACGAGACCGTGCCCATCGACCGCTTCCGCGGCGAGATCCTGCAGCCGATCCTGCGGACGATCGATGCCCGCCGCCTGACCGCGCAGATCGACCAGGTGGTCTATTCCTGCGGCTTTCCCTGGCGGGTGGACTACGCCGCCGAGCTACCCGCCGAACTGGCGAAGCAGCAGATGTTCAGGTTTCCGTCCGGATCGCTCACCGGCATGACGATGCTCTACGCCGCCGTGCAGGGCGGCGGGCCGAACTGGCTCGATCCGGCGAGCAACCGCTACTTCCGCCCCCCCGGTCCCGATGGCCCGCCGGTGTCGACCGTCGGGTTCCGGGGCTGGTATGGCTGGAGCGATCAGGGCGAGCTGCTCGAAGCGGGCGGTACCCGCTACCTCCTGGCGACGATGCTCGGCGTCACGGCCGGCCGCGGGAACAGCGTCGCGGAGATCGTGCGGGCACTCGAGGCGGCGGCGGGGGCCGACGGCACCCGGCCGCGGGGCACGATCTATTTTCTCACCAATGGCGATGTCCGCACGCGGGCCCGCAGCGGGCCCGTGAAGGGCACGGTGAAGGCGATCGAGGCCGCCGGCGTGAAGGCCGAGATCGTCGAAGGCATCCTGCCGCAGGGCCGACGCGACGTCGCTGGCCTCGTCACCGGCACGCCCGACTTCGACTGGCCGGCCAGCGGCAGCCGACTCGTGCCCGGGGCGATCTGCGACAACCTGACGAGCTTCGGCGGCGTGTTCACGCCCGGCGCTGAACAGACACCGCTGTCGGCCTTCATCCGGGCCGGCGCGGCCGGGGCCTGCGGCACCGTGGTCGAGCCCTACGTGATGCTGCCGACCGAAGGTGGCAACTCGCCGGCGGCCTTTCAGCCGAAGTTCCCGCATCCGGCCGTGCAGCTGCACTACGTCCGCGGCGCGAGCCTGGCGGAGGCGCTCTACCAGGCGGTGCGGTCGCCGCATCAGCTGCTGGTCGTCGGCGACCCGCTGTGCCAGCCCTGGGCGGTGATTCCCGAGGTCGAGATCGTCAACGCCGCCGATTCACGGCCGCTCGAGCCCGGCGCGACCCTCACGGGCAGGCTCGAACTCGAGCCGCGGGCCAGCCTGCCCGACGGGGGAAGCGCCGACCGCTTCGAGCTCTACGTGGACGGCGTGCGGGTGGCGCAGTGCGGACTGGGCGAACGGCTGCCGCTCGATACGAAGCCGCTCGCCGACGGGCACCATGACCTGCGGGTGGTGGCGATCGCCGCCACGGACGTCGAGACACAGGGCCGCCGGATCGTGCCGGTGACGGTGTCCAACCACGGCCTCACGCTCACGCTCGCGGTGGAACCCCGCCGCGTGCGGCCGGCCGACACGGTGCGGGTCAGCCTGGCGGGAGCGGGAGTGGAGTCGGCGGTCGTCTACGGCATGGGCCGGGTGCTCGGCCGCATGGCGACGGGGCAGGCGACGATCGAGCTGCCGGCGGAGCTGCTCGGCCGCGGCCCGGTGACCCTCCGCGCCACCGGCCGCACCGGTCCGAATCCGGGCGACGCGGTCAACGCGCCGCCCGTGACGATCACCGTCGGCGAGTGATCCGGCGACCGCCTGTGGTTCGCGGATCACGGCTTCTTCGGTTTCCGCAAGACCTGGCGCACGTCGAAGAACTGGGCGTGGCGGATTGAACTGCAACCGCCGGCTGCGGCGGCCCGAATCGGGCTATGATGGCGGCCATGAACCCTCCCACGACCGATCCCGCGGTCATCTATCGCACTCGTGACGCCATCGCCGCGGCCGACGCCCTGGCAGCCGCGATCGTCCATCTCGACCTGTTCACGGGCCTGGCCCGTGCGCCTGCGGACGTGGCTGAAGTCTGTCGCCGCCACGGCCTTCACCCGCGGCCCACCGACGTGCTGTGCACGCTGCTCTCGGCCCAAGGGCTGATCGCCCGCGACGCGTCCGGGCGGTTCGAGCCGACCGCCACGGCTCGCGAGTTTCTCGTGGATGCCGCACCCTTCGACGCCCGCAGCTATTACGCCGCCATGGCCGACAAGCCGGGCGTGGCCGATTTTCTCCAGGTGCTGCGGACGGGCCGGCCGGCGAACTGGCCGGGCGCGGAGGGGGAGGCCGACTGGCATGCGTCGATGCGGACGGAGGCCTTCGCGGAGGCGTTCACGGCCGCGATGGACTGCCGCGGCCGAGTGCTGGCGCCGGCGCTCGCAAACGCCGTCGACGGCGGCGCAGCACGACGACTGCTCGACGTGGGGGGCGGCTCGGGCGTCTACTCGATCGCGATGGCCGAACGGTTTCCGACGCTCGCGGCGACGGTGCTCGAGGCGGCACCGGTCGACGCGATCGCGCGGCGCACGATCCACGCGGCGGGCCTGGAAGGCCGCGTGGCCGTGGTCGCGGCCGACATGTTCGCGACGCCGTGGCCCGCAGGGCACGACCTGCATCTGTTTTCAAACGTCCTCCACGACTGGGACGAGGCCGACTGCCGCAGGCTCCTGGCCATGAGTGTCGCCGCGTTGCCCGCCGGCGGCCGCCTCCTCATCCACGACATGCTGCTCGACGACGACAAGGCGGGGCCGCTCTGGGCCGCGGAATATTCCGTGCTGCTGTCCACCGTCACGCAGGGCCGGCTCTACTCCACCGCCGAGATCGCCGGCTGGCTGGCCGAACTTGGTTTCGAGATCGTCGCGCGTGCGGCCACCGCCCTCGGCCGCAGTGTTCTCACCGGCTCGCACCGCGGGCATGCGCGAAAACCACAAGACAGTGCGGCGCATGGCGAAGACGTCCCCTCGGCCCCGGCGTAGAATCGAAAGCGGAGCTGCCCCATGATCGAACACACGGTCACCTTTCGCCTGCGGCACGCCTGGGGAAGCCCGGCGGAAACCGACTTCCTCGCCGCGGCTCGGGAACTGGCCACGATTCCTGGCGTCCGCGACTTCGCGATCCGCCGCCAGGTGAGCCCGAAATACGACCACACGTTCGGCATCACGATGCGGTTCGCCGACCAGGCCGCCTACGACCACTACAACACACACCCGCTCCACGTGGCCTTCGTTCGCGACCGGTGGGTGCCCGAGGTGGCTGCCTTCCAAGAGGCTGATTTCCTGCCCCTGCCCCACTGAACTCTGTGGAGCGGCGTCTTCTCGAGGCGGCGTTGCTGAGGGCGGCGAGACAGCGCAGGGACTCCGTGCGGGCGGAGACGGGGCCGACACGGTGCTGGTGAGCCTGGCGGGCGCGGGACCGGAGAAGGATGACGCGCTCCGTCACCATCCGCGCCTTCCCTCAAGCCAGCAGGTCTGTCACGACCTTTCCATGCACGTCGGTGAGCCGGTAGTCGCGGCCCTGGAAGCGGTAGGTGAGCCGCTCGTGGTCGACGCCGAGCAGGTGGAGGAGCGTGGCATTGAGATCGTGGATGTGCACCGGCTTTTCGAGGATGTTGTAGCAGTAGTCGTCGGTGAGGCCGTGCACGAGCCCCGGCTTCACGCCGCCGCCGGCCATCCAGATCGAGAAGCACCGGCCGTGATGGTCGCGGCCGTAATCCTCCACGAGGCCGCCCTGGCCGTAGACCGTGCGGCCGAATTCACCAGCCCAGACGACAAGCGTCTCCTCGAGCAGGCCACGGGCCGCGAGATCTTCGACGAGCGCCGCCTGCGGCTGGTCGATGTCGCGGCACTGCTTCGGGATGTTGCTCATCAGCTTGTTGTGCTGATCCCAGCCACGGTGGTAGAGCTGCACGAACCGCACACCCCTCTCCACCAGCCGCCGCGCGAGCAGGCAGTTGGCCGCGAACGTGCCGGGCTTCCTGCTCTCGGGGCCGTAGCGGTCGAACGTGGCCGCCGATTCGCCGGAGAGATCCGTAAGCTCGGGCACCGAGGCCTGCATGCGGAAGGCCATCTCGTATTGCGCCACGCGCGAAGCGATCTCCGGGTCGCCGTCGCGGGCCTGCTGCAGCGCGTGCAGCCGGGCGAGGCCGTCGAGCATCGAGCGGCGGAGCGGCCGCGACACGCCCGGCGGGTCGGCGAGATAGAGGACGGGATCGCCGTTCGATCGCAACTTGACGCCCTGGTGGCTCGACGGCAGGAAGCCCGCGCCCCAGAGCCGCTCGAGCAGGCCCTGGTTGGAATCCTCGCCGCTCCCCTGCGAAAGCATGACCACGAAACTCGGCAGGTCGTCTGCTTCCGAGCCGAGGCCGTAGCTGAGCCAGGCGCCAAATGAGGCCCGGCCCGGCTGCTGCGAGCCCGTCTGCATAAACGTGATCGCGGGATCGTGGTTGATCGCTTCGGTGTGCATCGATCGCACAAGGCAGAGTTTGTCTATGATCCGGCCGGTGTGCGGCAGGAGTTCACTGATCAGCGTGCCCGCTTCGCCGCACGGCTTGAAGCCATACTTCGACGCGATCACCGGGAAGCTCTTCTGGCCGCTCGTCATCCCGGTGAGCCGCTGGCCATTGCGGATCGAATCGGGCAGTTCGCTGCCGTGCCGCGCGACGAGCCCCGGCTTCGGGTCGAGCAGCTCGATCTGCGAGGGGCCGCCCGACTGGAAGAGGTAGATCACCCGCTTGGCTCGCGGCGCGAAATGGAGCGCGGGGAGCACCGCCCCCTTGGGCAGCGACAGCGCCGGGGCCGCCGGCGCGGCGACGGCATCCCGTCCGAGGAGCGACGCCAGCGCCGCCGTGGAGGCGGCCGTCGCACTCATGCCCAGAAACGCCCGGCGGCCGAGGAGCATCGACGATGGGTGGGGCATGAAAGGCTGCGACATCGGTCACTCCTTCGTCAGCGTCTCGTCGAGGCAGAGCAGTGTGCCGGCCACCATCGTCCAGGCGGCGAGTTCGGCGGGCCTGCCCTGATCGGCGTCGGGCCCAAGCGCGAGCAATTTCTTTGCGGCGACGATGTCGGTGGCGAAGTGCCGGCGAAACTCCGCAAGCTTCGCGAGCACGGCGGCCCGCTCGTCCACCGCAGGCTTGCGGCCCAGCAGCAGGCGATAGAGGCGCTCGATCATGGCCTGCTCGCTTCCCACGCCGGCGGACTGCGCGAGCGGCAGATCGCCGAGCCCGCGGATCGCGAGCGCCTTCGCCGCCTCGACGTACGTCGGGTCGTTCATCACCACGAGCGCCTGCAGTGGCGTGTTCGTACGGGCGCGGCGGACGACGCAGGTTTCGCGGTCGGGCGCGTCGAAGAGCGCCATCGACGGCGGCGGGCAGGTCCGCTTCCAAAACGTATACATGCTGCGGCGGTGGAGCCCTTCGCCCTGATCGGGCACGTAGGTCGCCTGGTGGAGCACCGACACCTCCTCCCAGAGGCCCGCCGGCTGCCACGGCTTCACGCTCGGGCCGCCGACCCGCTCGACGAGCAGCCCCGACGCGAAGAGCGCCTGGTCGCGGACCGTCTCGGCCGGCAGACGAAACCGCGGCCCGCGGGCGAGCAGGCGGTTTTCCGGATCGCGGGCAAACGCTTCCGCCGGCGCCCGCGACGACTGGCCGTAGGTCGCCGAGAGCACGATCCGCTTGAGCAGTTTCCGCACGTCCCAGCCCTCGCGCACGAGGCTGGCGGCCAAATGGTCGAGCAGGTCCGGATGCGTGGGATTGGCCCCCTGCGTGCCGAAGTCCTCGACCGTCTCCACGAGGCCGCGGCCAAAGAGCATCTCCCACCAACGGTTCACCGCGACCCGCGCCGTGAGCGGATGCCGCGGATCGACGAGCCAGCGGGCCAGCGCCAGGCGATTGGCCGCGCCGCCCTCCAGCAGCGGCGGGAGAAAAGCGGGCACGCCGGGGGCGACGGGATCGCGCGGGGCGTCATATTGGCCACGGTCGAGCACGTGCGCCTGCCGCGGGGTGGGCAGGTCGGCCATCACCATCACCTTCACCGTGCGATCCTCGATAGCGGCGATTTCCTTGGCCGTGTCGTCGTCGGGCTTTGTATCACCGAGCCGGTCGTTGATCGCGATGAGCGCCGCCTCGTCGGCGTGGCTCCGCAGCTTCACGACGGGCTCGACCACATTCGGCCGCTTGCCATGCCGCGCCACCGGATCGGGGATGCTGTTGAAGAAGGCGAAGAGCTGGAAATACTCCCGCTGCGAGATGGGGTCGAACTTGTGGTCATGGCAGCGGGCGCACTGGAGCGTGAGCCCCATGAAGGCGGTGGCCGCGGTCTGCACGCGGTCGGCCACGTATTCCACGCGATACTCCTCGTGGATCACGCCCCCTTCCGTCGTGAGCACGTGGTTGCGGCCGAAGCCGGTGGCGATCCGCTGGGCCTGCGTCGGCTCGGGCAGGAGGTCGCCGGCGAGCTGCTCGATGACGAACTGGTCGAACGGCATGTTGCGGGCGAAGGCGTTGATCACCCAGTCGCGCCACGGCCACTGCGTTCGCTCCTCGTCGTTGTTGTAGCCATTGGTGTCGGCGTAGCGGGCGACGTCGAGCCAGTGCATCGCCATCTTCTCGGCGTGCCGCGGCGAGGCGAGCAGCCGATCGACCTGCCGCTCACGGGCGGTCGGCGACGCGTCGGCCAGAAACGCCGCCTGCTCGTCGGGCGTGGGCGGCAGCCCCGTGAGATCGAGCGATACCCGCCGCAGCCAGGTGGCGGGATCGGCGGGGGCCGCGGGCTCGAGCCCCTCGCGGGCGAATCGCTCGAGCACGAAGTGATCGAGCGGATCGGTGGGCCACGCGGCGAGTTTTGCGGGCGGCTGCGGCGGCGCGGGGTCGCG
>JAJTED010000116.1 GCA_021300535.1 Planctomycetaceae bacterium | reverse complement strand
GGCGAGTGTCGCCGTGGCGGTGGTGGCCGTGGCGTAGGTGGTGACCTCGATCAGGCCGCTTGTGTCACTGATGTATTGAAAATTGCCGGCGACCTCGTTCAGGAGATCAGGGTACTGCTCGATGTCGGCGAGGTTCGCCGGCAGCGCGATCGCCTCCGGGCTCACCCGCCAGATCGCCTGGCCGCGGGCGTTGGAGTAGACGATCCGCTCGGTGCCGTCGGGGCGGGTCTCGGTGGACTTCGTGCGCCAGTCGAGGTTGCTGCCGAGGACCCCGGCGTTTTTTGGAGATTCGCTCCTGCCGACTCGGCGGTAGAATGCCGTGATGATCAAAACTGTCGAAGCTGTCGTTGACGAGCAAGGCACGGTCAGGCTGGCCGAGCATGTCGAGTTGCCATGCGCACGTCGGGCCTTGGTGACAATCCTCGATGAGGAGCCGGCGCCGCTGACGCCCGAGCCTGCATTACTGAGCGAGCGGGCGCTTGCCGAGGACTGGAACCGCCCCGAGGAGGATGCGGCGTGGGCACACCTGCAAAAGGATCGGTAGTGTTGGTGCCGTTTCCCTTTTCGGATCTTTCGCAGGCAAAGCTGCGGCCGGCAGTCGTGATGGCGGACGCCGGCAGACATGACTGGATTCTCTGCCAGGTGACGAGCAGACCATACGGCGACGATCGCGCTATCGCAATCACCGACCAAGATTTCGAGATGGGCGGTCTTCGAGTGGCGAGTGTCGCACGGCCCGGAAAACTTTTCACGGCCCATGCAACACTTCTGACTGCCGAAGTCGGGCGACTGCGTGCGAACGCATTCGAACGGATTCGTCAGGGCGTCGTTTCGATGTTTGCGTGATTCTTTGAGCGGTTCGCTCTGGCTCTTGGGCGGCATCTATCCGGTGGCCAGGCCGCCCAGGGCGTTGTCTACGTGGTGGACGCCGTGCTTTGCGGCGATGGCCTTGAGCCGCTCGGTGGTGGTCGCACAGTAGCTGCCGAGCCAGCGGGTCTTGCCGAGAAGCTTTTGGAGGTGTGACCGCCAGTACTCGGGGCTCGTGCCGAGCCGCGTCATGATGCTTGCCACTTCCTGTGTGATCCGCGCCTTGCCCGTGCGGCAGAGCCTGGCCGTCCAGTCCACCAGCTCGAGGTAGCTCGACAGCGAAAACCCGGGCAGCATGCCTTCGCGGGCTGCGCCGGCGGGCATGCGATCCTGGAGCGGGCAGAGCCAGTGGGATTGTTCGAGGTCGGCTTCGATACGGGCGGCGGGAATCGACTTTGCTGCGGCCGCGGCCTGGAGTGTTTCGAGGTCGCCGCTCTTGCGGACGTGATCGACCCGCTGCTTGATCGAGGTGTGCGGCGCGTCTTCGGGGGTCTTCGCGATGCCGGCGGCGAAGGGGTTCAGGTCGATGTAGGCGCAGGTCGCGAGCAGGGCTTGTTCATCAAGGATCGCGATCGACTTGTAGCGGGCTTCCCAGAACGTGCCCTTGCAGTCGTCTTCCTTGTTGGCGAGTCGTGCCAGTGGCTCCTTGAGGGCCTTCATGAACCAGCCGAGATCCTGGAGTCGCGCCCGGTAGCGGGCCACACGGGCGGTGTCTCGGCACTGGTGGTCGATCCAGGCCTGAACGGTCGCCGGGTTATCGACGTCAAGGCAGGAGGGGCGGTAGACGGCGATCCAGCGGCGGACGACGTCTTCATCGCTCCAGCCGTCGGCGATGCCTGGGTCGAGGCGGCAGAGGACGTGAAGGTGGTTGTCGAGGATTGCGAAGCCGCAGACGGAGATGGCGAAGTGCTTGGCGAGGAGTTCGAGCCGGGCTTCGATCCAGGCCTTACGGTGCGTCACGCCCTCGCCGCAGAGGAAGGTGTCCTTGCAGCAAGCGTGTAATTTCTTCTCCGGACAGCAAGGCGGGCGGCCTGGGGTGTTCAGGCAAAGGCCTGTTTGCGGTGCCTGAGGAGCCGTGTCGCGACCACGTGACAGCCGCGCGGTCGGGCTCACGCTGCCATGCTCTTCACGGCGCTCGATGCCGATCGTGTGCATCGGAGAACCACGTATGGCTCTTCGCGCACGCGAGTTGATGCGTGCGCGGGCATGCGGCATCGAGCCTGAGCATGATCACGTGCGCGTGCGTGATGCGTAGCCGGCCGCTTGATCAGCCGTTCGCTGCCGACACCGCGAGGGTGTCGCGATAGTTCCACGGCATCCAGTCCGCCGGCCGGGCCTCCGCGGCGTCCGCATGCCGTTGCAGTGCGGTCAGATACTCGAACGGGTTTACGCCGCACAGCTCGCAGGTGTGGATCAGCGACATGTGAATGTCGCCCACCTCCGCGCCCCGGTGCGACCGGTAGAAGAGCGCGTTCTTCCGGTGCAGGATCGCCTTCTTGAGCGCCCGTTCGCAGATGTTGTTGTCCAGCGGTGCGCCCGGGTTGCGCAGGAACAGCGTGAGGCGGTGCCAGTAGCGCCGCAGGTACTCGATCGCCTGCCCGAGACCCGAGTTCGGTTCGACCCGCCGCTCCGCAACGCTCTCGTCCAGCCAGGCCCGCAGGGACTCCATCACCGGACCGCTCACGACTTGATGATGATGCAGCCGCTGGTGGGGCGTGAGGTGGTTTTCGCGGGCATGCGCATCGGCCGCGTATACGACGGCCAGCGCATCGAGCACCCGCGTGCATTCCTCCAGGAACGTGTCCTTGACCTCGATGAACTTCCGCCGGGCGTGGACCAGGCAGTTGGCCACGATCGTCTGGAACTCAGCCGGGTAATTCCGGGACAGCGCATCGCACATCTGCATGGGCGGGGGAAGCTCTGCCGCGCGTTGCCGCAGCACCTCGTTCAGGTTCTCGCCCGCGTGCCGCCCGCCGGTGAAGTACAGGGCGATGCGGTGGGATCCTGACTCGGCGAGGATGTTCGTCGTGAACATCCCGGTTCGCTGCGGATCCCCGCGCGGCGCTGCCGGTGATTCGTCCGCCGCAGGATCGAGATCCCGCAGCGCCTTCTCCCGCCGTTGCCCCATGCTCTCCAGGATCCGCGCCGTCGTGTCGTCGTTGTGCAGCAGGTCGCCTTGCGCCGCGGCGCGGATCAGTTCGCCATACACCGGGCGATACGCCCCGGCGGCCTCCGCGACCAGCATCCATTGAGTGCTCGCCGCGAGCGGCACTCCGGCGTACTCCTGAAGCCGTTCAGCCCGATAGAACGGCACGCCGGCCCCGTACTTGAACACGCCGATCGAGCTGGCGACCGTCGGGTCGTACTTCGGCGCGTCAGCCACTTCCGCCGGCGGTTCGGCCGTCTTCAACTGCCCGCACCCCTGGCAGCGCAGCTTCTGCAGTTCGTAGACGGTCGCCTGCACAGGGGCGTTTCCGACGAAGCGAATCAGCCTGCCCGGGCGATTGAGTTCGTAGAGCGTGCCCGTCTGGCAGTGCGGGCACGCGTCGCCGGGGAGCAAGCCGGCGACCTGCAATGGCACACGGGCGGCGGCCGTGTAGTCCTCCACGGGACGGCGGCCATGGCCGCGGCTCTTTGCACGCTCCTTGCCGGGCGTTGCAGCTGGCGCGGCTGACTCAGGCGGGTTGGCGGCCGGCGGAGTCGGCTCTGTGCCGGGAGCCGTGGATTCGGGCGGCTTGTCAGCGCCGAGCACGTTGGCCCGGCTCTCTGTGCGGCTGCCGAAGATGATGGTCCGCAGGCGACTGAGCGTCTGGTTCTTCTGTTCGATGAGCTCCGTCACGTACGCGTAGGAATCGAAGACCGCGCGCATGAGGTCTACGTCCTCCGCGGCGACTCCCGCCTTCGCGGCGCGGTCCAACAGCGCCTCCCGTTCGTCGAATTGCATGCCGATGACTTCCTTCCGTGGTGGGCGGATCATACGGCGCCAGTCTTCGGCACGGGAAGGTGATGCGCACGACGCCACCGTGGCGTCGGGCCGTCTCGGTAGCAGGAACACCGGCCGCGACACCAGAGCAACATCGGGCTCACGGCCGGCTGCACGGCAGCGCGGGCGATCCGACCTCAGGGCGCGGCAGTGGCGATCGGTCGCCAATCCGGGGCCGCCTTCACGCCGCTCGGATCGCCGGCAGCCAAGAGCGCGTGAAGCTCGTGCGTGGCCAGTGTCGTCGCCGGCGCGCCGGTCGGCCACCAGGCGAAACGACCGCTCGAGAGCCGCTTCTGGCAGAGCCAAAAGCCCTGGCCATCGTAGGCCAGCACCTTGACGGCCGTCGCCCGCCGATTGCGGAACACGAACAGCGTCCCGCGAAAAGGATCCTCGTCCAGTGCCCCGCGGCAGATGCGGACCAGGCCGTCGATGCCGTTGCGGAAGTCAATCGGCTCGACGCACACCACCAGCCGCATGTGCGGCGTGAGTTGCAGCATCACCGCGGCTCCCGAAACACGCGGACGAGCGCAGCGAGATCGGCAGCCAACACGCCGGCCGAATGAATCCGCATGGCGGTGCCGTCGGCGTGCTCGACCTCCACGACACACGTCACGCTTCCGCCTTGTGGGGGCGGAACCTCGACGAGGGTGACCGCCGGCACCCCGCCGGCCTCAATCGGCCGGCGGGGCACGACGCGGTCACGCAGCGCGTAATACCCGACACCAAGTGCACTCGCTATCCGGCTCACACCATGCCGTTCCGCCAGGTCGGCAGCCAGCGCCCAGAGCGCCGCCGGGATCCGCTCGCCCCGCCGTCGCCGCGCCCGCCACGTCGCGAAACGCGCCGCCCCACGCTCCACGTCCGCCGGTCGACCACCGCCGCACTGCCGCCTTCGCCGCACCATCGCCCAGGCCTCCCAGATTCACAAGAATCCGCGAGACCACGCTATCAGCGATGCCAAAACGATTCACACACGCTTGCTGCAAGGACACAGAGGAAGGCCCGCCGGGCGCAGCGGGAAATGCAGTGGTAGTAGCGAGTGACCGCGACGTCCACCAGTTGCCGCCTGGGCATCGTCATCGCGGGGGCTCCTGCAGGATTCGGGGGTACTGAACGCCCGTATCCGACTGCTCCCGCGGCCGGTCGTCAAGGATTATGGCTGTCCTTTTCCGCTTTTGCCGCAGAGAAAGGCGCGGCGGACGCAGCGGGAAATGCAGTGGTAGTAGCGCGTGACCGCGACGTCCACCAGCTGCCGCCTGGGCATCGTCATCGCGGGGGCTCCTGCAGGACTTGGGGGTACTGAACGCCCGTATCCTACGGCTCCCGCCGCCGGTCGTCAAGGATTATGCCTGTCCTTTTTGGTCCTCACCAAGCGGGCCAGGCGCCGAGGCGCGCGGAAGTAGCCCCAAGTCGGATCCGTTACGGAGTCACGCCGGCGGCGGGGGATGGTTGTGCTGTGCGCACACCTTTTCCGGCCTTCCAGAAACTGGTTCCATCAGTGGGGGCAGGTCACCGACTCCTGGTCGTCAAGGATTATGCCTGTCCTTTTTCCCTTTTCCCCTGCTTTTTCCCCTGTTCCCCCTGTGCCTGTGCTCGCTCGAGCAGGTCAGTCACTAAATTCGCCACGGTCCATCTTTCATCCCTGATTCGTTGAAGATCTTCTTTTCGGTACTTCACTGCATAACGCGTCTCAATTTCTTGGAAGACAAATACGTCGTCGATGCCGTAGCAGCTATCCATGAGCAGCGACAACGAATCGTCTGGCAGGAAATTGCAGTTAGGTAGGCCTAATTCCCATTGAAGAAGTTTCAGCACGGCAATGACTTGTGGTAGTAACCCATATTCCCGCCATGCTTCTGTTGCAAAGTGCGGCCTCTGCAGTAGCTGGCTCTCGACGGAGCGGCGCCCTGGCCGGCGAGCTAAGATCGCTAGATTAGGGAAGAACCTGCTAATCCAGTTGTTAAGGACATGCACGAACCGAGTGCGCTCGCGGGCCTCAATTAACTCATTCCAAAAAAGTGGTCTTTTCATAAGCCCTTATCGCGAGCAGCTATAGCCGCAATAGATTGAGAAGCCGGCCTCAACAATGCCCACTCCGGCAGCACCCGAAGCGATTCCCGTTCCTATTGGAGCTCGGCTCACGGCCTGGGCGCTGCTGCGCAAGAGCCGCTGAGCGATTCCGCTGTAGCCGCTCTGTCGAAGAAGGAGTGCGAGTCGGCTTTGAAGCGTCGTAAGTCTTGTTGCACCGGCGAGGGGCTTGGAGATGCCGGTCGCATATTCCACATGAGTGAAGCTAAGCGTTGTCACTGCTCCTGCTGCACCGGCCGCATAAGCGCTCGCACACTGGTGGATCGTGACTACACAATCCCACCAGCAGTTAACCGCACCGGCGGCTGCGTCCATTGCCGCTGCCCACACCCTTGGCTTTACGCACCATGACCCCGTATACGTCCACACGTATGGACCACAACAGTCGCCGCCTCCGTTGACCCAGTAGTAAAGGCCCATGGGGTCACTTCGGCTCAAAGGTTGATTCGCGACGAACCTATACCAGTTGTTGTCGCCCGCACTGAACCCGATCGGGTCCAGCTCGATGAACCGGCCGAGGGTCGCCGAGTAGTCGCGGTGGCGGACGTAGGCGAGGGCGGTCACATCGGTGAACTCGAGGCCCTGGAAGAGGTGGGCCCACGGGACGGCGGGGGTTGAGCCGGCCGGCGGCGTGGCCCATGAGGCTGTGAGCGTCTGCGACTCGCCGTAGGGCGTGTACGCGAAGCGGTTGATGACGGTGCCGGCCGCGACGCCGGGGACACCGGTCGCCGCGATGATCGCGGTCGTGTTCCAGTTGGCGTCTTGCAACGCGTAGACCCGCTGCTCCAGGCCGCCGGTGCCGGTGGTGGTATTGCCGTCGGCATTGCGGTCTCTGGCGACCATCGCGTCGACGTAGACCGGGCTCCAGATGAACCGGGTGTCGGCGGTCGCGGCAACCTGGCTCGGGCTCGTGCGGACCCGCTCTTCGAGGGCTTGCCGGTCCTGCGAGTAGTAGACGTCGCGGATGGCGGCGGTCGCGGCGGCGGGGGACGCGAGCGTGCCCACCTGCTCGACGATGCGGCGGTTCAGGCCGTCGTACTCGTAGCGGGCGACTTCCGTGCCGGCGGCGTTCTTCACCGAGACGAGGCGGCTCCAGGCGTCGTAGGCGAGCGTGCGGCCCTGGGCGTCGGTGGTGAGGTTGCCGGTGGTGCTGTAGGCAAGCGCCGAGCTGCCGACCTGCGTGAGCTCGTTTTGGGCGTTGGCCGTGCGGTTTTCGGCGACGCCGTTGGTGGTCACGGTCGTCCAGTTACCCAGGGCGTCGAACTGCCACTGCTGGCTCGTGGTCGTGCCGCCGGAGCGGTTGAACGATTGGAGCTGGTTCAGGTTGTCGTAGGCGTAGGTCTCGCTGAACGCGGCGGCCAAGGCATTCGTGCGGGTGAGGCGGTTGGAGTTGCGGTCGTAGGTGTGGCCGTAGCGGTCGAGGACCGGGCTTGAGGCCGTCGTGCCCTGCGTCCAGCGCTGATCGACCACGCGGCCGAAGCGGTCGAGCCCGGTGTACTTGTCGCCGGCGTCGGCAGTGGCGCCTGCGAAGTTGACCATGGAGAGGGTGACGTTCACTTCCGAGCGGGACCGCTCGATCACGGTGCCGGCGCCGAGATACCTGAAGGCTTCGAGCGTGACGGCGGTCGCGGAGCCGGCACTCTGGCCGGAGAGGCTCGTCGGGCGACTGACCGCGGCGTCGATGCCGTCATAGGCGTAGTTCACCTGATAGCCGTCGGGGTACGTGACCCGCGTCAGCCGGCTGTGGTTGCCGCCGCTGCCCTGCGAGTAGGCGTATTGGACGCGCGGGGTCGTAGCGGGGTCCACGAGGCCGGTGTGGGATTGCCACTCGGTCGTGAGCTGCCCGAAGCCGTTGTAGCCGCGGGTGACCTGATTGACGGTGGTGCCGCCGACGGGGGCGTCGAAGGAGGTGACGCCCGTGACGCGGCCGAGGACGTCGTAGGCCGATTCGATGCGGCGGACGGTGGGGTCTACTTGTGCGCCGACCGCTGTGATCGCGTCGGCGGTCTGGCGGCCCGTGACGTCATAGGCGTAGGTGTGGGTCGTGCCGGCGCGGTCGGTGAAGCTTGTGCGCTCGCCGAGGGCGTTTGACGTGTAGGTATCCCGCTCGGTGGCCGAGGGGAGGCCGGTGACCGGATCGGGGTAGCGGGCACCGCCGTCCGCGAGGCGAGACGACCGGCGACGTCGAATGTGAAGAGCGTGGTGACGTCGGCTTGGGAGCCGGGGGCGCCGCCGGTGAAGTTCGCGATCGTCGCCGTCGTGCGACCGAGGGCGTCGGAGAGCGTCCGCGAGACGATGCCACGGGGATCGGTCACGTCTTGCACGCGGCCGGCCGAGTCGTAGGTGTAGGTCGTGATGAGCACGGTGTCAGAGCCGGCCGGGGCGGTGCCGGGGCGGACATAGTCCACGCCGCCGTTGGTGCCGACGTTGACCGAGGCCGTGAGCCGGTCGGCGGCGTCGTAGTAGCTCGCGGCAAAGGAGACGCGGGCCGGGATGCCGCTGGTGGGCGTGCCGAGGGAGCCGAATGCCGACGTCGAGGCGTCGTCGAACCGCTGGCGGTTTACGATGAGGATCACGTTGCTGGCGGCGTCGTAGGTGTATTCGGTTTGTTCGAGAATCAGCGACGCTGTGAGCGAGGTGGCATTGGCCCAGGTGGCCGCCGGCACGTTGCCGAGCGTGAAGCTTGTGGTGAGCCGGCCGGCGCCGTCGTAGCGGCTTTGCGAGACGGGGGCGTTGGGCGCGTAGACCGCCGCCACGTTGCCGCGGCGGTCGTAGAAGAGGTCCGTCGTGAGCGTGGGCGTGCCGATATCGCCCGTGGCCTGATCGACGAACAGCTCCTGCGTGCGGAACACCCGGTCCTGCGCGTCGTAGAGCGAGACCTGCGAACTGCGGAGCAAGGCTGCCGCCGGCTTGTCGGGCACGCCGTCGGCGTTGGCATCGATCACCCAGATGCCGTCGCCGTCGAACACGCTCCGGCCCGTCACGCGGCCGAGGTTGTCGTAGTCGGTGAACGAGAGCGGACGGTTCACGGACGGGTCTTCCGTGGCGAGGTCGCCTGTGGCGCCAGACTTCGTGGCGACGAGGCGGTCCCGCCAATCATAGGCGTTTTGAACGACACGCGGGGCGGCGATGCCCCCCGGGAAGAATGTGGACTTGGTGAGGTTGCCGTTGCCCACGCCGCCGTTGTCGTATTCGTTGGCGGCCACTTGGACCATGTTGGACGTGGCCGAGGCGTTCCCCGGGGTCCACTTGAAGCCGTTGGTGGTCGAGTCGTCGGTGCCGACATACGTCGCCGTCAGCCGGGCGAGGCCGTCGTAGGTCGAGATCGTGATCGTGCCGGCAGGGTTTTGGACGCGGTCCACCTGGCCCTGGTCGTTGTAGGCGTAGAGGGTGCGGAGGAAGTTGGCTCCCTCGAGGCCGAGGGTGGCGGTGGCGGTGGAGTACGCGAGGCCGTCGAGGTTCGTGTAGCGGTCCACGGCGATCACCTGGCCGGCTGCGTTCGCCAGCGACCGCGTGAGCGATTGCATGGTGGTGATCGGCTCGGTGCCCGTCGGGCGGCCTTGCGCATCGACCGCGGGCGCGGCCGAGTAGGTGAGACTCTCGGTGTAGGTGCCCGAGAGATCGCGGCGCGAGACCGTGATCGGTCCGGTCGGGGCGAGCGTGGCCGTGTTCCAGCCGACGTAGGTGCGGGTGGAGTGGTTGACGTCGTCGTAGACGGTGTAGGTGACGCTCCCGCGTGGGTCGGTCGCCTTGGTGATCCGGCCGAGGCTGTCGACTTCGTGGGTCGTCACGAGGTGGAGCCCGCCGCCGGCGGGCGTGGCCCAGCCCGTTGGGAGGTTCTGGAAGTCGCCGGTGCGGGTCGTGTCGACGTCGACGATGCTCTTCACGACGGCGCCGGTCTGGGCGTCGTACTGCGTGTAGCGGAGGAACCCGTCGCCGTCCCGCGACCAGATCTCGCGGCCGGCCGCGTCGAACACCTGATCGATCACGACCGCCGTGCCGGGGCCGTTCTGGGCGGTGGTGACCATCGGCAGCATCGTCTGCTGGGAGACGATCTGCGTCGTGCCGGGGGCGAACGTGTAGGCGTAGGTCGTCGTCTGGGCGTCGGCCGTGTTCGTGCTTGGATACGTCGTGCGGGTGGCCAGCGGCATGACCGTGCTCCCGCCGCCCGACTGCACGAAGTACGTAAACGCTTCCTGGGTAACGGGCGTGCCGAGATCGCCCCGCATCACGGCCGTGCTCGACACGAACCGGTCCACGCTGCCGGCGAGTGTCGCCGTGGCGGTGGTGGCCGTGGCGTAGGTGGTGACCTCGATCAGGCCGCTTGTGTCACTGATGTATTGAAAATTGCCGGCGACCTCGTTCAGGAGATCAGGGTA
>JAJTED010000115.1 GCA_021300535.1 Planctomycetaceae bacterium | reverse complement strand
GCATGGTGGCGTATCCTTTCTGCCCGTCGTGGGCTGCTGTTGGTGAACAAGTCACAGCAGGATACGCCGCCTTTTTCTTTTTCCTCTACGGAACACGACTTTCGGTTATAGCTCCACTGCAACGACTTGTGGGTGCTGCCTAACGGCAACCTGCTGTTCGTGACCGGCCGCGGCGTCAGGGAAGTCACGCGCGAGAAGAAGGTCGTCTTCGAATACACAGGCTCGAAGATGCCCGTCGAGCGAAAGAACCAGGACGGCACCGTCCGCAAGGCGGAAATCACGAGCGAAATCTTCGCCTGCCAGCGCCTGCCGAACGGCAACACCTTCGTCGGCGAGTGCAACTCCGGCAAGCTGCTCGAAGTCGCGCCCGACGGCAAGATCGTCAAGGAGGTCAAACTCCTGCCGGACGGAAAGGACGGCGGCCACGCGTTCATCCGCAACGCGCGCCGCCTGGAGAACGGCAACTTCCTCGTCGCGTATTACCGCGACTCGGTGGTGAAGGAGCACGACCCCGACGGCAAGGTGGTGAAGGAATTCCCCGCGCCCGGCGGCCCGCACAGTTGCATCCGCCTGCCGAACGGCAACACGCTGATCGCCTGCGGCGACATGAAGGGCGGGAGGAAGGCAAGACAGTCTGGGAGGTCAAAAACCCGGAACTGCCCGGCATTCAACTCAAGTTCATGACCGGCCTGCAGCGCCTGCCAAACGGCAACACTGTCGTGACGAACTGGGTCGGCCACAACAATGCCGGGACGCCGCCGCACATCATCGAGATCACGCCGGACAAGAAGGTTGCGTGGAGTTTCGTGGACCGCAAGATGATGAAGACGGCGTCGAGCATCCAGATCCTCGACACGCCCGCGGACGCCATCAAGGGCGAGGTGATGCACTAACGACCCCTCGCCCCGCGGGGTGGAGGGTGCCACGCTCACCGCCCCATCAGAGCGGGGGTGCGTGGTCGGACCGTAGGCCTTCTCCCGCGCATGCCTGCCAGCGCGGTCGCCTCATCTGGCGAATCATACGGCGGCCTCTCCCGGCAGGGGGAAGGGTCTCCGGGCAGGCCCAAGAATGGATGGCCGTGCGCGTGCTGGGCGTCCTCGAACCTGAACTGGCGGTGATCGACAGCGTTATGGTGCGTGCTTTCGGCGGAGGGGATTCGACGGGGCCGAGCCCTGTTGACCGCAGAAAACTCGGATCTAAACACACGCTGCTGGTTGATGCCAACGGCGTGCCGCTCGTGATCCACACCGCCCCGGCGAACGCCAGCGACTACAAACAGATACTCCCGGCGGTCGAAGACTTCCCGGAGATTGGCGGCAAGCCAGGAAGGCCGCGAAAGCAGCCCGACGTCATCTATGCAGATCGGGGCTATGACAGTGAGGCGATCAGACAAGACCTTCGCTTGCTGGGCATCAAGCCGGTCATTGCTCGAAGAGGCACCGATCACGGCAGCAGCCTTGGAAGGATTCGATGGGTGGTCGAGCGTGCGATCAGTTGGTTCAAGGGACTGCGTCGGCTTCAAATTCGCCATGACCGATCGGATGACGTGCAAGACGCATGGAACAAGCTTGCCGCGGCGGTACTCTGCTACAGAGTGGCGATCCGTTGCGGGATCTGTGCCGGATAGGTTTTGTCAGGGCCTATTAGGGCGGTTGCCCGGATCAGCTGAAGTTGCCATTCGCCCTCTGGACTCGGGAGGCGGTGGTGGAACTCATCAAGAAGCACACCGGCCGCACGCTGTCGGTTTGGACGCCAGGCCGGTATCTGCGGGAATGGGGCTTCACGCTGGAGAAGCCCGTCAAGCGGGCCTACGAACGCGATCCAGGCGTCGTGCAGGCCTGGCTCGACGAGGATTATCCGGCGATTCACAAGCGGGCAAAAACCCAAAACGCCTTGATTCTCTGAGGCCTGGAGCCGGTGTCACCGGCGACGGGGGCGTGCGGCAGTGGCAGGAGCAGCGGGTACCGCTGCTGACCAGTTCGCGCCATAGATCGCGAAGGCCGAGGCCCTCGCGGCAGTGCTCGTGTCGCGGAAGCCTGCGATCCTGACGCCACCACGGGCCGTGGCCCCCGTAAGGGCAAACCGAGCCTGGTAGTCGCCCGTGGATCCGGCCCGGCCCGAGCCGGCCCGAGTGGGGTTGTAGCCCGAGTTTCCGTAGCCCGAGATGCCGACGTAGTACGTGCCGGCCGTGCTGGCCCGGAACGTCAGCAGGCTGTCGAGGGACGACCCATCGTCGTCGTTGGCGGCAAGCTGCCGGCCGGCCGAGTTGAAGAGCCGGAGGTAGCTATCGAGCGTCGATCCACCGGAGAGAGTTCTGGCGTCGATGTCGATCGTGATCGTCTGGCCGGCGGCCAGCGTCACCCTGAACAAGTCGACATCCATCGTGCCGCGAGAGCCGTCGCCGACGCGGCCGGAGAGCCGAATGTCGCCCGAGGTGATTCCGAGCACCGCCGCCGATGCCAGCGTGTCGCCGGCATCGACGAGCGTCGCCGCCTGCGTGGTCCAGGCGTCGGAGACCGACGCGGCAAGCGACATACCCCCATCAACCGCCACGATGCCGCTGCCCGCGGCATTGAGTGTGAGCACATAACTGCCGGCCGAAGTCGTCGCGGCGTCAAGCCCCGCCAGGGTCCAGCGAATGCTGTCGGTGGTCGTCACCGATACGCCTGCCAGCGATACGGCGGTGCCGCTGCGTGTCAGCGAAAAATCGCCGACATCCACGCCAGCGACACCGCGACTGAACTGCACGACCAGCGCCGAGACCGACGTGGTCCGAGGATCGGGCGAGACATCGATGAGGTCGGCCGTCGGGGCGGGGAGCGAAGGCACCACAACGCTGATCTGTGCGGCGTAATTACCCGTCGTCCCTCCGGCACGTGCAGTGCCGGCGGTCGTTGCTGAGTAGGAGGAGTTCCCATAGGACGAGATCCCGACGTAATACGTCCCCGACGTGGGCACCGTGTACGTGACGAGGCTGTCAAGCGATCCAGCCGCATCGTCGTTGAACGCAACCTGCATGCCGGAGGCGTTGAACACCCGCACATACGAGTCGAGGGACGACGACGTCGCGAGCGTGGCAGCGTCGATATCGACCGTGAGCACATCGCCGGCGGCGACCTTCACAGCGTAGATATCCACGTCGGCGGCCGCGTAGGTGCCATCCCCAATGGTGCCCGATACAGTTGCCGCACCAGACGAGAGCGTGATGGCGATCGCCGTGCCAATCGAGTCGTTGGGCTCACCGGTCGCCGATAGAGGTGGGGGAGGCGGAGGTGGCGGCTCAGTCCCCGTGATCAAGTTCACCGCGGATGCCGCGTTGATCAATCCCCCGGTTGCCACCTTGCCGGCGAGCGAGGCCACGGGCACGGCCGTCGAGAAGATCGCCGATCGAATCTGGCTCGCCGTCGCCTGCGGATTGGCCGCCGCCATGAGGGCCACGAGCCCGGCCACATGGGGCGTGGCCATCGATGTGCCGCTGTAACTCGCATAGGAGTTGTTGGGCGTGGTCGAATAGATGCCCACTCCCGGGGCTGCGACATCCACGGTCGTCGCGCCATAGTTCGAGAACGACGCCAGCCGATTCGACGCATCGGTGGCCGCCACCGAAATCACGGCTGTCGAATTCACGTTCGCCGGATACGACGGGGTCGTGTCGTTGTTGGCCGACTCGTTGCCCGCTGCCGCCACGGTGAGAATGCCGGCATTCCCCCCAGCCGCGATCGCATTGGTCAGGGCTGTCGAGGCCCCGCCACCGCCCCAACTGTTGTTCGTGGCGACGACATTCACGCCGTGGGTCTGCCGCATCATCGTGGCATAGTTCAAGGCTGCGACCGCCGCGCTCGTGGTGCCGCTCCCGTCGGCGCCCAAGAACTTGAGTGCCATGAGCGACACTTGCCAGCTCACGCCGGCCACGCCAGTGCCGTTGTTTCCCACGGCACCGATCGTGCCCGCGACGTGCGTGCCATGCCCCTCGTCGTCGAAGGGATCGGCGTCGTTGTTGGCGAAATCCCAGCCGTAGACATCGTCGACGAATCCGTTGCGGTCATTGTCGATTCCGTCTCCGGCGATCTCGCCCGGGTTCCTCCACATGTTCGCGGCCAGGTCCGGGTGGCGATAATCGATGCCGGTATCGATCACGCCCACGACCACCGCCCGCGAACCGGTGGTCACGTTCCAAGCCTCGGCCGCATCGATGTCAGCGTCTCCCACGCCACCGGTTTGTCCGGTGTTGTGCAGACCCCAGAGCCGAGAGAAGGACGGATCGTTGGGCAAGGCGGCCGACGTGATGATCCGGTCGGGCTCGAGGCTTCGTGCGCCGATGGATGCGACCCACAAGGTCACGTCCAAAACACTGGCACCAGGGGCCGTGATCGCGAACATTCCTGCCCCGAGCGACTGCGATGACCAGCCGGGGACGACCTGCGGCGCCACGCCATCGGTGGTCACGATCCAGCCATCGGCACGGGCCGTGACGGCTTCACCTTCCCAGTCGACCTGCCGGATGCCGGCCATGATGTCGGCCACGAGGACGCAGCGAGCTTCGAGCCGCTCCGCCGCCAAACGGTACGATCGGCGACGACGACCGCGCTGCCAACGATGAGCCAACAACATGTGAAACTCTCCCGGCCATCCCCGCGGCGAACCGGCCATTGGCATCGTTTTCCAGCCAATATCTCGCGACATTATAAGACATCGGTCAACATTCACCAACTGCAGAGACTCCCGGTGCTTCTTGTGGCGATGGCTCGCCCGGGCAATGAGACCTCCGCAAACAGTTCCCTGTCGAAGATCAGCGTGCGATCCGGGGCAGAGAGCTTCCGTGGCCACGTGCTGGTTCTCCTGCCATGCCTCGCGGTTGTCGGGCGAACCGGCCATTGTGAGCACGATGCCGGAATCTCTGCGGGGCGTTCTCGACAAGCGTCGCACCATGGCGGGCCCTGGGTTTAACCGCTGGCTTGTGCCGCCGGCCGCGCGATGCGTGCACCTGTGCATCGGCATGGCGTACGGTTTCTCCGTGTTCTGGCTGCCCCTCACCAGAGCTGTCGGGATCACGCAACCGGTTCCCTGCCCCCCGTCGCTCGGCCTCCTCGGCAGGCTTACCACCACCTACGACCGGGACAAGCCGTTGCTCGGCTGGATGGACACGCTGTTCTTGGTTCTTCTCGGCTCGAGCGCGGCGCTCTTCGGCACCCGGCTCGAGCGCGCAGGCCCCAGGAAGGCGGCCATCGTGTCCGCGTTGTGCTGGTGTGGCGGCCTCGACATTGCGGCGGCCGCGGTCTATTGGCATCAGCTCTGGGGCCTCTGGCTGGGCTCGGGCTGGGATACATTGCGCCGGTGTCGATACTCATCAAATGGTTCCCCGATCGCCGCGGCATGGCGACGGGAATGGCCATCGTGGGATTGGGCGGCGGTGTTGTTTGAAGGATAGCCCGGGCCAAACTCATGGCGCAGGTGAGGGAGGAGGTCCCTCTGCAGTGCCCGGGGTGTCATTGATCTCGCTATCCCTCGCACCTCGCCTTCGGCATGCTCTCGATGCGGCATGTCTGGCAGGCGAGCGAGGCTGTGCCGGCCAGCCGTGTACTTCGCGCTCGCGGCCCGCTTGCTCAAGGCCCCGGTCAGCACCTCACGCCGAATCTCGCTCCAAATCTCCATGGCGCTGTGCACTCATGCGCCCCCCTCCAGAAAACTGCACGGTTGTGCGCCTCCATTTTCAACCGCCGCGACACGGTCCCGGCGCCAGCGCCGCGGTCCTGAGCAGCCAGGGCGTGCCGAGTTTCACGCTGTCCCGGGCAATCCAGCTGCCGACCACCATGTCGAAAACCAGGTAGTGGGTCCAGGCTGCGAGTGCCAGCGAGTTGGTGACCTGAAAAAACGTCTCGGCTATGGAGTCGGGCCCGGATTGTGGAAAGGGGACAGGGACGGGCGGTGAGCGAGTCTCCTCCGGCCGCCCGGGCCGCCACACGCCCAACGGCACCTGCGGGGCCCTCATCATGATTGCCGGCCCACGAGCGGGCTGCTCGGGACTTTTGGTGCGGTCGCCCAAATCCCATCGATATCAATGAGACCGTGTTATGAGCCCATGCGCCGCATCACGAACTTCCCCGAGTCGTTCTTGGACGAGTAGCTGGCGGAGAAGTTACAGCCGTCTGATTCCGCCGTGTAGCGGAACGTGCCGAAAAGTCGTCCCAGGTACGAACTCCCGCCGAGGGTTACGCTCTCGCCGGTGTCCTCGACGACATCCAATGTGACGAAGTACCTGAACGGCAGGATCTTGAAGAACCGCCCCGAGAACTCGACGCGGTACTGGGTATCCCCGCACTTCGTGAACGTCGCCTTCAGCACGCCCGAGTGGCCCGTCGAACAGCTCTGCCACGAGCCCGCCCAGCAGCCCGACAGATCCGTGGCTTGAGCCGGGGTCGCCACTCCCCCACAGACGAGCAGGGCACACGTAAAACCAACCAGCGAACGCGGCAACATGATTGGGCTCCGGGGGGGACTACGGGTTTCGACGCTCCCATCGATAATACTTCGGGAAACCCAACAGGAGTCAGCCGGCACACCAGGCGGGCTCGGCAACTCCTTGGCGAACTCGGGACGGCGAATCCCGGCGTGTCAGTCGGCACGCTCAGCCCTGCTCCAGAGACTCTTTCAGCCGTGGTCGCCGAACTTGAGAAGTACGCCCCGCATACTGGCACACTTCCAAGACGCCAGTTGTGCTAGTCTTGGCCGGGAGTTCGCGTCCGGCGAAATGAGGGCCCGGTAGTGGGTTTCCCTGGTTCGCCGCAGGTTGGCCGGAGGTGTTTTTTGGCGGCATTCGAAACCCGCAGGCCCGATCGCCGTTCAATGTACCGCCCGAAGATCCCACCCCACGAACACCATCCCCACGCGGAGCCACCGATCATGTGCCGCCGAGCCTATTTCGCAGTCTTGTGCCTGTCTGGTTCCTGCTGCTTGGCCGTCAATCAGCCAGCTTTTTCCGCCCCAGGAGAAGGCGATGGGAAGCGGGCTGAGCTCCGCCAAAGAGCCGTGCAGAACTTCGACAAGAACGGCAACGGCCAACTGGACCCAGACGAGAAGGAAGCCGCCAAGGAGGCCATGCAGAAGCGACGGGAGCAGGGGGGCGGCAAAGGCCAGGGCGGACAGGGAGCGCGTGACCAAGAGCGTCGCCGAAAGCTCCTGGAGAAGTTCGACAGGGACGGCGACGGTAGGCTCAATGAGACCGAGCGGGCATCAGCCAAAGAGACCCGGGCGAAGCGGGAGCGTTAACAGCCTCCGGTCGACGTCTGCCGTGCCTGCCGGAATCCGCTGGCGGCCGGGCGGGTCTCCGGCTTTCAAGATCACACTGGCATGGTCCGGCTGGTTTTTTGACAGCTCAATCGATTCCGACTTCCATGAACTAGAGCGCATCACACTTTGGTGCAGCACCGGCTTTGGAGGCGGCAAAAGTCTTCTCGCTGTGGCCGCAGCGGCCACACGCTCGTCGAGCGTTCGCCGCCCACTCGCCTACCTATCCCCATGTGTCTGGGCAACGCTACACGTAGGCCAGAACCGCTCGAGAGTTGAAACAAGCCGCACCCATGCTCGAAAACATGATGGCCCGGATGCTCCTGCGGGCTGGTTACCGCAGTCGCTCGCTCACGACAAACGTGCGGCAGTTCCGGGCCGCAGCAAAGGAAATCGAGGAACTGGTCGCGACGACTCCCGAGCCGGCCCTGCGGGGTCGGCGCCCGGTCGCGCCACTGCCCGGGGTCACGGCGGTGATGCGGGGTTGGTCGGCATTCATGACAATCGATCATGTCAATGGCGTCCACGAGGCGATGCTCGAACTGATCCCGCAACTCGAAGCCGGACGACAGCCGGACATCGGCGACATCAGTCGATTCGATCATCCCGGCGAGTGCGGCCCCGAGGTCATGCCGCGGTTCCGGGATTTGGCCGCGCGGGTCGCAGGTCTGCCGCAGTCGTATGCTTTCAACGGGCACGGGACGTTTCTGCACCCGATCTTCGGCCGGCTGAACAGTCGTGGGGCCTACGCCCTCTTGGCCTTTCACCTGCGGCTGCATGTCCCCCACGTCCGCCACAGCGTCGAGGTCAACGCCCGCACGTGAGTGTCATTCATCCTCTCCGCCTGCGTCACTCCAACGCATACCTTGTCGTCGGGACGAATTCTTGCGCGGCTGGTCAACCACCTGCCATTTCGTACGCTTGTCGCGGACATCTCCGCCGAAGACGCGATACGGCTCGACGAGCTTGCAATTGCGGCGACTGTGTTGCATCCGCCGGGCTTGATCTCTGTGCCCTTCGACTTCGGGGATGCGATTATCGGCGACGTGATCATGGGCGGTTACGCGGGCGGCGCGATCAGACCGTCGCAACCCAACTTCCACTACTTCGCCGCAGACTTGCCGGGCGCCATGGCGAGCCGCGGAGCCGTTGTGACTGCGGTGCTCGACTGTTTCGGCCTGCTCTTTCCGAGTGCCATCACCTGATTGCCAGAGTTGGTGGGGCCGATGTCATCGTCATCTCCGCCGGGACGGGGAGCGAGAATCCTGCCCTGCAATGGGGCCCCGAGGCCGACGCCCTATTTTTGGCCGTGACTTGCACATCTCGCCCCGGAGTTGAGCCAGTCTGCCTCTTGGGCCTGGTGATGCGTTTCCGGTCTGTCGGGTTTGGCGGTTCCGTTCTTTGAAGCCGGAGGCGCGAGTTTTGCCGTTGCACGGAGGAGCTCAACAGAGCGGCGCCGCTGCAGGGAGCCAGCAGCGAATCGTGTTTTGACCACCCGTACACAGGCGATCGGTCCCGTCACCGGCCCAAGAAGCCCCGGGTGAAAACCCGGGAGCATGATGCACGCGAACCAGCGGCATCGTGCCGCGGTTCGCTTGGCGGGCCGCCGCCCGCTTGGAATCAACCCGGCCCTCCAGGCCTGGCACGCACACAAGAAGCCCCGGGTGG
>JAJTED010000114.1 GCA_021300535.1 Planctomycetaceae bacterium | reverse complement strand
CACCCGCAGATCGTGGCCGCGCTCGAGGCGGTGGCGGAGGCCGCGCGGGCGGAACTCGGCGATGCCCTCACGGGCCGGAAGGGCGCCGGCGTGCGGCTGCCGGGAGGCGTCGTCGGCTCGCCGCAGGTTCGGCCCGCGGCCGCGGCGCCCGGGACGACGGAGACGCCCCGGGCAGCATCTCCATCGATCCCTGGCGTCGCCGCCCCGTGAACGTGCCGAACCCCGGGTGGGTCTAGGCACTGTATGATCTGGCCGCGGCTCGGCGCAGGAGGCTCGTCAGGCCGGCCTGCCGCAGGCAGCTGGCTGCCGGAGGAGCGCGCGATGCATGACGATCCACCTGCTGGCGAACCGGCCCGGGCCCGAGCGCGGATCGGCCTCGGCCTGTTCGCCCTCTACGTAGCCCTGTATGCCGGCTTCATGGCCGTGGTCCTCGTGCGGCCCGACTGGCTCGCCGCCCGCCCCTTCGGCGGAACGAACCTGGCGATCGCCTACGGCCTCGGGCTGATCGCCGCGGCGCTCGGCCTGGCGGTCGTGTACATGGTCGCCTGCCGGCTGGTGGAACGGCGCGGCCGCTAGGGAAAGCGGGCAGGATGCTCTACGAAACATCGCTCGTCGCGATCGCCATCTTTGCCACCTTCGTGCTCGGCGTGGTCGGGCTGTCGTTCTGGCTCGGCCGCAAGGGGCAGACAGCCCAGGGCTACTACGCCGCCCACGGCGAGATCCACTGGTTCGTGAACGGCATCGCCTTCGCGGGCGACTACCTCTCCGCCGCCTCGTTCCTCGGCATCTGCGGGATGATCGCCGTCTCGGGCTACGACGGCTTCCTCTATTCGATCGGCTTCCTGGCCGGCTGGATCGTGGCCCTGTTCGTGATCGCGGAGCCGATCAAGGCCCTGGGCCGGTTCACGTTCGCCGACGCGCTCGACGCGCGGTTCCGGAGCCGTGGCATCAAGCTCGCGGTGGCCGTGTCCACGCTGGTCGTCAGCGTCTTCTACCTGATTCCGCAGATGGTGGGGGCGGGCGCGCTGATCCAGCCCCTGCTCGGCCTGCCGCACGCGGCCGGCGTGCTCATCGTGGGCGCGGTGGTGACCCTGATCGTGGTCACCGCCGGCATGGTTTCGACCACCTGGGTGCAGTTCATCAAGGGCGGGCTGTTGGTCTGCTTCTGCGGGGTGCTCACGGTGGCGATCCTCAACCGCGGCCTGGCCGTGAACGCCGGCCGGCCCGGGGACGTGAACCTCACGCCGCAGGTGCGGACGGTGCGGCCCGACGGCACCGTGCTGGTGGACGGCCGGCCCCAGGCCCGTGACCACGATCTGCGGCCGGTGGGCACGATCAAGGAACTGCCCGCCGCTTACGTCGGCCGGCGGGCGACCGGCCCGCTGCGGCCGCTGGAGTATTTTCGCGTGCTCGAGGACGCGACGGTCGTCACCTGGTCGGCACGGAAGCACGAGGACGAAGCGGGCACGCACACCACCTTCACGCCGACGGAACGAAAGGGATCCGACCTGCTCAAGCCCGGGGGTTTCTTCAAGGGCCTGGCGACGGGCAAGCTCGCGGACCGGCTCGACTTCGCCAGCCTGATGCTGGCGCTGTTCTGCGGCACGGCGTCGCTGCCCCACATCCTCATCCGCTATTACACCGTCAAGGACGCGGCCGCGGCCCGGCGGAGCACGGTGGTGGGGATCGCGGCGATCGGGGCCTTCTACGTGCTCACGCTGTACCTCGGCCTCGGGGCGATGACGTCGGGGGCCCTCGATCCCACCGACTCCAACATGGCGGCCCCGCTGCTCGCCAAGTCGTTCAGCGAAACCCTGTTCGCCATCATCTCGGCGATCGCCTTCACGACGGTGCTCGGCACCGTCAGCGGCTTGATCATGGCCGGCAGCGGGGCGGTGGCCCACGACCTCGTGGAAAACGTCTGTGGCATCCCGATGACGGATCACGAGAAGGTCCGCTGCGGGAAGATCGCCGCGGTGGGGCTGGGCGTGGTGGCGATGGGCGTTCAACATCGCCGCCTCGGCGAACCTACCCGCGCTGGTCATGCTGCTCTTCTGGCGGCGGACGACCAAGCAGGGGATCATCGCCGCGGTGACCGTGGGCATGCTGGCGTCACTGGGCTGGATCCTGCTCTCGGCCGACACCTTCGAGAAGGTCTACGGCCTGGCCCGGGAGGCGGCGCCGGTGCCCTTCAGCCAGCCGGGGCTGGTGACGATTCCACTGGGATTTTTGGTGCTCGTCGTGGTATCACTCCTCACACCACCCCCCGTCCCGGTCCGCCGCTGATTCGTCCGCCATGCCCCGCCAGAAGCCGCCGCCGCCCCGTCGCGAAGTGATCGCCTGCACCGCCGCCCACCTGCCGGCGATCCAGGCGATCTACAACGACGCGATCCTCAAGACGACGGCGCTCTACGAATACGCGCCGCGGACCGAGGCCGTGATGCAGGAGTGGTTCGCCACCCGCGACCGCGACGGGATCCCGGTGCTCGGCATTGAGTGGGAGCCGGGGGTGCTGGCGGGGTTCGCCACCTGGGGGCCGTTCCGGCTGCGGGCGGCCTATAAGTATTCCGCCGAGCATTCCGTGTACGTCGACGAGCGGTATCGCGGCGAGGGCGTCGGCCGGCAGCTCCTCCAGGCGATCGTCGTCGCGGCGAAGCAGCGGGGGCTGCACATGCTCGTGGCCGGCATCGACGCCAGCAACGTGGCGAGCGTGGCCCTGCACAGCTCGGCCGGCTTCCGTTGCTGCGGCACGATCCGCGAGGCCGGCTTCAAGTTCGGCCGCTGGCTCGACCTGGAGTTCTGGCAGCTCATTTTGCCGACGCCCGAGCATCCGGTGGACGGCTGACGGGTTGAATGGGGCAGAAGGCCCGCGGTGCGGCGAGCGTGCTGGTGTCGCTGCCGGGAAGCCCGAAGCGTGAGCTGAGGGAATCCGCGTCGATCCACCTGAGGCCGGCCGTATTCCACTCGGCTCACGCCTCGGGCGTGCAGGGCAACGAGGCGGAATTATGGAGCAACGACGACCTGCTTCCTGGAGCGGCGGTTTCTGACCGTCGAAAATCCGGCCCGTGGCTCCACGACCCGCATGCGCAAGCCTGGAGGCTTGCGCCACGGGGGCGGCGGTCTCTGGCCAACTCCCCCCTTTGGGCATGCGGCCTTCACACCCGCGGCAACTCGTAGCCCGTGCGGTACTCGCGGGTGAAGAGGCGATTGGCCTCGGGGTCGGTCGAGCGCTCGGTCTGGGGATCGATCGTCAGTGTACGCCCCATCCGGAGCGGCGTTGTCTGGAAGTCGATCTCGTTCTCACGGAGGTGGGCCGTGAAGCTTTCGAAAGTCTGACGCACGTGCTTCTCGTCGGCCGCCAGCGTCGGCGGCGTGCCCGGCTCCACCGGTTTGCCGAGCGCCCAGGAGACGTTGCCCAGATGCGCCAGCGCGCTGGAGAGGTGCCCGTCCTCGATGTCGAGATGCAGGTCCTGGTGACGGCGGCTCTTCACCGCGGCCACGAAGTTGGCAAAGTGGGCCTGATACGTGCCCCCCGACCAGGCGCCCAGTTGCTTGCCGTCGTAGTCGAAGGCCACGCCGGAGGTGTAGTTCGGGGCCACCGCATACCCTTCCGTGCCCCACCAGATGTTGGCCACGCGGAGGGGGCCGGCGGCCAGGCCGAACGTGACCGGCGTCTTGATCTCCAAGCCGCGAACGTCGGAGATCAGCAGGGCGTCGTCCCACTGGAAGATCGTCAGCTGGCTGTTGGCCACGTCGCCGTTGTCCACGTAGCCGAGCCGGCCTCCGAGGCTCATGACCCGCCGCGGCAGATCGTGCTTGCCCAGTCCCCAGCGGGCCTTATCGAGTTCGTGCGGGTTCTGGTTGCCGAGGTCGCCGTTCCCGGTGACGTGGTTCCAGTGCCAGTCGTAGTGGAGTTTCTCCCGCGTGGGCACCACGGCGGGTGCCGGCCCAGCCCAGAGGTCGAAGTTCATGCCGGGGGGAATCGGGGCCGGGGTATCGACGAGGCCGATGCTCTTGCGCCGCTTGTAGCACAGGGCATGGGCCACCTTCACGGGGCCCAGTTTACCGCTCTTCACGAAATCAATCGTCTCCCGCATGCCGGTCATGCTCCGACTTTGCACGCCCATCTGGCAGATGCGGCCAAGCTTGCGGGCCCATTGCGTCATCACCCGGCCCTCCTCGACCGTGTAACTGCAGGGCTTCTCCACGTACACGTCCTTGCCCGCCTGCATCGCCCAGACGGCCATCACGTCGGTCGTGAACTCCGGCACCCGCCGCCCGTCCTGAAAATGCTTCTCGCAAAGCCGGACGAAGGCGTTGGGATCGCAGTCGCACACGGCGACGAGATCGCTATCGGGGTTGGCGAGCCATTCCTGCGCGTGCTTCTGGCCCTGACCGTTGACGCCGATCACGGCCACGCGAAGCCGGTTGTTCGGGCCGGCCCCGGAACGGGCCTCCGGGGCGGCGGCGCGGGCATCGATACCGGCCAGGGACGTGGCGGCCAGGCTGAGGGCGGAGGAGACGAAATCGCGGCGGTGCAGGGGCATGGCGGGGGTGTCCGGATGGGGATGGGGCGACGTCCGAAAGAGTCTAACTGCCCGTGGAAAAAGCCTTCCATGGCCTTTTTCCACGTGATCGACCGCAGGCAACGCCGAGGGTTGCCTGGGTCGATGGCCATCGCATCCTGCTCGGGCAGACTTGTTCCGTAGCCTGCTCAATGTCCGTGGACAACGCCTTCCAGGGGCTTTGTTCACGTGGGCAGACCGGTGGAAAAGTGGAACAGCCGGTCAGGACCGGCTCGAGCCGCGGCCGGCTGCCCGGGAGGCTTTGCCATTGCGGCCGGCGGCCGCCGGCGGCCGCTGCTCCCCATCGCAGGAGACGCTCAAGACGCGGGCCGACCGGCCGCTGGCCGCGATCGCGTGCGGCACGGCGGCGCCGAAATAGATGCTGTCGCCGGCCGCGAGGTGCACCACCTCGTCGCCGTAGGTGAGTTTCACGTCGCCGTCGAGAACCAACAGAAACCGCTCGCCTGAACCGCACTCCGTCACCCGGCGGCTGGTGGAGCGTGAGACGTGCAGGATTGAGGGCTGCATCCGCCGGCCGCGCCATTCGGCCGCCCGGTGTTCGACCGCGATGCCGTCGCGGGGCCGCGGAAGCGGCGCGTCACCGTTCCTGCAGACGACGTGCCGCGGCGCGGCGGCCAGGCCCTGGACGAACGTGTCGACGCCACACTCCAGCACCGCTGCAATCTTCACGAGGCCGTCGAGCGACGGCGACAGCTGGCCGTTCTCCAGTTTGGACAGCCAACTGATCGTGAAGTTCGTGCGGGACACGACTTCTTCGAGCGTCAATTGCCTAGCCACGCGGGCGGCACGCACGCGGCGGCCCAGGTCGGCAAGGTTGAGCGTGTGGTTCATCGGCGGAGGCGAAAGTATGCCTCGCGACGATGTAGTTCACAAGAGGGGTCAGGTCTTTCGGGAGGGTTACTATTCCCCCCTGCTGCCGCGTCAGGCGCTGGGCCGGCGGAAGTGGCGGTACGCCTGGAGAACATCGTTGAGATCGGAGGAGATCTCGATCTCGTCGTCGGCGAAGTCGGTCAACCAGGTGCGGCTGCTCGCGACCGCGTCGGCCAACAGCGGCAGCACCTCGCCCAGCGGGATGCGGACCGTGTTCGCCCGCGGTGCCGACACGACCGTCAGGCCGGCGGCACCATGATCCGGGCCGTTGTAAATCCGCAGGTTTCGCAGCGCCATGGCACACTCCCTTGTTCGTGGCTCGGGCGGCCGGCGTGCCCGGTCTTCGAAACCGGGCGTCATCGTGACGGTCACCGACCGCCGCCACGGGGAAGATCGGCAGGAACAGGCCGCAAGGTTTGGCCGATTTCCCGGCTTGTGACGGGATCCCCTGCCGCGGCCGTTAGAATCGGCAAGGTGCGGCGGCCGGGCAACGCTCCGCCTTTCCCGGCCGTCAGGCTTTGCCGTTGGCGGGGCCAACCGCGGCCACCCGGCCGGCCCGGAAGGCGTCGCCGATGCTCTTCGGGACGAGTGCCTCGGCCTGGAGCAGGCGGGCGCGGTTGTCGGCCGTGGCGGCCTTCATTTCCTGCTCCCGGGCGATGGCCACGCTGCGCCGCTCCTCGGCCTTCGCCCGGGCCACGCGGGTGTCGGCCTCGGCCTGGTCGGCCTGGAGCCGGGCCCCGATGTTCTCGCCAACTTCGATGTCGGCGATGTCGATCGACACGATCTGGAAGGCCGTCTGGGCGTCGAGGCCCCGCTGGAGCACGGCCTTGGAGATGGTGTCGGGATGCTCCATGACCTCGAAGTGGCTGCCGGCGGAGCCGATCGAGGTGATGATGCCCTCGCCGACGCGGGCGATGATCGTCTCCTCGGTCGCGCCGCCGATGAGCTGCTGCAGGTTCGTCCGCACCGTGACCCGGGCCCGGATCTTGAGTTCGACGCCGTTCTTCGCCACGGCGGACAGCGTGGTCTTGCCGCTGGCGTTGTCGGGGCAGTCGATGACCTTGGGGTTGACGCTCGTCTGGACCGCGTCGAGCACATCGCGGCCGGCGAGGTCGATGGCGCAGGCGCGGTCGAAGTCGAGGTCGAGGTCGGCCCGCTGCGCAGCGATCAGGGCGCGGATCACGCGCGGCACGTCACCGCCCGCAAGGTAGTGGGCCTCGAGCCGTCGGGGAGTGATGTCGGGGCCGAGGCCGGCCTGGGTGGCCATGATGCGGGCCTGCACGATCGTGCGGGCGTTCACCTTGCGGAGGCTCATGCCGAGCAACTCCAGGAACGTCACGCGGGCCTTCGACCAGTAGGCCTGGAACCAGAGCTGCCCGTAATTGAAGACGAGCAGGAGCATCGTCAGCGCCACCAGCGCCAGGATCAGCCCGCCGCCGATGAGCACCGGCAGGGGAATGGTCGGCACGGCGTTGTCGGCGAGGCGTTCGGGCATGGGGGCGGCTCCGGGGGACGGGGGCTTGCGGCAAGCGTAGTTCGCGGTTTCGCCTGGGGCAAAAAAGCCTGTCACACAGCCGGGTTTTCCCAGGTCGGGGATGCCCGTGCCCCATCGGCGGACGTTCGCTTCGCCCCTCCGGGGCTGCGGTCACTCGGAGGCGTCGGCGCTCCGCCATCCATGGCTCCGCTGGCCGCCTACGCCGCCTCTTGGGGCACGGGCACCCCCTCCAAAAATCTTCCCGTCACATGAGATGTTCTCCTCAACCACAAGTCCCTCAGCCCTCGATCCAGCCGCCGCCGAGGAGCCGGTCGCCGTCGTAGCAGACCGCCGGCTGGCCCGGGGAGATCGGGCCCGGGGAGGCGTCGGGGCCGCCGACAAAGCGGGCGTGGAAGCGGTCGTGGGCCAGCGGCGTGACGACCGCCGGCGCCGCCGACCGCTGGGCGCGGCACTGCACGCGGCACTCGAAGGGAGCCGCCGGCGGGGCCACCAGCCACGTCGCCGCCGCGGCCGTCAGTTCCGCCTCGGGCACCGCGCTGCGCGGGCCGACGACCACGCGGCGCGTCTCGGCCTCGATCCGCGTCACGAACAGCGGCGTGCCCGCGGCGATTCCCAGCCCCTGCCGCTGCCCGACGGTGAAGTGCTCGATGCCGGGATGCCGCCCGAGCACGCGGCCGGCGGCATCGACGATCTCGCCGGCCCGCGAGCCGCCCAGCCGCTGGGCAACGAGCGCCGCATGTTCGCCGGGAGCGACGAAGCAGATCTCCTGGCTGTCGGGCTTGTCGGCCGTCGCCAGGCCGAGCGCCGCGGCACGGCGGCGGACCTCCGCCTTGGCCAGCCCGCCGACCGGCAGCAGCATCCGCCGCAGCCGCTCGGGCCGCACATCGAACAGCACGTAAGACTGGTCGCGGGCCGTCTCCAGGCCGCGGAGCAGCCGCGGCGGCCCGGCGCCGTCGGGCTCGAGCCGCGCGTAGTGGCCGGTGGCGACATGCGTCGCGGCCACGGCGTCGGCGTGCTCGAAGAGCCGGCCGAACTTGAGCCAGGCGTTGCAGCGGACGCACGGGTTCGGCGTCCGGCCGCGCCCGTATTCGGCGGCGAAATAGTCGATGATCCGCCCGAAGTCGGCCGTCAGGTCGAGGGCGTAGAGCGGGATGCCGAGCCGATCCGCCACCCGGCGTGCGTCGAGCGCATCGGCCACGCTGCAGCAGCCCTGGTGGCCCGGTTTGGCGGCGGTCGGGGCGTGGATCGGCAGCTCCCCTGCCCCGGTCGTCTCCGGCCGGCCCTGCCGCATGAACACGCCCACGACGTCGTGCCCGGCCTCGACCAGCAGGGCTGCGGCGACGCTCGAATCCACGCCTCCCGACATGGCGACGACGACGCGCGAGCGGCCGGTCATGGCGTTCAGTACGTCAGCACGCACTCCACACGGTGGGGCGTCAGCTGCCCCCGGCCGCCGAGGGGCTCGATCTCCACGAGGAAGGCCGCCCCCGCCACGGTGCCGCCGCCGGCCTCGATCAGCCGCATGCAGGCCGCCGCGGTGCCGCCGGTCGCCAGCACGTCGTCCACGACGAGCACCCGGGCGGCGGGCCGGAGCACGCCCTTGTGCATCTCCAGGCGATCACGGCCGTACTCGAGGTCGTACTCGTAGGCGATCGTGTCGGCCGGCAGCTTGCCCGGCTTCCGCACCGGGATCACACCGACGCCGAGCTCGATGGCCAGCGGCCCGGCGAACAGGAAACCGCGGGCCTCGACGGCGGCGATGGCGTCGAGGTTCGCGCCCCGCCACGGCGCCGCGAGCCGCGCGATTGCCGTGGCAAAGGCCGCGGCGTCGGCCAGCAGTGGCGTGATGTCGCGAAACAGGATGCCCGGCTTGGGGAAGTCGGGGATCGGACGGATGAAGGAGGCGAGGTCCATGGTGTGCAGAGGCTATCCGCGTCAGGCGCCGTGACGCAACTGGATCCGCGCCCGCGGCGCTCCGTCGAGCTCCACCGCCAGGCTGGCGAGCGTTTCGGCCTCGATCTGCCGCACGCGTTCGCGGGTCAGCCCGAGCACGCCCCCGATCTCCTTGAGCGTCATCGGCTCGCCGCCCCCCAGGCCGAACCGGAGCTTGATGATCGTCGCCGCCCGGGGATCGAGCTGGTCGATGCGGCGGAGCACGTGCCGCAGGGTGTCGCTGTCGAGCAGCACCTCCGCCGGGCACTTGGCGTTCTCGTCGCGGATCAGCTCCCCGAGCGACCAGCCCTCCGCCTGCTCCGTCTGCGGCACGGCCTGGTGGACGTGAATCGCCTTCTTGATGATCGGCAGTTTCTTGCGGGCCAGGCCGAGCATGCGGGCCACCTCCTCGGGTGTCGGCGTGCGGCCGAGGGCGTCGAGGAGCCGGGCCGAGGCCCGCCGCCACTTGGACAGCAGCTCCACCATGTAGGCGGGAGCGGGCGATGTTCACCACCAGTCGGAGGTTGGCGCGGACCATGTGGTCGCGGGCCAGGGCGTCGCCGCGGGCGATCGCCTCGGCGAGCCGCTTCTCGTCGGCGGCGGTGAGCAGTGAGGTCTCGTTGATGTCGCGCAGATAGGTCTCGAGAGGATTCTGCACGGCGGATGTGGCTGGCTTGCGACGGGGCGATGGCATGGCGCGACGACGGTGCTCCGAATGACGGTGCTCGCAGGGCGGGCGGCCGAACGGCCGCACGGGTGTCGGATCGTTCCGGCACAGGGAAAGGTATCGACGGGTGCGGGCGGTGACTGCACAAGGCGGGAGGGGAAGGCAGACCGCAGCGCGTGGCGCGACCGTGCCGATTGCAATGGTCGCGCGGCGGCGCCACCGGATCCTCAAGCAGTCACGGCGCCGGGGACGGACCGCGCTTGGGGCCGCCTGCGTCTGCGAGCACGCGATCGAGAAACGCGAGCACGGCCGCGCCCGCCGCGGTGCCGGCATCGACGGTCACGTCGTGCCCCACGCCGTCGAGCCGCACCAGCCGGCAGTCGATGCCCGCCGCGCGGCACGCTGCGTCGAGGCGGACCGCCTGGTCGGCCGGCACCTGGGCATCGTGGCCGCCGTGGACGAGCAGCAGCGGCGGATCGTCGGCGGAAACGTGTGCCAGCGGGCTCGCCGCCCGGGCCGCCTCGCGGAGCTCGGCCAGCGGCCCGCCGATGAGCTGTCGCGCGGCGGACGCTGTGCGGGTATGGGCGGGGCCGAGGCTCGGCAGGTCGGTAGGCGCCGCGATCGCGCAAGCTGCCGCGACGCCGGCGTCGTCAGCAGCGGCCGGGGAGTCGGCCAGTGCGACGAGGGCCGCCAGATGCCCCCCGGTGCCGCAGCCGATGACGCAGATCCGCGTCGCATCGATGCCCCACGTGTCGGCGTCGCGGACGAGCGTGGCGAGCGCCGCGCGGCAGTCGTCGAGCTGGGCTGGAAAGACGGCCGTGGCCGGGGAGCGATAGCCGACGCACGCCACCGCGTAGCCGCGGGGGACGAGCCAGCGCAGCGGGCAGGCGGCCCGCGTGCCATCCCACGCGTCGCCCCCCGCGATCCACACCACCAGCGGCAGGCCGCCTGCGGCGCAGGCGTCGGGCAGATAGAGGTCGAATCGCCGGTCGGTGTCTGCGGGGGCGGCCACTGGCAGGTCACGGTGCGCGAGCACCCCGTCACCGGCGACGGCGAACGGCGAGCCGAGCGTCGCCTCCACACCGAGCGGCGGCTGCCGCTGCAGGGCGATCACCGGCGCACTTGCGGCCCCGACTGGGGCGGCGGCCCCGAGCGAGTCGGCGGCCGCGGGCCGCCCCACGACGACGGGCACGCCGTCGAGCGGTCGTCCGCGGCGGGCAGCCCGCCGGGCAGCCCGCCGTGAGGGCACCCGCGGCTGCACCTCGTTCCCGGCCGGCAGGTCGGCCGGAACACGAGGATCGTCCCGCCGGGCGAGCTGCACCTGCGACCAGTCACGGCCCGGCTCCGCGGCGCGGGCATTACCGGCCAGCACCGCGCAGCCGAGCGCCACCGCGGCGGCACGTGATGCCGTCGCGGTGGCAATTCCCCGCGCCATACCGCGGATCGCTGCCTGCGACATCGTCGTCGTTCAGCGCCGCGCCGGCAGCTGCCCTGTGGGGGTCAGCTCGTCGATGATCCGCGGGATGTACTTGGCGAGGACCTCGGCCAACTGGTCGCGGTCGACGCCCTTCGAGCGGGCGATCTGCTCGAGCTCGCGCTGGCCGAAGGCGTCCTCGATCTGCCGGCGATCGACCGGCTTGTTGGGGCCGGTGCGGACCCACGAGTCGACCTGCTCCCGCATCCCCTTCTCCTCGAACTGCCGCACCACGTCGCTGGGGCTGCGGGGCCCGCTGCTGCGGCTGTGGCTGCTGCTGGGCCGCGCCTTCGAGCACCTGCTTCAAGATCTCACCGAGAATGTCCATGCTGGAACCTTTCGTGACGGAGGGAAACGACCGCGTGTGGCGATGGAGGAATCGCGATGTGGGCAGTCTATGGCCCGCCAGTGGCCGGGGAAAGCAGGCGGTGCCGGGCGAGCGAAACCGCCGTGGAACAGTCGTGCGGTTCACGGCACCGCGACCGCCTCGCCACCGGCACGGGTCGCGAGCTGGCCGAGGATTTGCACATCGGTGTCTTCCCCCACGAAGCGCACGGCGCCGTCCGCCATGGCGATGTTGGCGCCGCCGGTGTGGAAGGCGTAGACCAGCCAGCCCGACTCGTTGGAGCCGTTCACGCGGAAGAGTGACGGCGGAATCGCACCGGTCAAAGTACTGGTGCCAGCCGGACACCATGCGTCTTTCTTTTCGCCAAAGCCGTGCGGATTGTCGTTCGTCGCCCAGGCGCCCCCCTGCGCCCTGGCGCAGGCGGTATTTCCTGAGTTGTTGTCCGCGTTCGCCGGGGTCCGCTGCCCGGCCCGCCACACGTCCTCGCGGCCGGCACATTCCGCGAGCAGGATCGTCTTCGAGAGGCCGTCGGTGATCTTCGCGAACGTGCTCCGTGGACGGTTGACGGCGGAGTTCACCTTGGAGTTCACGCACCCGCTCCACTGCTCGGTCGGTCCCGGCAGTGCCGCCGCAGGCCAGTCGGGAAGCGCCGCCAACGCCTTGAAGTTCGTCCCCGTCCCGGCCACGAGAAAGTAGTCGCCGCAGGCGCCGGTCTTCCGGGGCTTGGACGCAGAGGCTTCGATTTTGTCCTGGATGCGATTGGGAACGGGAGACGACGGGCACTGCATGATGGGAAATTGCGTCCGCACCAGGTTCCGGTTGCCCGTGACAGGCGTATCCAGCAGGCCTGCCGTGCCTCCGGGGGGAACGGTATTGTCCTCGTTGACCCACCAATTTTTCGACGGGTCGTAGGCACTCATGACCGCGGTTTCCTCCAGGTAGGGCAGCACGTCCGCCGCCCAACTGCGAAACGCCATGCCCGTCTCACATCCGGCCGCCGTGGGAGTGATGGCGTCGGAACCGTACCGGCGCATCAGCGGCGGCAGCATCTTTCGGGCGCTCTCGTAATTCTGGAACGCGAGCGGCAGCTGCCGCAGATTGCTGGAGCACGCCGTCCGCCGTGCCGACTCGCGGGCACTCTGCACCGCCGGGAGCAGGAGGCCGATGAGCGTGCCGATGATCGCGATCACGATGAGCAGTTCCACGAGCGTAAAGCCGCGTCGGTGCGTGCGACCGGCCGGCCCGTGGCGCGTGTTGGGGCGTTGCGCCGAGTGGGTCCACCAAGTGCCGGTGCTGCAGAAATCCAGCGGCGAACCGCTTTTCGGCAACCCGTTGAACAGCGACTCGGTCTTGTCACAGTTCCAAGAAGCCCCGGGCGGGAGCCCGGGGACACCGGGTCTGGAAACCACGCAGTCATCCATGCCGCAAGACGGCACGTGATTCTCCGGTTCAAGCCCACACCGCATGGCACGTGGGAAGGTGCGCGACCCGGAGTCCCCCGGCTTCCGCCGGGGGCTTTTTGTGCCGCGCGGTCGTGTTGAGCCGAAAGACAAAGAGGCGAGCACGCGGCTCACCACAAGCCGCATGCGGGCGTGCAGCGCGAACAGGGCGTGGTCGATCGTGTCGCCGTCCTCGTCCGTATCGATCCAGGTGTCGGAGACCGCGTCGCCGTCCTCAGCGTCGGGGGCCGATGTCGCCCCGAGCAGGAACGTGTCGGTGTCGTCGTTGCGAGCGGGATCGGCGGCATTGAGATGGTCGTCGGGTTGCACGAGAGACTCGTGGGGTGGGCCCGGTGGTCGGCGGCGGAGGGATCGACTGTCACCAGCGAACGCTGCGGGCGATCGCTCCCCGATTATTTCGCGATTTCGCGGCCGCGGGAGGCAGTTTTTTGCCCGCTCAGGCGGGGAACTTTTCGACCGCGCGGTGAAGAACTCGCCGCGCAGAGTGGGCCGTCAGTCGTCGAGCCCCAGATGCCGCAGCTTGGTGCGCAGCGTGGCCCGGTCGAGGCCGAGGAGCTTGGCGGCGGCCGTGCGGTTGCCACCGGTGTGGGCGAGCACCTCGCGGAGCAGCGCGGCCTCGACCGCCGTGCTGGCCCGGTGATGGAGGTCTGGTTCGGCAAGCTCGCCGAACTCGTGGCGGGCCGCGGCGGCCCACTCCTTCGTGGCCGCCGTGAGCGCGGCAGTGGCGGCGGCGAGCGGCGCGGCTGTGGTTCCGGTCGCCGCGGCCGTGGGGGCAGGCAGATGCTCGGGCCGCAGCGTGCCGCCGCGGGCGATCACGGCGGCATATTCGATCGCATGCTTGAGCTCGCGGACGTTGCCCGGCCACGGATGGTCGCGGAGCGCCTGGAAACACTCCGTCGCGATCGCGGGCCGGGCGGCCGGCTGCGGCTGCCGGCCGGAATGTCGGGCGAGGAAGTGCCGGGCCAGGGGCTCGATGTCTTCGGGCCGCGCGGCGAGCGGCGGCACGTCGATCGACAGCACCCGTAGCCGTTCGTAGAGATCGGCGCGGAATGTGCCGGCCCCGACCGCCGCGGCCAGGTCCTGGTCCGTGGCGGCGATCACGCGGACGTCGGCCGCCGTCGGCGCGGCGGAGCCCAGGCGTGTGAAGGCAGCCGTTTCGAGCGTGCGCAGGAGTTTCGCCTGCACGTCCAGCGGCGTGGCGCCGATCTCGTCGAGAAACAGCGTGCCGCCGGCGGCCAGTTCGAAGAGGCCGGGGCGGGTGTGGCCGAAGAGCTCGCCCTCCACCGCCCCGGGCGCGAGCGCCGCCAGGCTCGTGGCCACGAACGGCCCGGCGCGGCGGCCGCCGTGGGCGTGGATGGTGCGGGCCACGAGCTCCTTCCCGGTGCCGGCGGCACCGCTGACGAGCACCGGCAGGTCGGTGTTCGCCACCAGTGCGATGTGCTTGAAGATGGCCTGCATCCGCGGCCCGGAGCCGATCAGCTGGGGTGCGGCCGCCTCCTCCGACGGCGCGACCGCTGCGGCCGCGTGGCCCCGGTCCGCGAGTGCCCGCGCGACCACGGCGGTCACCTGCTCGAGATCGAAGGGCTTGATGAGATAGTCGAAGGCACCTGCCGCGACGGTCCGCACCGCCGTGTCGAGGTCGCCGAAGGCGGTCATCACGATCACCGGCGCACTCGGGGCGAGGGCCCGCAGTTCCGGGATGGCGGAGATCCCGTCGCGGCCGGGGAGCCGGACGTCGAGGAGGATCGTGTCGGGCGGCCGGCGGCGGCAGGCCGCGATCGCGTCGGCGACGGTGGTGGCCAGCGTGACCGCGTGGCCCTCGTCGGTGAGCAGTTCGCGCAGGCTCCAGCCGATGGCCGGCTCGTCGTCGACGATGAGAATCTCGCTCATGCTGACTGCGTCACCGGAGGGATATGCGGCTCCAGCGGCAATGTAATCACAAACCGCGTCCAGTCGGCCACGCGGCTCCACGAGAGCGTGCCGCCGTGCGCCTCGGCCACCGCCTTGGCCACCGCCAGACCGAGGCCGATGCCCTCCGGCTTGCCGGTGACGAACGGTTCGTGCAGCGAGTCGCGGATCGCCTCCGGCGGCCCGGGTCCGTCGTCCTCGACCGTGAGCGCGACCGCGGCTGCGGTGGTGGTGGCCCCGAGCCTCAGCCTGCCGTCAGGGCCTGCGGCGTCGATGGCATTGAGCGCCAGGTTCACCAGCGCCGCCCGCAGCGCGTCGCGGCGGCCGACGATCGTCAGACCGGTGGCGGGCCCGAGCTCCACGCCGACGCCCACGTGCTGGCAGCGGGGGGCGGTGAGGTCGCGGACCTCGGCCAGGAGCGCATCGACGGCCAGCGGTTGCGGCGGCGCCTGCTCCTGCCGGCCCAGGGCGAGCAGGCCGCGGACCTCTTCCTCGAGGATGGCGAGCTGGCGGGAGGCGACGCCGAGGCTGTCGTCGGCCGTGCCCGCCGGGCAGCGGCGGCGGTGGAGGTCTATGGCGAGCTGCGCGCCGGTGACGGCATTCCGCAGCTCGTGGGCGAAGCCGGCGGCGAGCTGCCCCGATCCGCCGCGTGAGCCGGCCGGTGGTCCGCAGCGACAGCGGCACGAGCACGGCGAGCGTGGCCGCGGCCACGGCCAGCACCGGCCACAGGGCGTCGCGCATGGTGCGCCACGGACTGGCCACCGGCGTGAGCACGAGCACGGTCTCGGGGCGCACGCCCGCGGCGCGGGCGAGGCCGACCCGGTGCGGCCGCCCGGCCAGCATGGTCACGCCGCCCACGTCGGCGGCCAGCGCCGCGACGGCGGCGGCGGACAGTGCGCCACGGGGCAAGGTTGCCGCGCCCGCCGTGCGCGACGTGGCATCCCAGACGACGAAGTGGCTGCCGGTGAGCGCATGGAGCGTGTCGAGCACCTGCGGGGAGAGCGTCACGCGGGACGCGCGGAGCGCGGCGGCGAGCTGCTCCTGATCGGTGCGGGCAGCCGCCAGGCTGCGGCGGGCGGCCAGCCAGGCGGAGACGGCGACGTTGGCGAGCACCGCCGTCAGCACGAGGCCCACGACGGGGGCCACGAGCTGTCGCGACAGGGAACGGCCGGGGGAAGTCGGGGGCATGGTGGAACGGGCGGTCAGCGCGACGGCGCCGACCCGACCCATCGTACCCCAGCGGCCGGATCGCGGATCCCGTCGCGACGGGCGGCTGGCCGTGGCCGCCGCCCTGGGCATCTGGCTGGCGCAGTCGCCCAACGGCCCGTGCCGGACGCTGGCGAGGAGGTCGAGCGAAATCTCGGCTTTGGCTCCGACCGCCCGAGGTGGCAGGGGCCATGGATGGCCCTGCCGCCGTGAAGCAAGCCAGGGGGACCGGGACGAACTCGTCCACGCACATGCCGACCGCGACGTCCTTCGAGCATCGCCTGACGAGCCGCCCGCCCGATTCTCGCCGTGCTCGGCTGAGCACAAAAAGAACTCCGCGTGAGTCCTTAGGATGCGTAGGGAATACGGACTCGAGGATCCTGCGGATCGAAGTCCTTGGCATGACGCGTCACCAGGATGCATCCTTCTCGATCGGCGGTCGCCAGCACGATGGCGTCCGGGAGCTTGAGCCGCAGCCGTCGCCGTAGATCCACGGCTCTGTGGGCGATCGCGGCGGAAAGTTCGACGCGTCGCATCGATTCGAAGAGCGTCTTCGCCGCATAACGCTCGGCGTCGTTCTCGGCGCCTGTCATCACCTTCATCCACGAGACCACTGAGGAGCAGGGGTCGTCGTCCCGGCTGATCTCAACTGCGGCCGCATCGACCCCTTGAAGAAAGGGTCTGCAGCAGAATCTGTGGGTGAAATCCGGCTCCCGTAGTTCGCCGCGGACGTGAAACAACGCGATTTTCATGCACTTTGCCGTCCAGAGGCGGTTCGCCAAAACGCCGCGCATCCCCCTGCAGTGGCGTTTTTCTCCCGTCGGCGCAGACCGCGTCCCAGTCGGCCGTTCCCGGCCACCCGGACTCGATCAGACCGCGGGCCTCGGGGCCGTTCCAGTGACCCTCGAGCGTCTGGCCGCCGGCAGCCACGCTCTGCGCCGTCACGCGGCAGCCGATCTTCGCCCCCAGGGCAGTGACGAGCCCCGGGATGTCGTTGACGAAGGTGTGGCTATTGCCGATGAACAGGATCCGCAGTGTCGTTCGCGGGGGCGGCTCGTCGAGCCGCCGTTGCCGCAGCCAGTTGCCGTGGGCCACGTGGTCCACGGTTCCTCGCGCCGCCTGCACGCCGGCGAGCAGCAACCCGGCGAGCAGGGCCACGATCCCGATCGTGATGAGCAGCTCCACGAGCGTCGTTGCGCCGCGGCGATCGGCTGCCGTTCGACGATCCCGTTCACGGATCAGGTTACGGCAGGGAGCATGATGTTGTTGCGGTTGATCCACGCTCGCCATTCGCGTCTTGGCGTGGCACGAATCGGCTCTGCATTTTTTCAGGGGCCGATTCCGGGGCTGAAACCGCCCCCTGGGAAGCGCCGCGGCTCCTTCAAAGTGGATGGACTTCTCGATCCCTCCGGTGAATGGTTGATCGCCCGTGCGTGTGATGCCTTTGCCGATCTGCGGAACCTGCGAACACCTCGAGGAACCTACCGTGCGGTCCTGCCGCTTGACAAGCCTGGCGGTCGTGTTGATGGCCGGTCATCTCGCGGGGGCGGCGGAGCCCTGGCCGGCGGACGTGCCGGAGTTGTGGCGGAAGTCCGCAACGCCCGCCGGCAAGGCGATCGTCGCCCGTCTGCGGCATGTCTTGGGCGGGAATGGCGAGACCTTTCCGGAAAAGGTTTCCCCGGCCACGAAGGGCTATCCCGGCCCCGGGAAATATCAGCGACACCTCATCGAGGAGCAGGGCTATCTCACCATCGGCCACGCCGCGGGGTACGGCCCGCTGTACCAGCTCACCGGCGTCGATGGAAAACCCGCTCTTCTCCCAGGCGAGCATGTCGGCTGCGGCAGCGGCGTCGATCAGGGTTCCGACTCCTGGCCGGGGAGACGAACTACGAATCGCTGCGGCCAGACGTCTGGAAACAGGCACACCCGGAGGCGGTACGCGTCTATTGTGTCGAGGAGCGGCGTTCCCGGGCTGACGCCCAGTCCATCAAGCGGGCCCGACGTCGGCTTGCGAAGAGGCGCTGACTGCGGCCAGGCGGCCCCCGCCCGCCCCGCCTCGTCGATCGCCACGTTCATCTTCCGCACGATGTGGAAGCGATCAAGCAAGCCGGTCGGACCCCGGCCGCTTCTTCCCGCAGCCCGAAATGGTCGGTCGCTGGTTCGCCGGTGGCTCGACCTCGATCTTCGCGGGCGTCCAACGGACGTGACCCCATCGTTCCCGCTTGGAAACGAACCGCTTGAGCGGCTCGATGTGATTGATAATACTCTCGAGGTGCATCCGGCGGCGTTCCATTCCACGACCATGCCGCCGTCGGGTCGGCGCCAGCGCGGCGAAGAACTACAGGCACACGCCGACCAGCTCAGGCTGATGCCTGTGGCATGTCTCTCCCACCTCAGCAGACGCGGCCCGCCACGTCCACCCCCAAGGTCCGCTGAAGACCCAAGACCAAACCGCAGTGAAGCTCCAAGTCTCCAGTTCCGCCCTGCCAGGTGCCGGCTGGCGACGACGAGCGTGATGGTCGAAACCGAGTAGCCAGGAAGGTGGCCACCCATGAAGACGTTGATCCGTTGGATCTGTGTCCTGAACGCCAGTCTTTCGCTGGCCGGTATCGCCGTTGCCGCCGGCGGCCCCGAGACGGTGGAGTTGACGCTGCTCGAAGGTGTCGCGCCCGCGGCGCCGACCGACCGGTACACGCGGAACATGGACCTGGAGTTGACGCTGCGGGACGGCAGGTTCGAGCCGCAGGTCTGGGGCTACGCCATCAGCGTGCAAAAGTGCGACCACGAGGGGGAGGTCGTCAGTGCCGAGGGCGACAGGCTCGCGATCAAGATGACGCTGCTGCGCGATGCCTTTGGCCTGCGCGGCGGCAAGAACCCGCTCGGCACGGCCGAATACCAGATCACGCTGAAGCGGGAAGGCGACCGGTATGCCGGGGAGTTTACCGGCACGATCCGCACCGGCGGGGCGGCTGCCGGGGCAGCCGCGAAAGAGGCGGCGGCCGCGACCGACACTTCGAGCCTGCCCGCGTTCCCTGCCGGAGTCGGGCCCAGCAACGCCGTCCAGGCGGCACCGGCCAAACCCGTGGCGGCTGAAACCACGGTCGAGGTCAAAGGCAAGGTGGTGGGGCGCGTGTATCCGTCATGGACGGAGCCGGCGGCCGGATTCAAGAAACTCGAGCCGCATGAACATCCGCGGCTCATCTTCCGCAAGAGCGACCTGCCCGTGATCAAGCAGCGGCTGGAGACACCCGAAGGCCGGGCGATCATGGCACGGTTCTTGGAACAGTTGCCGAAGAGTCACGGGCATTGGCCGAAGGTGCAGATGTACCTCCCGGCGGGCTATGGTCTGGCCTATCAGCTGACCGGCGAAAAAGCCCACGCCGACAAGGCCCAGGCGATCCTGGCCGACATGCTCGGCTTGCGAGGCAGCCAGGACATCCATTACGCGCCGATGGCGCAGGCGATGGCCGTGACGCTCGACTTCTGCTACGACGCCTGGGACGCGGAGTTCCGGCAGCGGGTGATCGACGATCTCGCCCGGCGGATGAGGGATCTGGAGACGTTGACCGGCATGGGCGGCGCGTCGTTAAACCCGTGGCACAACCACGAGGCCATCCGGGCCGCGGGCGCCGGTGTGGCCGCGGTCTGCCTGCTCGGCGAGAAGACCGGTAACGGTGAGGAAATCGCCGGCCTGGAACGGATCATCCACGTCAACGCCCGCTCGACCCGCCGCTTCTTCCAGCACAACGGAAACAGCAACACCGGCTGGGGCATGGAAGGCAAATCCTACAAACGGATGACCTGGAACAGCGGCCCCGGCCATGTCATCCAGGCATACCGGTCCGCGTTCGGTGGCGACATGATGCGTGGCCTGCCCGGGCAGATGTGCTTGCTCGGCGAATGGATGTGGCTGCCGCCCGCCGCCGATGTCGCGCCCGCGGAGGGACTGCCCAGCGGGCAGTACGGCGGGCTGTTCATCCTCGGCCTGACGACCGTGCCGGAGTCGATGAAGGCCGGCGCGCGGTGGCTGTTTGACCGCTCGTACGGACTGCAGGGCGACAAAACGTTCGGCCTGCTCTGGGCCTACCATGCCGCATACCTGCTGATGAACTACCCGTTCGACGTGCCGGCCCGGCCGCCGACGGAGAGCCTGCCGTGGGTCGGGCCCGATCCCGTGGGCGGTCACTGGCTGTTCCGCAGACCCTGGCAGGGCGGCCAGGACTCGCTGGTCGTGCTCAACACCGGCAGCGACTTTCCCGGTGGCACCCACTGGTTCATCGGCAGCAACTGGGACATGCAGCTGTTCGCCCTGGGCAGGCTCTGGATCGGCGACTACGTGATGAAGGAGACGTCCGCGAACACCCCCGGCGCCGCGCTGCCGACCACCGCCAACGCGGCCGCCTACACGCCCAGGCTCGGGGCCCGGTTGTTGGACTGGACCAGCACGTCCGATGGCCTGGCCAGTCTCGCGTGGGACAACAGCCCGATCTACATGAGCCAGCTCGCCCGTGGCGCCACGCCCGGCCCGGACCAGAAACTCGTCCGCATGTCGCGTCAGGGGCAGTTCGTCGACCATGGCATTCGCGCGACCCGGCTCATGGCGGTCGACCTCAGCGGCGCCTCCGGCGCACCGGTGCTGCTGGCGATCCACGACCAGTTGCAGGGCGCCGAGGATTGTGCCTGGAACCTCAGGCTCGCCAGGCAGGCCGGTGCCGCCAAGGTCGAGGGCAACACCGTCACCGTGGGCGACGTGGACGGCCCGAACATGCGGCTGACTTTCGTGGGCGACCGACCGCTGACATTGACGCCGGCGATCCGGGCGACTGGCAGCGACGAATACTTCGTGGTCATCACCGTCCAAAACGGCCCGGCCCCGGCCGTGAATGCCGCAGGCGACACCCTGACCGTCGGCGGGCAGACCATTCGCCGGGATGGCCGGCGGCTGATCCTCGCCAAGTAGTTCTGGCGGGACGTTCGGCCGGGACCGACCGTCCCGCCGCAGGACGGTTCGTGCCCGACGGCGACCGGCGGGTGCCGGCGCCGTCTCCAGGCTCACCGGCTGCCGACCGCTACCGTTCGCCGAGGCAGAACATGCGGCCGTCGCTAGAACTGACGTAGATCCGTCCGCCGGCGAGCGCCATGGGATCCCAGCCGGGCACGCCGTCCAGGGGCCGGTCGATGATCGTGGTGCCGGTATCCCGCGTGAGCAGCCGCACGAAGCCCCGCGGGCCGGGACCGGTGGCCTCCGCCGCACCGCATACGACCACGGCGTCGGCCGCGAGCGCCAGCCCGTGGACACGCTCGCCGGCCGCCAGCCGTACCGACCAGGTCGGCTCGGCCCGGTCCGGTCGCGACTCGTAGGCGGTCAGGATCATCCCGGCGTCCTTCGCATTCTTCTCGACCCACTCCGGGATGTTCGCCACGACGGTGGCGGCACCGTCGAACGCCAGCAGCGAACCGCGCCGGCCGCGGTAGCGGAAGGCATGCGACCGCTGGTGTCCTTTGTGGGCCGTCCACGGCGGCTGCGTCATCATGCCGGCCTCGGACAACCCGGCACGCGGGCCGATGAGGGCGGTGATTTCCTCGTGTCCCTTCGGCGCGAACAGGCACGTGTGGGCCGCGGGGCTGGTGGGCTGTCCGGCCCGGTCCCGGGGCAGATCCTCGTCGGCGACCTTGACCCCGCCGATGAACAGGTCCGACCCATCGCTGATGGGCACGTCGCCGATGTACCCACGATTCCGCACCCACGCGGTCGACCCATCGCTGAGCCGCAGGGCCAGAAACGGCAGTCCGCCGTCCACGCCGTGGGATCGGCCGGCCGACAGCAGCACCAGGCCGTCCTTCACCGCCACACTGCCCGGCACCGGCCAGGCCGATTCCACCTGACCGAAGGCGACGACGTACTGCTCGGCCGGCGCCGCCCGCGTCCGCCAGACCTCGGTGCCATCATCGGCCCGCAGGCAGTACACCCAGCCATCCCGCGACCCAAACACGCATCGGTCCTCGTACCTGGGGGGGGGGGCGTCAAGGGGCCGCGGAATTGTCGATCTGATGCGCGGCTGGTGAGGCGTTTGCCGGAACCCAAGCAGCGGCACCCGCAACGGCGCGGCCGATGGGCATGGTCAAGGCCGGATTTGGCGGACCGTCAGCCGAGTTCTTCGAGGTCGGCGAGGTCCTTGAGACGGCCTGCGGCACGCTTTGTTTTCCGCATGTCATCGAGACCGAGCACGGGCGCCGTCACGTCGCCAAACGTGGCCGTGATTCTGTTCGGCCAGGCCGCGTCGAACTCCAGCCCCGTGACGCTCGTCATGATGTCGATACGGCTCGGCGGTAGCCCGATCTGGTAGAGCACCTCGGGCTCCGCGAAGTCTTCGACGTGCATCTTGGACAGCGGCGCCCGAAAACGCTGCAAGGCACGCCATGTGCGGGCCGCATTGTCGCGCGAGGCCTTCACCCAAAGATCGATGTCGAGCGTGGCACGCACATGGCCGTGGGCTGCCAGCGCGTGGGCGCCGATGACGAGATACTCAACGGCCTCGTCGCGAAACGCTTTCAGAATCTCGACAAAATGTGGATTCATCGGGCAGCGCTCCCGTGAGGGACCACGCCTGCTTCGTCACTTCCCAGCACAACTCGATCCGCTCTGACGGAGAGAGATGAGAGTAGTCGGCCTTGGGCTCCGCGCCTCCGACCCGGCCGACCCACACGGGCCATTCCGACCGATCGATGTCGCCCGGCTGGGCAGCATCCGTGGACGGATGATTCACGCGACGAGGTGCAGAGGACATTTACGGATTATACCGTGCGCCGGTGCCGCCGCCGAAGAGCGCCCGGGCGTTCCGGCAGCAGACGTCGGCGACGAGGGTGTCGAGCCAGTCGCGGCGGTCGGGCAGCCGGCCGCTCTCGACGTCGGCGCCGAGGAGGTCACAGAGGATGCGGCGGAAGTACTCGTGGCGCGGATAGGAGAGGAACGACCGCGAGTCGGTGACCATGCCCACGAAGCGGGCGAGGAGGCCGAGATCCGAGAGCATGTTCATCTGATCCCGCATCCCCCGCTCCTGGTCCATGAACCACCAGCCGCTGCCCCACTGGATCTTGCCCGGGATCACGCCGTCCTGGAACGATCCGGGCAGGCCGCCGAACAGGGCATTGTCGGCGGGATTGATGTTGTAAAGGATCGTGCGGCCGAGGCATCCCTCGGCCACGAGCGTGCCCATGAACCGCACGAGCCCCGGCCCCTGCCGGGCGTCGCCGATCGTGTCGGCGCCGGCGTCGGCGCCGAGCCGTGCCGTGAGCGGCGGGTTCGGGTCGCGGAACGCCCCGAGGTGGAGCTGCGTGACCCAGCCCTTGGCATGGTTGAGTCGGGCGACGTGCCGCATGAAAAACGCCATGAACGTTTCCGCCTCCGCCGCCGTGGCCGCGGTGCCGGCCATGGCCCGCTCCCAGACGGCCCGTGCCTCCGCCTCCGTGCCGTCCACGTCGGGCAGGAACTCGATGCCGTGATCGGTCGCCCGGCAGCCGGCCCGCGCGAAATCGTCATGCCGCTTCTCGATGGCCGCCAGGAGCCCGGAAAACGTGTCGGCGCCGATGCCGGCCGTGTCGCCGAGCCGCCGCGCCCAGGCCTGCACCTTTTCAGGGTGCTGCACCTTGAGGGCCGCATCGGGGCGGAAGGTGGGCACCACACGCGTGGCCAGATTGGATGCGGCGATCTTCGCATGCCAGTCGAGCGGGTCGGCGGGATCGTCGGTCGTGCCCACGAGCTCCACGTTCATGAGGCCGAGCAGGCCGCGGGCGGTGAGCGGGCCCGTGGCCAGTTGGCGATTGGCCTCCGTCCAGATGGCCTT
>JAJTED010000113.1 GCA_021300535.1 Planctomycetaceae bacterium | reverse complement strand
GAACTCTTTGAATCGGCGGTGGACGCCGGCGTGCGGGTGATCTGCCCGTCGGACTACATCGACACGCCTGACGACGACTGGCCCGACCGGCTGCACATGTGCCAGATGCAGCACGCCCGGTCGAACTTCTATACCCGGCAGCGGATCCGGCGGGCCCACGACGGCCTCTGGGCCCGCGGGGCCGCGGTGGGCAACACGGTCATCGGCTACAAGCGCCGGTGTACCGTGCCGGCGACGGAGACGGAGCCTGCCAGGCGCCCGTTCTACGACGAGATCGATCCCGAGAAGGCGGCGGTGATCCGCGAGGTTTTCGAACGGATCGCCGCCGGTGAGACGGCGGCCGAGGTGGGTGAATGGCTCGACGCTATCAAGTTTGCCAAGGCCAAGTGGTCTCGACAGGCGAAGTGGACGACGGGCAACGTCAACGCGATTATCCGGCGAACCAAGTACCGGGGATTCGAGACCAATCGCGTGAAGGTGTCGAAGCGGAAGCTGCGGACGGGCAAGTCGGAGTACATCTGGAACGACGAGGACAAGATCCCGACGCGGGAGAGCCCGCAGCTCCGGATCGTGTCGGATCAGCTTTGGTACAAAGCCAACGAGGTGGTCGACAAGCGACGAGTGTTCCAAAAGCCCATCCGCGGTGCGGGGCACCCGCTTCGTGGCACGACGCGGCAGCGGCGCGGGCTGCTGGCCGGCGTGTTCACCTGCGGCGTCTGCGGCGCGCCGATGCACTCGCACGGCAAGACGAACAGCGTCTTCCGGTGTTCGGGGGCAGCGAGGGGCACCTGCTGGCACCGCGGCTACTGCATGCGGGAGCGGGTGTACCCGGCTGTGCTCGAGGCGGTGGTCGACGCGGTCTTGTCTCTCGACGGCGTCCGCGACGCGGTGCTGCCCCCCGTTCGGGAACTGCACGAGAAGGGCGGATCGCTGGCCGTCGAGCTCAAGAAACTCGACAAGCAGGAAAAGAAGCTCGTGTTGGCCAGCGAGTGGCTGTCGGCGGCGGTGGAGGGCGGCGACGGGACGCTGTCGTCGCTCACGTCGCGGCTGGCGGACCGGAAGCGGGACCTGGCGATCGTGCGGTCCCGCCGGCGGGAGGCGGAGGAGCAGGCGGGCCGCAAGAAAAAGCTGCCGTCTGCGGCGAAGCTTCTCCAGCACCTCGAGGCCGTGAAGGTGCAGTTGCTTGGCGCCGAGGCCCGGGCGGCCGTGATCCTGCGGCAGTTACTCGACGGTCCGATCCGCGTGGTGCCGTTCATGCGGATCGACGGCAAGCGGGAGGTGCCGCGGTTGGAGTTTGCGCTCGACCTCGTGGCGGCGGCAAGCGCCGCCGGGCGTCGTGACGCCGTCGGCGGTATACTCATGCATGCTGTTCGAAAAACGTCCTGTCCCTTTATTCGGTAACGCAGCCATGAGCAGAGTCACCGTCGATCCGAAGCAGATGAACGGCGTGCCGTGCATTCGCGGCCTGCGAATTCCCGTGGCGACCGTCGTCGGCATGGTTGCGGAAGGAATGACGAAAGAAGACATTCTTCGAGCGTTTCCCGACCTGGAGGCGGAAGACGTTCACGCGGCGCTCGCTTACGCCGCTGAGGCCGTGCGAGAGCGGGAACTTCCGCTCCTGCATGCGTCATGAGATTCCTCATCGACAATGCTCTTTCACCGGTCGTCGCAGAAGGCCTGCGGCAAGCGGACCATGATGCAATTCACGTGAGGGATCTTGGGCTTGCAGCTGCGGATGACGAAACGATTTTTGACCACGCAGACCGCGATCAACGGGTTATCGTCTCGGCGGATACCGACTTTGGCACCATCCTCGCCATGCGAAACACGGCGAGGCCGTCGGTAATTCTGTTTCGTGGAGCGACACCCCGAAACCCGATCGGCCAGGTCAATCTGTTGCTGGCCAATCTTGCCGAGATGGCACCGAGTATCGAACGCGGCGCTGTCGTCGTGCTAGAACCCCGGCGAATCAGAGTCCGCTCGCTGCCGATGATCACTTCATAGGCCTCACCGCCGCATCGCCCCGCAGGCGTCGTAGCATTTCTTACAGGTCGCCGCGCTCGCCTTGCAGCATGGCTCGTCGCCGCATTGTGTGCATTCGGCGACGCACTGCTCGCACGCCTCCTCGCAGCTCTCGCACATCTCCTCGGCCATCGCCGGGCGTCCGCGGCGTAGACGGCCGCCGGCAATGTCACGGCGGCAGCGAGAACGAAACGCATCACGAGCGGCGGCCGACTGGCCGTGCTCGCCATCTCCGCGTGTCGCTGGCCCAGTGGCTGGCCGGCCGCGGGAACTATCTCTTGGAAAGCCACGCGTCGAAACGGGCCCAGGCCCGTCAACTCGCCCGCTGCCGCTGTGGATGACGAAAACGACGGAAAATTCGGCGGCGTCAGCAACCGGGAATAGGTGCGTTTCCCGAACGGGTCATTTGGTTATCCCCGGTTGCTCATGCCCAAGAATTGACTCTTTGCCACGGCCTTGGGCGTGGGCAATATTCTCGTTTGTGTTTTGATGTGCCAGCCTACGTCGCGTATCGTGCCCACCAGCATCGGCCTACGTTTCCCACCCCGCAGCCACGACGTCCCTGCGTCGGTTCGTGTTTTCGCCCGACCGAAGAAAATCGCATGCGATCCTCCGCTGCCACCTCGCTGTCCCCCGAGCCGCCCTCCGCGCCTATGGCATCCGGGCTCTCGATCCGGGGGCTCGTGAAGATCTACCCCGGGCCGGTCTCCGCCCTGCGCGGCATCGATCTCGACGTGCCCACGGGGATGTTCGGCCTGTTGGGCCCCAACGGCGCCGGCAAATCGACGCTCATGACGATCGCCGCCGGACTGGTCGAGCCGACGGCCGGCAGCGTGCTCCTCGACGGCGTCGATGTCGTGGCCCGCCCCGAGTTCGTCCGCGAGCGGCTCGGCTATCTGCCCCAGGAGTTCGGCTTCTATCCCGACCTCACCGGCCGGGCGATGCTCGAGTTCCTCCTCCGCCTCAAGGGCATCTCCGGGCCGCGCGGTCGCCGGGCCGTGGCCGACGAGCTGCTCGAGCGGGTGAACCTGGCCGACGCCGCGAACCGGAAGGTGGCCGGATACTCCGGCGGCATGAAGCAGCGGCTCGGCCTCGCCCAGGCAATCGCCGGCGACCCGCGGATCCTCATCGTGGACGAGCCGACCGCCGGCCTCGACCCCGAGGAGCGGCAGCGGTTCTACCGGCTGCTGGCCGAGTTGGCCGCCGGCCGCGTCGTCATCCTCTCCACGCACATCGTGGACGACGTCGCCACGCTCTGCCCGCGGATGGGGATCATCCGGCAGGGCAGCCTCGTGGCCGACACGACGCCCTCGGCCGCCCGCGACGGCCTGGCAGGCATGGTGTTCGAGGGCTTCGTCGCCGACGCCGACCTGCCGGCCTGCGCGGCCCGGCACCGGCTGCTCTCGGCCGTCCTCGTCGAGGGCCGCACCAACCGGACGCGGGTGTTCGTGCCGCCGGCGGCGGAGCCGCCGGCCGGCTTCTCCCCGAGCCCCGCCACGCTCGACGACGCCTACCTCGTGCTCATGCGGGTCGCCGCGGACGAGGTCCCGCCGGCCCTCGCCCGCTCCGCCCCGGCGGCCGCGGAGCCCGGCCGATGATCGCCCGCATCCTGGCCTTCGTGCAGCTGGAACTGGCCGGCGGCTGGCGGCGGCCGCTGCCGAACTTCATGTTCGCGATCCTGGCCCTGCTCACAATCGGCCTCGTCGCCGGCAACGTGAAGATTTCCATCGGCTCGACCGACGTCGGCGGGGCAAAGACCGCGATCAACAGCGGGCTCAACCTGGCCTTCGTGGACGTCGGGATCCTCTCCGTCGTGCTCCCGTTTTACGCCGCGCTCGCCTGCGGCATGCCGCTGCTCGTCGATGGCGACCGCAAGATCTGCCGGCTGCTGCTCGCGACGCCGCTGACGCACGGCGAATACGCGGCGGCCCGCTTCCTCGCCGCCGCGGCCGGCCTCGGGGCCGTGCTCACCGCCTGGCTGGTGGTGCAGATGCTCGCCTGCCAGCTCTGGCCGCTCGACCCTGCGCGATCGATCCGCGTCGGGTTTTCACCCGGCAACTATCTGCTGCCTCCCATCCTTTTTGGGCTGCCGCTCGTGGTCTTCACCGGCGGCGTGTCGCTGTGGTCGGGGGTGCGGACCCGGCAGCCGGTCGTCGTCTTCGCCCTGCCACTGGTGATCTTCCTCGGCGGTGGGTTCTTCCTCTGGAGCTTCAATCCCGAGTGGCTGCCCCGCTGGGCGGACCGGCTCATGCAGGCGATCGACCCGGCCGGCTTCCGCTGGTTCCACCGCACCTTCGTCGACGAGCAGCGCAGCGTCGCCTTCCTCAACACGGCACCGCTGGTGCCCGACCTGCTGTTCCTCGCCAGTCGATGCGGCTTCGTGGCCCTCGGCCTGCTGGGCGTGTTCGCCGCGGGCCGGCGGCTCCGCCTCGAGGAGCGGGGCGACCGCCGCATCGGGGTCCCTGCGGCGGTGCTCGCCCCGGCGGCCGCGGTGCCGCAGACCGAGCCGGCCGCGGCGGCCCGGACGGCACTCCCCGCCACGACCGTCTCCCCGCCGGGACTCGTCGCCACCACGTGCCTGACGCTCGGCCGCGAGACGGCGGCCCTGCTCAAGTCGCCCGGCATCTGGCTGTTCGGACCGCTGATCCTCCTGCAGGTCTGCGGGGTCTCCATGCTCCGCACGGGCACCCTCGACACCATGCTGCTCATGACCGGCGGTGCGGCGGCGACCAACGCGTTCGGCGTCGTCTCCATCCTCCTTGTCCTGCTGACGCTTTTCTACACCGTCGAGAGCCTGTATCGCGAGGAGCGGTGCGGCCTCGACGGTATCGCCCGGGCCGCCCCCGTTCCCACGGCCGGCTGGCTGGCCGGCAAGACGCTGGCCAACGCGGTGCTGGCGCTGGTGATCATCGCCTGCGCCGCGGCGGCGATCCTTCTCACGCTCCTCGTGCAACGGTTTCGCACCGGCATCGCGGCGCCGCTCGATCTGCCCGCCTTGGTTCTCATCCTCGGCCTGCTCGTGGCCCCGACCCTCGTCGTCTGGACGGCGTTCGTGGCCCTGCTCGTGGCCGTCGCCCGCAACCGTTTCGCGGTCTACGGCCTGGCACTCGCGGCCCTCGTCGGCACGGGGTTCGCCGGCCAGTTCGGCTCGATCAACTGGCTCACGAACTGGGACCTGGGCTGGGATGCGCTCGTCTGGAGCGAACTCGACCGCCTGGGGGCGATGTGGCCGGCGGTCGTCGCCAATCGGCTCGTCATGCTCCTCCTCGCCGCGGTACTGATCGCGCTGACGCTCGTCCTCTGGCCGCGACGGCGGCCCGACCTGCGGGGCATCGCCGATCGACTGCGGCCGGCCGGCCTGTGGCGGTCCGCGCGGGTCCCGTTGCTCATGGCCCTGCCCCTGCTGGCCCTGGGCATCTGGACCGGCCAGCAGATTCGTGCCGGCTCCGGGGGCCAGCCGGCCCGCGACGCCGCCAAGGCCTACTGGCGGCGCAACAGCCGCACCTGGGAAGACCTTCCGCCCCCGGCCCTCGACCGGGTCGATGCGGACGTAAAACTGTTTCCCGACCGCCGCGGGCTTACCGTGACCGGCACGATCGTGCTGCGAAACCCGCATCGCGAACCGCTGGCCGAGCTTCCGCTGACGATCGGGCCGCACTTCACGTCTCGCGATTGGACGGTGGACGGCCATGCGGCGGATCCGACGAAGTCCGAACCGCCGCCGCCGTCGATCGAGAATCGCAGCGGGCTGTACGTGGTGCGCCCGCCGCAGCCGCTCGCCACCGGCGGCACCGTGACCGTGGGCTTCACGCTCGAGGGCTCGTTCCCCAAGGGCTGGTCGAAACGCGGCGGAGGCATGGGCGAGTTCGTCCTGCCCTCGGGGGTCGTGCTCACGAGTTTTTCGACGTCTTTCTTGCCGGTGTCGGGCTTCATGGGCGGGGTCGGCGTCGACGACGAAAACGGCCGCGATGCCAAGGCCTACCCGCCCGACCATTGGAAGCGTCGCGTCGACCCGCTCTTCGGCGCCGCCTGGTCGAGCCACGTGCGGCTGGCGATCGAAGGCCCGGAGGGCTGGGTGCTCAACGGCTGCGGCGTGGAGGAATCGCGGGAGAGCCTCGGCGACGGCCGGCAGCGGGTCGTGTGGAAGACCGAGCATCCCGTGCGGTTCTTCAACATCGTGGGCGGACCGCTGCGGTCGGCGGCCGGCCGGCGAACGACGGTCTTCTACGACCCGCGAACGCCCCACAACGTGCCGACGATGGTCCGGGCGCTCGACGCCGCCCGCGACCGCTACGGTTCGTGGTTCGCCGCGTATCCCTGGACGAACCTCCGCGTCACCGAGTTTCCCGGTCTGGCCGGCTACGCCCAGGGATTTCCGGGCAACATCGCGTTTTCCGAGACGATCGGCTATCTGGCGGCGCCCGTGGACGACGGGGAGCGGGAGTCCGATGCCGCCCGGCTCGATGCCGCCTTCTACATCGTCGCCCACGAGGCCGGCCATCAGTGGTGGGGCAACATGGTCACGCCCGGGAAGGGGCCGGGAGGCAACGCGATCTCCGAGGGGCTCGCGGAGTTCTCAGCCTGCATGCTCCTGCACCATGAGCTCGGTGCCGAGCAGGCCCGCGTCCTGCGGCGCCGCTGGGAGCAGGCGTATGTCGAGGGGCGATCGCCCGACAACGAGCGGCCGATCAACCGTGTCGACGGCTCCCGCGGTGGTGACGGGGTCGTCACCTACCAGCGGGCGGGCTGGGTGTTCTGGATGCTCCGCGGGCTCGTGGGAGAGGAGCCGCTGCTCGCGGGCCTCCGCGACTTCATCGCGACCTGGCGGGACGGCGTCGCGACCGACGACGGCCTCGATTTCCCGCTCGTCGAGGATCTGCTCGCGAGCCTCCGGCGCCATGCCCCCGACGCGGCCGCCTTCGACGACTTCGTCGGCCGCTGGATCCTCGGCAAGGACCTGCCCGAACTCGTGGTCCGCGAGGCCGAGGTGGAGCAGGCCGGCGACGGCTATCGCGTCACGGGGGAACTCGTGAACCTGGGCACCGGCCGGGCGGAGGTGCGGGTCCGGGTCGAGGGACGAAAACCGGATACCAAGGGGGATCCGTCACCAGTGGCGGACGCGATCGTGCCGGTGTCGGCCGAGGCCGCGGGCCGGTTCGAGATCGCCACCGACTTCGTTCCTGAGCGGATCGTGGTCGATCCCGAGGTCGAACTGCTCTTCACCGGCCGCAAGCGGTGCGAGACGCCGCTCTCGAAGCGGTGACATTCCCGGCACCACGAGCTTCAGCCCGCGGAAACCCATGCGAGCATTTCTGACCAGGACCATTGCCTTCGCTTGCTGCTCTGCCAGGGGCGTGCGTCAGGACGTTTCGCTCGTTGAACTCTAGAGAGGCGTCGAGCTTTGTGATCCAGTCGGTCATGTGCATCGGCCGCCGCCGCATCGCTTGGTCTTCGGCGTAGTCGAGGTACATCGCGACGACGCGGTTCAGGGCAGCCACCTCTTCGTGGGTCAGGTAGTTCTTCGCGATGCCGACGTCGGCCTTGCGGATCGGGCCTGCCGGTCCCTTTTTTTAAGTCGTCAGACCCATATTCGGCTTCGTGGCGTCGGCACGCTCGGCGATGGTCTCGGCGGCGGTGCGGCCGTGGATGGCCCAATGCAGTTTGTTCTGCACCGTGGCGTAGAAGTCCTGCGTGATCGGCGCATCTTTGTCGTAGTCGATGCGCGTCGCGTAAATGTCGGTGATCTTCTGGTAGAAGCGTCGCTCGCTGGCACGGATCGCGCGTATCCGCTCCAGCAGCTCGTCGAAATAGTCGGCCCCACGGCTGCAGCCGGCCATGAGCCGATCGTCGTCGGTCACGAAGCCCTTGGTGAGGTAGTCGCGAAGCGTATTCGTCGCCCACTGGCGGAACTGAGTGCCGCGAGCGGGCCGGCCAACGACCGCCACATTCTCGCCTACCTCAAGACCGTGCTCGCGAAGCTCGGCCTCGAGGGCACGAACCACAAGTTCCGGCACTCCTTCTGCACGATCGCCGTGCTCGCTGGGGTGGACTTCTTCACGCTCCGCCGCTGGGTCGGCCACACCGACGAGGAGGCGCTGAAGATCTACCTCCACATCGCCGACGAGCAGGCCCAGCTGACCATGCGGGAGCTGGCCGCGCGACGCGAGGCCGACCGGTCCCGCGCCGCGGGCAAGCGGCCGCGGAAGGCGGGCCGTGCCGCCGGCAACGCGGGGGCCGACGCCCGCGCCACACCCGCCCCCGAGAGGCAGGGCGTCAGCAAAGTTTCAGCAAAGTCATGGAGGTCAACAATGACTCGCTGTGCAATGAGCCTTGGAAACAAAAGGTTTCAGCAAAGTGTTACGGCGCCATGCCGGAGAGGGGCGGCCTCTCCGCTCGGGCCCGCGGTGCCGCCCTGGGGATCGCGATCGTGCCGCCGACGGCGGTGAAAGGGGGTGCG
>JAJTED010000012.1 GCA_021300535.1 Planctomycetaceae bacterium | reverse complement strand
CGCCGAGCACGGCCACGGCAGCACCGTGACGCCCCCCGCCGCGGGCGTCGAGCGGGTGGCGGGGGCGATCGGCCCGCATTTCGCCCCGCAGGCGAAGCACGTGATCTACCTGCATATGGTGGGCGGACCGCCGCAGCAGGACATGTTCGACTACAAGCCGAAGATGGACGAGTGGTACGACAAGGATCTCCCCGAGAGCATCCGCAACGGCCAGCGGCTGACCACGATGACTTCAGGGCAGAAGCGATTTCCGATCGCTCCGTCGAAGTTCAAGTTCGCCCAGCACGGGCAGAACGGGATGTGGGTGAGCGAACTCCTGCCGCACACGGCCAAGATGGTCGACGAGATGTGCTTCATCCGGTCGATGCACACCGAGGCCATCAACCACGAGCCGGCGATCACCTACATGCAGACCGGCAACCAGATCACGGGCCGCCCGTGCCTGGGATCGTGGCTGAGCTACGGGCTCGGGTCGCTCAATAACGACCTGCCGACGTTCGTCGTGCTCGTCGCAAAGCCGACGGCGGGGGGAAATACGCAGGCGATCGGCGCCCGGCTGTGGTCGAGTGGATTCCTCCCCGGCGAGCATGCGGGCGTGAGCTTCCGCTCCGCCGGCGACCCCATCCTCTACATCAACAATCCTCCCGGCGTGTCGGCCGAGGTCCGCCGGCAGACGCTCGACGGCCTCCAGGCCCTGAACCAACGCACGCTCGAACAGATCGGCGATCCCGAGACGCGGACACGGATCGCCCAGTACGAGATGGCCTTCCGCATGCAGTCGAGCGTGCCGGAGCTGGCGAACCTGGCGACGGAGTCGGCCCACACCCTCGGCCTGTATGGAGACGCGGTGCGGAAACCTGGTTCGTTCGCCAACGCGACCCTCATGGCCCGCCGAATGGTGGAACGAGGTGTGCGGTTCGTGCAGGTCTACATCAACAACTGGGACACGCATGCCGACGTGGGTGGTCGGATGCCGGGCCTCTGCAAGGACATCGACCAGGCCTGCTACGGGCTCGTGCAGGACCTGAAGGCCCGCGGTCTCCTCGACGAGACGCTCATCGTCTGGGGCGGGGAGTTTGGCCGCACGGTCTACTCCCAGGGAGGCCTCTCCCGGGAGAACTACGGCCGCGACCACCATCCGCGGTGTTTCACGATGTGGATGGCCGGCGGCGGGTCCCGGCCGGGGCAGATCTACGGCGAGACCGACGACTTCTCCTACAACATCGTCAAGGATCCGGTGCACATCCGCGACTTCCATGCCACGGTGCTGCACCTCATGGGATTCGACCACGAGCGGTTCAGCTACCGCCATCTCGGTCTCGACCAGCGGCTCACGGGCGTCGAGCACGCCCGCGTGATCCCCGACCTTCTCGTCTAGCCTTCTGATCGGAGTCGCGTGCCCGACCACCCATCCCAAACCGATCCGCCGCCCGCCTCGGGCGCCGGCACGATCCGTCCGCTCGACGCCACCGAGCGGCGGGTGCTCGGCGTGCTCATCGAGAAGGCGAAGACCACGCCCGACCAGTATCCGCTCTCGCTCAACGCCCTGGTCACCGGCTGCAACCAAAAGAGCAACCGCGATCCGGTGATGACGGTCGATGAAGAACAGGTGATGCGGGCCGTGGCGGGCCTGCGGAAGTGCGGGGCGATGGCCGAGGTGTACGGCAGCGGGAAGATCCCGCGGTACCGCCATCTGGCCTACGAATGGCTGGGGGTCGAGAAGGAAGAACTGGCGATTCTCGGTGAACTGCTGCTGCGTGGCGAGCAGACCGAGGGCGACCTTCGCGGCCGGGCGAGCCGCATGGACCCGATCGCCGACCTCGATGTCCTTCGCGGGCATCTCGATCGGCTCGCCGACCGCGGGCTCGTCGTCTGGCTTTCGCCGCCGGGGCGGGGGCGGATGCTGACGCACGGCCTCCTGCCGGCGGAAAAACTGGAGAAGGTGCGGATGCAGCTGGGCATGGCGGGGGCCGCGGCCCCTGCACAGGCCGCGGCGGTCGCGGACGACGAGGACGTGCTTCCCGCGCCGCCCGTGGCCGAGGTTGCGGCGCTGCGGCCCGCCGCGCCCGTGGCCGACGCCCTCGCCGATCGCGTGATCGAACTGGAGCGGACCGTGGCCGACCTCCGCGATCGCCTGTCCCGGCTCGAGGCCGATCTCGGTGGCTGATCCGGGGGGGTGTAGCGATGCCTGCTCGATGCTGGGCGATCATGGGCTGGGCCGCGGTCTGGCTGGCGGGCGTCGCGGCCGCCGCGGACCTCGTGGCCGTCGAGGGCTGCACGCTCGTGGCCGCCGACTGGGCCGACGGCGACAGCTTTCCGGTGCGCACGCCCGATGGCGAAGTGCATACGGTGCGGCTCTACGCCGCCGACTGCCTGGAGCAGCATGTCAGCGGCGAGACCGACGCCCGCCGGCTGAGGAGTCAGCGGCGCTACTTCGGGATCACCTCGGCGCGGCCCGACGCTGCGGCGTCGATCGCCTTGGCGAAGGATCTCGCCCGTCAGGCGACGGCGGAGACGCGGCGGTTTCTGACGCGGCCGTTCACGATCCACACCAGTTTCGCCGACGCTCGGGGCGACGGCCGCCACAAGCGGATCTACGCCTTCGTATTCGACGCTGCGGGCCGCGATCTCGCCGCCCACCTCGTCTCGGCCGGCCTGGCCCGGGCCTATGGAGTCGGCCGCACGACGCTCACGGGCGACTCGGCGGAGGAGTACCGGGAGACGCTCGCCGACCTGGAGCTCCAGGCCGCCCAGCGGGGCGCCGGCATCTGGGCCCACACCGACTGGTCCTCCCTGCCGGCGGAGCGCCGCCGCGAGCGGGAGGAGGCGCGGGAGTTGGCCGTGGCGGTCGACGGGGCTGGGCCGCCGCCGGGCTTCGTCGTCGAGATTAACTCGGCCTCGCGGCAGGACCTGATGCGGCTGCCGCACGTGGGCGAGACGCTCGCCAACCGGATCATCGAGCGGCGGCCCTATCGGCGGCTCACCGACCTCCTCGAGGTGGACGGCATCGGCCCGAGCACCTATCGAGCCTTGAAGCCGATGCTGCGGATCGAGCCGCCGCCCGCGGCCGCGGAATGAATCGGGTGCGCCGCGGCACTCACGCGGATACTGCACCAGGGCCGGTCGCCGAGCCGGGGAATCATCGCGGCACCGGCTCTCCGAGGGAGGAGCGTGCACTCATCCCAGCCTGCGAATCACTCGATCCCGTCGCCGTCGCGACCGACGCGGTCGATTGCCGGGCCGCGGTGCTGCCGGTATCCTCCCCACCGCCGGATTCGTCTTCCGCTGGAGCCCCCATGACTTACGTCGCCGCCGCCGGTCGCTACGATGCGATGCCCTACCGGACCTGTGGCCGCAGCGGCCTGCGGCTGCCCGCGATCACGCTTGGCCTGTGGCACAACTTCGGCGACACGACGCCGTTGGAGACGCAGCGGGCGATGCTGTGCACCGCCTTCGACCTCGGCATAAACCACTTCGACCTCGCCAACAACTACGGTCCCCCGTACGGCAGCGCCGAGCGCAACTTCGGCACCCATATGCGGCGCGACTTCCGCCCCTACCGTGACGAACTCGTGATCTCGTCAAAGGCCGGCTGGGACATGTGGCCGGGGCCGTACGGTCAGGGAGGCGGCTGCCGCAAGTACCTGCTCGCCAGCCTCGACCAAAGCCTCGCCCGCATGGGGCTCGACTACGTCGACATCTTCTACTCGCACCGCTTCGACCCCGACACGCCGCTCGAGGAGACAATGGGGGCGCTGGAGACGGCGGTTCGGCAGGGGAAGGCGCTGTACGTCGGCATTTCCAGCTACTCGCCCGGCAAGACCTGCGAGGCGGTCGCGATCCTCCGGCGGATGGGCGTGCCGCTGCTCATTCACCAGCCCTCCTACAGCCTGCTCAACCGCTGGGTTGAGGCCGAACTCCTCGACACGCTCCGGGCCGAGGGGGTGGGCTGCATCGCCTTCAGCCCGCTCGCCCAGGGGCTGCTCACCGACAAGTACCTCGCCGGCGTCCCCGCCGACGCCCGGATCAATCGGCCCGGCGGCGGGTCGCTGCGACCGGAGCACCTGAGCGCGGCGAATCTGGCCCACGTCCGCGGCCTCAATGATGTCGCCCGGGCCCGCGGCCAGTCGCTGGCGCAGATGGCGGTTGCCTGGGTGCTGCGGCAGCCGGAAGTGACGTCGGCGCTGATCGGCGCGAGCCGCCCTGAACAGATCCGGGAACTGGTGGCCGCCACCGAACGGATGACGTTCACCGAAGACGAACTGCGGGCGATCGACCAACATGCGGTGGACGGCGGCATCAACCTCTGGCTCAAGCCCGCGACTGACCAGCGACCGTGAGCACGTCCACCGGACGCGGGGCATGGGGTCCTGAAACAGGCTGGCATCGATTTCGAATTCCCGGTTGCAGGAGCCGCCAGCCGAGCCGTAGTCGGGCTGGCCGATCTGCCTGTTGGCGCCCGACGGTGACGGATCCGGAGCAGGGCTGCCGGCGTCTTGGGGCGGCTCTCGAAACGCCTACCGTCCCCCGGGATGAACGCGATCAGCCGCATGGCGCCGCCAGACCGCGGCACCGGTCTGCCAGTCGTTTCTGCAATGCCGGAGGTGGGACTTGAACCCACACGCCCTTGCGGGCAACGGATTTTGAGTGCAATCGACATTGTACTTCATGTGGCAGTCATCCCGCGATCATGCCTATTGCTCGGGAACGGCGCGTGATGCCGAAGCGCCGAAAATCGCGTGCGAGGCGATTTTCCTAACAGTTTGCCTAACAGCGAGGCAGGGCCGTCTGCCTCCTCGCCGATCTCGTTCTGCAGGCTGTGAAACCGAATGATGTCGCCGGCACGGAAGAGAATCCGCTTGTAGGGCATGGCGGGGCTCCGCAGTGGGGCGGCCGTGCCATGCGTCGAACATTGGGCAACCGGCTTCTACGCGGGCGGGCAATCATCGAATTTCAGGGGCGGCAGCGGCAGTCCGCACGACAGCGACAACACAGAAAGACGGACCGCAAGCCGCTCTATTAGACTTCCTTGCCTCGGATTTTAAAGATCAACCGTCCGATCGAATCGTTCTCCGGCGAGGAAAGACCTTGCGTTACCCAACCCTGTCAGTGCTGGTCGTGTCTGCATCGATGTCTCTCATTATTTCACCTTCCCTTCATGCTGCCGATCCCGACACGCAGGGGGGCCATGCAGCTCTGACCGCTTATCACCAGGCGCTCAATAAAGTTTTCACAGGCGACGCAGCGCCGATCAAGACCCTATGGTCCCATGCCGATGACGTGACATACATGGACCCTGCAGGCGGCATGCTGCACGGCTGACCACAGATAGAGCAGTATTGGGACAGGCAGGCGGCGAAGAAACTGGCGGGCAAAGTCGATCCGGAGAAGGTGCACGTCTTGGCCGGGTAGACGTTGGCGGTTGTCTGCTACCACGAAGATGGCGAACACGTTTTCAATGGCAAATCGCAGCCCGTGTCGATTCGTGCGACGACCACATTCCGTAAGGAAAATGGCCAGTGGAAGGTGATCGGCCACCACACCGACACGCTGGCCGAATACCTCAAACAGTAATCGCAGCTTCTCCCGCCGGCCCCGCGATCACGCTGCGGGAGGCGACGAGGCCGAAGGCTGTTTCTAGGGCATGTTCAAAACTGGAAGATGGCGTCGCAGCCGAGATACCACTGGCTTAAGGCGTTGCCCGTGACGAGCCCGTCGGGCCGCGTCGTGATGGGGCCGAAGGGGAGGGCGCCCGTGCCGTAGGCTGACGGCGTGTACCAGTCGTATCGCACTTCCGGGCGGACGATCCAGTTGGCTGTCGGCGTCCAGTTGCAGCCGAATGTCGCCGCCCACAGGTTGCCGGCGAACCCGGCGGCGACGGGCGACGTGTTCGTGGCCGCGTTGCGGGCGGGGTAGGCGATGCGGAAGCCGTTGTTGTCGCGAAACCAATCCAGCCGCACGCCGGCGGAGAGCCTGTCGGTGAGGCCGCGGTAGAGATACTGCGAGACGCCGTACCACTGGGCGAGCCCGCCGGGTTGGCCGCGGTTTTGCAGGCCGGTGTCGGCGTTGAACTGCCAGGCCGCGGAGCCTTCCGTGACCGCGGTCAGCCGTTCGGCGACCTCGTTCTGAAAATACGCCGTGATCATCGACCGATTGCCCACCATCACGCCCTGCGACGCACCGGCAGGACCGATCACCGGCGTGTATTCGTTGCCGGTCGAGATCGCCACGGTTATTAGTTGGCTATCGTCCTCCGACGCGAGCGTCAGGGTGCCGAGATAGGCGAGGTTGCTCGCCGCGCCGGGGTAGTCGGGATTGGCGGCGGCGGGGACGCCGTCTGAGAAGTTGTCCCAACCGTTGGTCACGCCGCTCCCGATCCGGATGCGGTCATCCGGCTGCCAGTAGACGAGCACGCCCGTGTGCGTGTTCGGCGTTCCATACATGAACGTGTTGGAGTGCGTGTAGAAGAAATTGCCCACGGCCGGCACGGTCTCGTAGCCGAGCGGCGAGTAGAAGTGGCCGACGAGCACCGAAAAATCTCCACGGGCGATCTCGCCGTAGAGCTGCGGCATCGCGAGGCTGTAGTAGCGGCTGGAGCCCCAGCGCGGAACGCCGAAGTTGTCGAACTGGTTGAAGGGATAGGCGTCGAGGCCGCGGGCGTTCGTCTGCCAGGCGTCGGTGCCGTAGAGCAGATCGACCCGCGCACCCCACTGCCAGTCGTCCGAATCCACGTCGATGAGTCGTTCGCCGACGAGATAGAGCTGGTTCATCATCGCCTGCAGGTTGCGGTCTTGGAGGCCGACGGGGCCGTTGAAGTCGCTCCCCAGCGTGTTGCCGCCGATGCCGCAGTCGAGCCAGCCGTAGATCGAAGCCCGGCGATCTTCCTGCCAACGCGGGAAAAGTAACCGCTCCGGCGGCTGCACCGGTTGCTGCGGGTCGCGGGCGCGGAGTTCGTAGACATCCTGCGGCGGCGAAATGTCGGCACGCGCGGGGGCCGGCAACGGCCCGAGCAGCAGCGCAGCGATGGCGCAGAGCATCCACGGGCCGCGCTTGTGCATGGCTGGGTCGTCTCCGGCGGGCGGCCGTCGTGGCCAGCCCTACGACCGCGTTTATCGGCGGAATCCGCACCGCCAAGCCGTCCCGGACGGCACCACCGGCAGGGCTTGCCTAGCCTGCCCCGGCCTAGCGGCGGCGAGTTTTCCTTTTCGGGGCCTTCTTCGCGACCTTCGTCGCGGCCTTTTTCTTTTTGACCGGGTGCGACTTTTCCACGGCCTGGAGCTTCATCGCTCCCTTGCGCAGCGTGATCGTGCGGTGCACCTTGCGATTCTTCTCGTCCTGCGCGTCCGTGTCGCGGCCGGCCCGACCGCGGCCCTTCGCCCGGCCCAGTTCGTTGTTGGTTTCCCGCGCACCCCACTCCTCCGCATCGACCGCCTCGTCGAAGCCCATCATCACGACGTCGCCGACGTGCACGTGGATGTCGGCATCGTCGCCACGTTTGCCCGCGGCCTTTCGGGCCTTGGCGATCGCCGAAGCAATAGCCTTGGCCGTGCGCTTCTGGTGGGCGAGGGTTGGGTTCGCGGTCTTCCGGGGTGTCTTCTTCGCGGACTTCGCCATCGCGGGCCTCGTGGGTGTGGAGTTGGCTCCCGGTCGAAGTGACCAAGGTGGGTCGAGGCTACCCAACCTGGCCAAGTCTCGCCAAGCCGCCCGGCCACGGATGCCCGAGACAATCCAGCCAGGGCATGGAGGGCAGGCTGGCAGGCCGCATAAACCGTAAGGATGTTCTCCGAAACCCTGCCCGCAGCCCCCCGGGAAGGCCGACCTCCCGTGCATCCTGTATGGATGCCGAGGCTCGCCGTGCGCCGCGATTTCCTGCACTCATCGACCCTGCTCGCCGTGGCCGGCATTGCCCTGATTGCGGCGCCGCACGGGCACCGCAGCGCGGTCGCCTTCGAGCGCGACGCCGACCGCGACGCCTTCACTCCCTCCGCCTATTGCGTTGGGCGCGATCGCGGCCTCGTGGAGGGCTCCTATGTGTTCATCGACAACCTGTCCGGGCTGCCGACGAACAACTACCCCGAGCTGCTGATCCGCCAGGGAGCCAACGAATGGTGGGAGTGGCGGTTCGGCGTCAACTACGGCATCGGCTCGCAGGGCAACGTCGTGACGAGCGTGGAAGTGGGCGAGGGCACACTCGACGGCAGCACACTCTACAAGTCGAGCATCCTCTACGGCTTCAAACTGGCCACGTCGCGCCAAGACGGTCCTGCCCGACAGCTGCTTCATCATGGAGGTGGCGACGCCCACGTATGGCGACGTGTTCGGCACGGTGCCCGTGGCGACGATCGTCGCGGGCTGGGAGTTCTGGGACGACTGGCGGCTCGACAGTGCGATCCGCTACGCCTACTCCGAGGGCGCCGTCGACTGGATCAGCCGCTGGAGCCCGTCGGTCGTACTGCGGGCACCCGTGACCGAGCGCTGGGAGGTACACGCCGAATGGTTCGGCTCCTACACGCAGGGGCTCGTGGAGGACACGCAGCGGCCCTTCTTCAGTCCCGGCACGCACTACAGCATCACCCGCAACGTCGAGATCGGCCTGCGTGTGGGGTGGGGGCTCACGGATGAGGCCGCACCGTTCTTTTCCGACGCCGGCATCGCGATCCAATATTGACGCCGTCCGGCCGGCGGTCAGTCGGCGGTCAGCGAGTGGATGACCGCGTCGGATGCTAGTCGGCCCGAGTAGGCATACGGCCGCTCGTTGTCGGCAGCCGTATTCGGCCGCGGCATGTCCGGAGAGGAGAGGGCGAACTGGTCGCCGAACACGCCCCGCAGCCGCACCCAGCAGCCCTTCGGCAGCTCCACGAAGGAGCCGCCGTCGTCGGTCTCCAGATCGAAGAGGTCGCGGTCGGCCTCCCGTGACTTCGGCACGTCGAGCACGAGGCTGCGACGGATCTCGATTCGGCTGCTCGACACGTTGATGCCGTCCTCGGCAGGGTGCCGCACCTCGAGGCGATCGAGCCGAACGTGCGAGTTCGTGACGTCGAACCCGTCGTCGGCGGAGTGGAGGCTGCGCACCTCCCGCACTCGCCACTCGTCCGGACCCACGCCGACGACTGAGAAGCCGTCGATGTCGTCCCCGATGTCGAGGTCCTTGCCCGTCTTCGGGCTGCGGTAGGTGTCGCGGCGGCCGAGATGCGAGGCCGTAATCGACCGCGCCCGAAACGACGACGGCTCGCCGCCCCGGCTCTTCTTCACGCTGATGCCGTCCTTACTTCCCGCCGCGAATGTGCCCAAAAACCAGAGGCCGCCGTTGTCGGCGACTTTGACGGGGCGGTGTTCATCATTGCACGCCCGCACCGCGAAACGGCCGGCGACGAGCGCGGAGCCGGGGTCGAAGATCAGCGCCGCGCGGCGAAGCCGGCTCTTCGGCACCACGCCGTTGGCGATCAGGAGCGTCGCGCCGTCGGCAATCTTCAGCGTGACGCCGCGGCACACTCGCACCTCACCCGCGATGACCCAGGTCGTCGCCTTGCCCAGCGTGCGGTCGCGTGCGATCGGACCCTCGATTACCTCGACGGGCCGACGGCCGGCAGACGGAGGCCGGCGGGCCGGAACAGGCTTTCGTTTCTTGGGCGGCATGACAGTTTTGCTATTCTCCAACAACTTCACTGGACAACAATCATTTTCGTCAGGGCCGATCCCTGACCGCTGCTGCGTGGATGGTTATTGCACGCCGACGCTCCAGGAATCAAAGTTGTCATCAGCAGGGGATGCAGAAACCTGAACCATGGCCACGTTCATCGACACGCTTCGCGACACGCTCACCACTACCCTTCGCGATTTTCGGCATGAGGTGCAGGGGTGGCTGCGGATCATCCGCCATAAGCGGATGCCGCTGCTGCTGGCGCTGATCGGCCTCGTGATTCTGGCCGTCGCGCTCCGCCCGATTCCACCGCGCACGACCACCATCGCCAGCGGGCAGGCCGGTTCGGTCTATGACCGGTGGTCACGTGGGCTGGCGACCAGACTCGCCGAGCTGGGGCTGAAGCTCGAGCTCGTGCCGACATCTGGCCAGGTGGAGGGGTTCGAGCATCTCGGGGATGATCGGTCGGCAGTCAGTGTCAGTTTCATCACGGCGGGAACGTTTACGTCGAAGGATGACCCAACGCTCGAATCGCTCGGCAGCGTCGGCCTCGCAACGATCATGCTGATTCACCGCGGGGACGCCCTGGCCGGCGACGACCCGTTTGCGGCGCTCGCGGAAAAGACGATCGCGATCGGGCCGGAGGGCGCGGTTTCCAACCGGCTGTTCCGCATCGTGGAGGGGCTGAACCGTACCGACGGCAAGCCACGCGGCGAGTGGGTGCAACTGCCCAACGCCGAGGCGGCCACGAAACTGCTCGCCGGGGAGATCGACGCGATGTTCCTGGTCGATGCCTTCGAATCGGAGACGGCGCAACGGCTCCTGGCGGACCCCGGCCTGCGACTCTACGACTTCACGCTTGCCGACGCCTACACCAAGAAGCTGCCGTTCCTGCAGACGGTCGTCGTTCCCAAGGGCTCGATCGACCTTGATCGGATTCGGCCCGATCGCGACGTCACCCTGCTCGCCTCGACCATCGATCTGCTCGTCGAAAAGGGCACCCACCCGGCCGTGCAGTGGGCGCTCTTGATCGCCGCCCAGGAAGCGGCCTTCAACGATAATTCGTTCTTCACCGAGAGCCGCGGGTTTCCCCGGCATGCCGACGGCTCGTTCCCCTCCAGTTCCGTGGCCAGGCGGTTTTACAGCAGCGGTGTGCCCGGCTATTTCGACTCGCTGCCGCTCTGGCTGGCCACGCTCCTGAACCAGGTCTGGGTCTATCTCGTGGCATTCTTCCTGGTCGTCAATCCGCTCCTCAAGAGGCTCGAGAATCTCAGGTCCTACAATTCTGCCACGCATCTCGACTATTTCTATTCGTCGTTGCGGGATTTTGATCTGCGCGCAAAGTCGACGAAGAATCCTGAGGAGCTCCGCGACATCATCGCACGGGCGGACAAGATCGCGGCGTTGGTGGATGCCACGTGGTTCGACGATAAGGACACACGGAGTTCATTCGCGCTTGAATCGGCCATCAAGAGCGTGCGTCGCCGGGCCGAGGAGCGGCTCGCGGCACTCGGCGGTCGGCCGACGTAGGCGTCAGGCCTCAGCGCCGCCCAGTTCCGCGGCCACGACGTTCATCCAATACGCCACGCCGAACGGGATCAGCGCGTCGTTGAAGTCGTATTCCGGGGTGTGCACGAAGTGGGCATCCGGGGCGTCGCCGTTGCCGATCACCACGTAGGCTCCCGGCACCTTCTCGAGCATGAACGAGAAGTCCTCGCTGAAGGCGAGCGGCTCGCAGTCGCCCTGGACGTTTTCCGGGCCCACAGCGGCTGCGGCGGCCTTCACCGCGAGGGCCGTCTGCTCCGGGGCGTTGACCAGGGGCGGATACCGGCGGGTGTAAGTCAGCCGGGCCGTGCCTCCGCTCGCAGCCGCGCATCCGGCGGCGAGTTCGCCGAGCCGGCGCTCGAGCGTATCGCGGACCTGCGGCGTGTAGCTGCGGGCCGTGCCGCGGACGACCACCTTGGCGGGAATGATATTCGGACTGTGGTAGTCGCCCGCCTGGATGTGGCCGACGCTGAGCACCGCGGTGTCGCTGGCCGCCACGTTGCGGGAGATGATCGAGGAAAGTCCGACGATGAAATGCGCTGCCGCCACCGTGGGGTCGGTGCCGGCCTGCGGCATGGAGCCGTGGCCGCCGGTGCCCTCGAAGACGGCTTCCCAGGTGTCGCCCGCGGCGGCGAGCGGGCCGGGCCGGGTCACGACCTTACCCAGTGGCAGCTTCGGCCCGTTGTGAACACCGTAGATGGCATCGCAGGAAAACTGTGCAAACAGCCCTTCCTCGATCATGACGCGGCCGCCGCCGAGGCCCTCCTCGGCCGGCTGGAAGATGAAGTGCACGGTTCCCGTGAAGTCCGGATCTGCGGCCAGTTTCTCAGCCGCCCCGAGCAGCATCGTGGTGTGCCCGTCGTGCCCGCAGGCATGCATCGTGCCCTCGACACTCGAGGCGTGGGGGAGGCCCGTGGCCTCCTTGATGAAGAGCGCGTCCATGTCGGCCCGCAGGCCGATGCGGCGGGGCCCCTGTCGCTTGCCCCGCAGCGTCCCGATGACCCCGGTCTTGCCGAGGCCGCGGTGAACCTCGATGCCAAGGTTCGTCAAGAAGGCGGCGACCAGGTCGCTCGTGCGGACCTCCTCGAAGGCGGTCTCGGGATGGCGGTGGATGTCGCGGCGCACGGTCGTGAGCCGATCGACGAAGGCGGTGTCGGCTGCGATCGTGATGGCGGTCGTAGATTTCATGGCACCTACGGCGGAAGCCTATTCCCTCAGGGATCGGGCCGCAAACCGCCCGGCTGCCGGTCAGTTGAGCGGGAGCGTGAGCACCGGCCCGGCGTTGCCCGACTGCGATTGGAGGTCGATCGCGAACTTGACGAGGTTGAGCGTCGATCGTGACTGCACGTCATCCTCGGCGATGTAGAACCAGTGGCCGCGGTAGTACACCGCCAGTTCGCTCCGCAGCGGTCGATGCTTCTGCACACAGACCTTGAACAGCCCCTGGGTGATCTGCCTCGCATCGAACGGTCGGCCGTCGGGCGCCTTGAATATGCCGACAGTGCCGCGGCGGAGGTGCGATTCCGGCACATCCACCCCCTTCGAAAGGAAGGCCAACACCTGGTAGCCAGACCGCACGTTGAGCGTGATGGTGTCGGTGGGCTCGCCGAGCGGCGTGGCCCCGGCCGATTCGGCGAGGTAATCGATCTCGTCGTTCTCCTGAGACTTGACCGCGTAGACGCTGCGGCCCGGCTCGAGTCGAAAGATCCGCACAAGCTCCTGGAAATCGGCCTCGCCCAGATGCTCGGGCGGAATCGTGAGGGCCATCAACCGGGACTCCTTCAGAAGCGCCACCTCCTCCCCAGACACCTCGTAGAAGTATCCCTTCTTGGCGGCGGCGACCATGCCTACCCCGGGCACCTTGCCCCCTCCCGGCAGGTCTTTCGCGGGCACCCTGCCGTGAGCCTCCACGTCGCGCTTGGCAACCCGCGCCTTCAACGCGCCGCGGGACTGCAGCCCGTCGATCAGTTCGATCGCGTAGCGATACTCGTCGTTGGGCTCGATGATGCAACTTCCCGGGGACGTCGCGGTGGGCGAGTTGCGAACGCCGTTGATGCTATCCACGAACGCTCTCAAAAACGTGCGGGTATCGTTGCCCGGAGCGATGTCGAGGAGCAACTCCGCCTCGAAGGCCTTTATCAGTGACTTGGCGAGGTTGTCGCCAGAGCGTGGTTGGTAACTGAGCGTCGGCTCGTCTTTGAGCGTGAACTTTCCGCCGAAGACGCCCTGGAGCGGTGTGTCGGAGGGCTGTGCCCCGGCGCCGCTGGTGCTCGCCTCCGTCAGCGTGGTAACCGTCGGAAGATCGAGGAAGCCGGGGATCTCGCCATACCGCATCCGCACGATGTTGAGCAGCATCTCCTGGGAGGCGGTGTGGCTGAAACTCTGGTTGTACTGCAGCCGTGTGCCCCGGATCGCCCACGAGCCCAGACACCCCGTCGCCACGGTGGAGCATGCGATCACGCCCACGACGAGCCCGAAGCATCGCGGTTGGCCGACGCGCTTGTCTCGAGGTGTTTTCGTCACGGGCTTCAGTTGACGGGCAGCGTGAGCACCGGAGTGTCACCAGACTCGGAACGAATGTCGATGACGAGCTTCACGTAGTTGAGCGTCGTCCGCGACTGCACGTCGTCGTCCGGGATGTAGAACCAGTAGCCGCGGTAATAGACCGCCGTGTCACACCGGAGCGGCCGGTGCTTCTGAACGCAGACGTGGAACAGGCCTCTGGTGAGGCGGTGGCCGTTGAACGGCCGGCCGTCGAGTGCCTTAAACATGGGAGCCACGCCGCGGCGGACGTGCGGTTCCGGCACGTCCACGCCCTTCGACAGGAATGCCAGCACCTGGTAGCCGGAACGCACGTTGATCGACAGAATGTCTCGTGGCTCCATCGAGCCGGGGCTCGTCTCCGGGACAGACTGCACAACCGGATTTTCAGGTGACGGCAGCAGTTCAGCCGCTCCCCCACCGGCCATGGCCAGCGGCGTCGCGACGTCCTCCACGAGCAGCGGAGGATCGCCCGCTGCAGACTCCGCGTTGAGATCGACCTCGTCGTCCTCCTGCGACTTCACACGGTACGCCGTTCGCCCCGGCTGCAGCCGGAAGATTCTTGCCAGTTCGTGCACGTCGGCCGCATCGACGGCGTCGGGAACGACCGTCATGGCGAGGAACCGCGACCTCTTGAGCAGCACGGCCTGGTCGCCGGTCATCTGGAAGACAAAGTCGTTCTCGGCCGCGGCGAGCATGTCGGTGGCGATCAGATGCTTGGCGGACAGCGGCGAACCCTGCGGCTTCTCGTCGAGCTCTGCCACCCGCATTCTCACCGCGCCGCGATTCTGCAGGCCGATGAACAGATCGACCCCGTCGCGATACTCTTCGTTGTCCTCGAGGGTGCGGCTCGCCGGCGAGGTGGCCTGGGGGGAGTTGCGGACGCCATTGATGCTGTCCACGAACGCCAGCAGGAATATGCGGGTATCGTCGCCAGGGGACACGTCGAGGATTGCCTCGGCCTTCAGGGGCTTGATCATCGACGCTCCCATGTCTTCGCCGGTGCGGGGCGCGTAGGTGATCGTCGGCCTGTCGCGGAGATTGAATGCGCCATCCAAGGCGCCCTGGAACGCCGATTTTTGCGCTCCGGCACCGACCATGCTGGCTTCGGTCTGGCTGACCACACTCGGCATGTCGAGGAAGGTGGGTGTCTCGCCGTACCGCATCCGCACGATGTTCAGGAGCATCTCCTGCGAGGCCGTGTAGCTGACGCTTTTGTTGTATCCCAGCCGCGTGCCCCGCATCGCCCACGAGCCCATGCAGCCCGCCGCGGCCATGCAGACGGCCACCACCGTGAGGATTCCGAGGAAATGCGGTCGGCGCATTCCACTCGTGGCGGGCATACGGATCATGGGCGGGTACCGCGATCGGAAGGCGAAAGTGACGAGGAAAACCACGGGGCTATATCTGTCCGGAAAGGGCTGTGGCAAGCCATGTGCGGCGCGAAGCGATGGCCCGGCCCCACCTCCGCGGCGCAGTCCTCCCAGATTCTCACCCAGACTGCCTCACCTGCAGGCGCGATGGTGAGAGGCCTCCCGGCCAGCTAGGCTTCCGGTCGTCTTGTCCCCACTTGAACGGCGCCCGGATTCATCCCGCCATGCTCGAGACGATCGTCGTCGGGATCATGCTTTTTGCGTCGACGAACATCGACGACATTTTCCTGACGATGGCGTTTTTCGCCGATTCGCGGCTCGATCGCCGGGCCGTGGTGGCCGGGAAGTTTCTCGGCATCAGCTTGATCGTGACGGTGAGCATCGCGGCCGCGGCATGCGCCATGGCGGTGCCGCCGGAGTGGGTGGCGCTCCTGGGATTCGCGCCGCTCGGGCTCGGCCTGCATCGGCTCTGGTCGGCGTGGCGAGCGCCGCCCGGCGTGACCGCCGACGAGGAGGGCATACCGGCGGCGGCCGGATCGCTCGTCGCACAGGCCTGCTCGGTCGCGGGCGTCACGGCCGCGAACGGCGGCGACAATCTCGGCGTCTACGTGCCAGTCTTTAGTGAACGGTTCCAAGTGATTCCGGTGTTCGCGGTCATTTTCGCCGTCATGACCGGGCTGTGGTGCATCGGGGGCAACCTCCTCGTGAACCATCGCTTGGTCGCGGCCACGATGCGGCGGCTGGCGGGGAGGCTCCTACCCTGGGTGTTGATCGTGCTCGGCCTGTGCATTCTCGCCGGAGCCCGTGGCCTCGTGATGCCGGTGCGGCCATGACACTCCACACCGCGGTCATCGATGCCGGTAGCAGCGGCACCCGGCTCTTCCTCTACCGCGTCACACCGGGGCCGTTCGCCCATGTGGAGAAACTCCTCGAGCAGGAGTTTTCCACAATGGCGTCGGCGGCGAAGGAAGACGGGATCAACAACTTCGTCCGCCCGGACGATCCCGCGGCGCAAGCCACCGTCGTGCCCGAGATCATCGATCCGCTGCTCGAGCATGCCCGCGGCTTCATCGCCGCGCTGGAGGTCGAGCCGGCCGCGGTCGAGGTGAACCTGCTGGCCACGGCGGGCATGCGGTACGCCGAGGGGATGCATGGCCGTGCCGCGGTCGACCGTCTTTACGACACGATCCGCGGCGGCATCCGCCGGCAGGGCTTCGCAGTGGGCGAGGTGCGGACCACGTGCGGCAGCGAGGAGGAGGGCATCTGGACCTGGCTCAATCTCAACGACGTGCTCGTGAACGCCTTCACCGGGGACTTCGAGCCCGTCGGAATCGTCGAGGTGGGCGGCTCGTCGCTGCAGCTCACCTTCCCCACCGACGAGGATCCCGACGTCGTGCCGCACGTGCACCGCGTCACACTCAACAGCCGCTCGTTCGCCATCTCCTGCCGCAGTTTTCTCGGCCTGGGCCAGGACGACGCCCGCAAGGAAATGCGCTGCCGCCTCGGACCGGAAGGCTCGGCCGTCTGCTTTCCCAGCGGCTTCCGCGCAGCTTTCGACCACGGCGACGTGCTCGACGGGGTTGGTGTGCATCGCCTTGCGGCGGACGGCCGTTATGAGTTCGGCGCTTGTTCAGCCACCTACGAAGCGATCGTCCGCGATCGGCTCGCCGCGACGGGCATCCCGGACCTCGCGCACGCCCGGGGGGATTTCGTGGGCATCGACGGCGTCTACTACGCGACCGAGTATTGGGATATCAACGAGGATCCGGAGCGGCTGGGCGACGTGATTCGCGGCCACTGTGGCACGGCGGCGAACTTCCCGGGCATCGCCGAGCGTGAGATCGTGCAGTCCCAGGCGGCCAACGCCACCTACGTGCACGTGCTGCTGACACGACTCTTCGAAGGGACCGGCCGCAGGCTCGTCCGCGCCGTGCCGTCCCGCCAGAACGGCGACACGATGCTCACCTGGACGCGGGGCTATCTGCTGTCACGCTACAGCCGGGAACAAGGTGCCGGAGGTGGGACTTGAACCCACACGCCCTTGCGGGCAACGGATTTTGAGTCCGCCGCGTCTGCCATTCCGCCACTCCGGCTCGTGAGGGCGTCGCCGCCACTCCAGCCTACGCCGCCGCGCACGGCTTTGCCAGACGCGGTACAGTTGAGCCGCTCGCAGCGGACAGGGCCCCTCCCATGAACGTCGTTGTCTTTGAGGATCGCACGGTCACCCGGCTCGGCGTGGTTGTGGCCGCCCGGCCCGCCTGCGACGTCACCATCGGCAGCCACACGCTCTTCGAGCTGCTCGGGCACCTGGGGCCCGTGCGCCGCATCGTCCGGCCGCACCTCGCCCGCCATCTTGCCGCCCTCACTGGCGGACGGATCGCGATCTGGGGCGGTGCGGTCGACGCGGCCCCCGCGCCCCCAGCGTCCACGCAAGGCGCGCCGACGCTCCTGGTCAACGCGCGGCTGATGCCGAGTCGCGGCCACCTCGTCGCCCTGCGGTCGATCGTCGAGGCCGGCCGTCGCTGCGTCGTGCGTGCGGGCCAGGATGTCGCGGCCGCCCTGCTCCATCCCGCGGCGGCCGGTCACGGGGCGGACCGGGCGGTCCTCGATGCGGTGATCGAGCGGGGTGGCGACGCGATCGACGGCATCGACACCGTGGCTCTGCCCGAGCACGCCGCCGCCCTCACGCTGCTCGAGCAGATGCACGACGTCGTCTCCGCGCACGAGGCTGTGCTCGCCGACTCCCTCGCGCTGCGGATCGACGGCGGCGGGTATGCCGAGATCCGCCCCGGCCTGTTCGTGGCGGAAGGCGCGACCGTCGCCGATTGGGTCGCCGTGCGACGCGGGCCGGTGGTCGTGGACCGCGGTGCGGATGTCGGGCCGTTCGTGTGCCTCGACGGGCCGGCCTGGATCGGTCCGGACGCACGGATCAGCCCGCACGCATGGCTGCGTGCCGGGGCGGCGATCGGCCGCGCGTGCCGGGTCGGCGGTGAGGTCGAGGCGAGCGTCATGGAGCCCTTTTCCAACAAGCCGCACGACGGCTACCTCGGCCACAGTCACATCGGCAGTTGGACGAACCTCGCCGCGGGCACGATCACCGGCAACCTGAAGGTGACCTACGGCCCGGTGCGGCTGCACGACCTGCTGCCCGACGGCAGTCGGGTCACGATCAACACGGGCCGGCAGTTCCTCGGCGCGCTGGTCGGCGACTTCGTGAAGTCGGCCGTCAACACGTCGCTCGCCTGCGGAACCCGCATCGGCGTGGCCGCCACGGTCGGCGGCAATCCGCCGGAATCGGTGCCTGCGTTTCACAACATGCTCGTGGGCGGCCCGGGTGGGAGTCGCGCCACGGCCGAGCAGGCGGCCACGATCCTCGAGCGGATGATGGCCCGCCGGGGCCTGGAGATGCAGCGGGCGGACCGTGACCTGCTCGCGGCGTTGGCGGCACCGGCGGGTGCCGCCTGATCGGGGCGGCACCGGGACCGCCGTGCCGGGTCGCGGGCAGCGGCTTACAATGCCGGCCGCCGGTGGTTCGGAATCTGCAGTCGCGAAGGAAACACCACGTGTCGATCAAGGAAGCCTACGGGAGCGGTCGCTTCGGCCTGTCGTTCGAGCTCTTCCCGCCCAAGACCGCAGAGTCGGAGGCGACGATGTGGCGGACGGTCGAGGAACTGATGGCCTACGGGCCGCAGCTCGTGACCTGCACCTACGGCGCCGGCGGCTCGACCCGCGGCAAGACGCTCGACATCGTCGCCGGCGTCCGCCGCCGGCATGGCGTGCCCGTGGCCAGCCACCTCACCTGCGTCGGCAGCACCGTCGCCGAATTGCGGGCTTATCTGGCCGCGGCCCGCGACCAGGGCGTGGCGGCGATCGTCGCGCTGCGCGGCGACCCGCCGCAGGGCGAGCAGTCATTCCGGCCCGTGGCCGGCGGCCTGCAGTACGCGGCGGAACTGGTGGCCCTGATCCGCGGCGAGTTTCCCGAGTTCGACATCCTCGTGGCCGGGTATCCCGAGACGCATCAGGAGGCAGCCAGCCCCGCGGCCGACCTCGAAAACCTGAAGCGGAAGTGCGACGCCGGCGGCGATGTCGTCGTCACGCAGCTCTTCTACGACAACGGCGACTTCCTGCGGTTTCGCGACCGCTGCGCCGCGATCGGCATCACGGCGCCGATCGTGCCGGGCGTGATGCCGGTCACCAACTACGCCCAGATCCGGCGGATCGCCGGACTGTGCAAGGCCCGGCTGCCGGAGGCCTTCACGCGGCCCTTCGAGGCGGCCGGCGACGACGAGGCCGCCCAGTTCGAGGCGGGGGTTTCCTACGCGGCTCGCCAGGTGGAGGAACTCATGGCCGCCGGCGTGCCCGGCGTCCACTTCTACGTGCTCAATCGCTCGCCCGCGACGGTTCGCGTGCTCGGGCACGTCGGCCTCGCGCCCCGGTGACGGTGCGGGGCAGTCACAGACCCAACAAGCCCCGGGCGGCAACCCGGGGACTCCGGGTATGAAGGCCGCTCGACCTTCCATGCCGCACGACGGCATCTGCTTTCCTGGTTCGCACCCCCATCCCATGGCACGCGGGACGGCATGCGACCCGGAGTCCCCCGGCTTCCGCCGGGGGCTTTTTGTGGGAGCAACACGCCCAAGAAGCCCCGGGTGGCAACCCGGGGACTCCGGGCATGAAGATCGTCCCGTCATCCATGCAGCACCAGGCCCGCGGTCATCGCGGCGGCTGGTCGTCGTCCATGGTGCGGATGTAGCTCCGCAGCCGCTCCAGTTCGTCGGTGACGTGCCGGAGCTTGAGCATGTTCTCCACCCGCTTCACGAGCTCGACGCGGTTCACCGGCTTGGAGAGGAAGTCGTCGGTGCCGGCGTCCACGGCCCGCTCGATGTCGCCGAGCTCGCCGAGGGCCGTCACCATCAGGATCATCGTCGGGCTCGTCGCCGGGTCGGACTTGAGCCGCTGGCAGACCTCGAAGCCCGAGAGCTTCGGCATCATGACGTCGAGGAGGATGACGTCGGGCTTGAAGGCCGCGACCTTGTCGAGCGTGTCGGCGCCGTCCACGGCCGTGGCGATCTCGCAGTCGATGTCGGCGAGATAGACCTCGAGCAGCTCGCGGTTGGGCTCGTTGTCGTCCGCGATCAGGACGCGGCTCCGTCGGGTGGCGGCGCCGGGCGGGACGGGTCTGGCCTGGGACTTGGGCATGGCGGACCGCAAGGGTAGAGATGGGGCGTCAGGGGCACTCGAAGAGCGACTGGCTCTTCACGATCGCCAGATCGTCGGGAAACGTATGGTACGACTGGACCAGCAGGCTGCGGGGGCGGGTCTCGACGTGGATCCACGACAGGCCGCCCAGGGCCAGCCGGCCGCCGGATTCGAAGCGGTGCAGAAGCCCCCGCTTCGACCCCTCGACGACGAGCTCCTGTTGGAACGACCAGAACACCTCCTGCGCGACGGTCTCGAGCTGGAAGCAGGTCTGATAGCCGGCGCCGCCCCGGCATTCCAGGCGGTCGCTGCGCTCGCCGGCGATGCGGTGCGAGAGCAGCCGCCGCCTCTGCGGGAGCGGCTGGGCGAGGCTCGTGGCCACCTCGGTGAGCGTCAGGCCGTCCTTTCGCCAGGAGATCAGATGGCCGGCCTCGGTGATCGCGATCGTGGCCGCATACCCGCCGCGATCGACCGATCGCGTCGCACAGATCACGAACAGCTCCGGATGGAGCACGCGGCCGTAGAGCTGGAAGACCAGCTCTGTGACCTTGGGGCGAACCGAGAGCACGATGGCAACGACTCCGGGAACTCGCGATGGACCACGGAACGACCGCGGTCTTCCAAGAACCTCCCGCCTACGACGCCGATTATAAGGCGGTGCCTGCGCAGCCACCAAGCCGACCACGACCGACGCTGTTCCACGGGAAAACACCGTCGCTCGCTACCGCACAAAAAAACCGCGCCGACCCTTGACAAGATCGCAGGGCGTCGCCCGCGACGGACCGCGCGGTCAGACGAGGCCCACGAGCACGTCGTACACCGCGTGCGTGCCGGCCGCGATGCCGAAGCCGCGGACGACGAACAGGATCGCGAAGAACATGCCTGCCAGCGTGCGGAACGTGAAACTGTAGAGTTCGAAGTGCTCGCCCAGCGGGCCGACATAGTGGGCCGCGCTGAACAGCAGACTGGATGTCACGAGGCCGACGATCGCCGCCGTGACGGGCCCCGCCCCGAGCCGCTCGCAGAGCCAGATCAGCAGGGGCAGGAGGAGCAGCCGGAAGAGCACCTCCTCGTAGAGACCGGCCCCGCAGAACCCGATCAGGCGGGCGAAAACGCCGTCCCAGCCGGCTGCCGCCGCCAAGGGCCAGAGGCGATCCTGGAGGCGGGCCAGGCCGACGAGCGTGGCGGCCCAGAGCACGCATTCCGCGGCCATTCCCGCGAGCACGGCGGGGCTGAAGTGCCAGCGGTCGTGCTCGACGTGGTGCCAGGCGAGCAGCCCCAGCACCGTGAGTGCCGGGAGCAGGAAATAGGCCCCGAAACCGAGGGCGTCGAGCAGCTGCCGCAGCCAGACGTCGGCGCCGTTGCGCGGCGACCCGCGGCCCAAGAGGAGCACGCCCCCCTCGTAGGCCAGCACGAGTGGCAGGGCGAACACCAGACTCGTCAGCGGTGTGCGCGAGAGGCTCCAGTATGAGTCTGGCGGCGACGCCCGCTCCGCCTCGTCGCCACCATTCGCGGCGGCCGGCTCGACATCGGCGGCGAGCGGCCCGATGTCGGCGCTCCATGCCGGCGGATCGGCTGCATCGCCGGCCTCGTGCGGATCGTCGAAAAACCGGCTCATGAACGTTCCGGGATTGAAGGGCCTGCCGTTTCCGCCGCGGAGAAGCACAGCATTTTTTCCCAGTCGCGGCAATGCTGGCGTCGCTGGCGCTGACGGCACGCGGCTTTCGCGGGTCCATGCGACACGGTTCGCAACCGTGAAGCCCCGCCTGGTGCGGCGATGCCCGCGCGTCCTTGACAAGCCGAAGCGGCTCCCCAGAATCACCCCCATCGGTCGGTGACGAGATCCGCAGCACGAGCGACACGGCACGCGAGACTCGCCCCTGCGGGTTCGCGGCGCAAGGCCGACAGGGTTGAATCGCAGGCATCGGTGCGGAGTCGGAAAGACACAAAGGGGGGCGACGACTTGAGGGATCGACAGTCGACGACCTTGGTCGTGGCCTGGATGTCCCCCCCGTTTTCCGGCCCCGCACCGCGTCCTGGCGACGCAGTTGCCGGCTGTGGTGCCGCCGCCGATAGAATGTCCCGCTCCGTTCAAGGTCGCGGGAACAACCATGGCACGATGCCTCGTCGGGTGCGGATCGAATCTCGGCCGACGGCGTGAACAACTCGACCGCGCCGTCGAACTGCTGCGGTTCATGCCGGGCGTGCGGATGCTGGCCGTGAGCCGCTATCGTGAGACCCGCCCGGTGGGCGGCCCGGTGGGCCAGTCGCCCTATCTCAACGGCGCCTGCCTTCTGGAGACCGACCTCGGCCCCCACGACGTGCTCGGGCTCCTGGCCGCCGTCGAAAACACCCTCCACCGCGAGCGGACGGAACGCTGGGGGGAGCGGACGCTCGACCTCGACCTGCTCCTCTACGACGACCTCGTTGTCGATGAGACGACGCTCACCGTGCCCCATCCGCGGATGGCGACGCGGCGGTTCGTGCTCGAGCCGGCGGTCGAGATCGCCGCCGATTTCCCGCATCCGCTCGCTGCTTGCTCGCTGCGCACGCTGCTCGACAACATCTCGGCTCCGCATCCGCTGGTCGCGGTGGTAGGCGCGCCGGGCAGCGGCGCGGCCGAGGTTGCCGCGGCCGTCGGTGACGCGGTGCTGGCCCGGGTGATCCACGCGCCCCGCCCATTGCCGATTCCCCTGCCGGCGGCGGGCGTGGAGCCATGGCACGACCTGATCGCCGCCTGGGTGGAGCCGCTCGCAGCGGCGACGTGGCCGGATGATCCGCACGGCACCGTCATTGACTACTGCCTCGACGCCGTCGCTGCGGCGGCCGCTGGCGGACTGTCGCCGACCGACGCGGCGCGGCTCGATGCGGCGGTCGAACATGCGGCACGGCAGGCGCCCGTGCCCCACGTCGCCATCCTGCTTGTCGCCCCCGTCGACGTGCTCGAGGAGCGGATCACCTGCCACTCCCGGCGGATGAGCCCCGGCGGCGACGGGTTCGCCGATCACCAGCCGCACACCGCCACGCTCTGCGGCTCGGCGGCCACGACCGCGGCGCTCGCGGCGGTCCAGGAGCGTCTTGTGCGCCGCCTGCGGGGCCCGGGGCCGCGGAGTCCGCTCGCGCCCAAGGCGGTGGTCACCGTCGATGCGTGCGATCTGACGCGGGCCGTGGCCGAGGCCACCGCGGCCGTCGAGGCGATGGTCTGATGCCTGGGGCGATTCCGCTCATCGACACGCCCGCGGCCATGCGGCAGGCAGTCGGGGCCGCCCGCGCGGCCGGCCGGCGGATCGGTTTCGTGCCCACGATGGGCGCGCTGCATGCCGGGCATGTGAGCCTCGTGGAGCGGGCCGCGCGGGAGTGCGACGACGTCGCGGTGTCGATCTTCGTCAATCCGACACAGTTCGGCCCCGGGGAGGATTTTGCCCGCTATCCACGGACGCTCGCCGCCGACCTGGCGCTGCTCGCGCCGCACGGCGTTCGCTGGGTCTACGCGCCCGAGGCCGCAGCCGTCTACCCGCCCGCGGACGCCACGCGGATCGTCGTCGAGGGGCCGGCCCGGGGATTCGAGGGGGCGATCCGGCCCGGTCACTTCTCCGGCGTGGCCACGGTGGTCTGCCGGCTGTTGCTGGCGGTGCCGGCCGATGTCGCCTACTTCGGCGCCAAGGATTGGCAGCAGACGCTCGTCGTCAGGCGCATGGTCCGCGATCTCGGCCTGCCGATTTCAATCGTCGTCTGCCCGACGGTGCGCGAGGCCGACGGCCTGGCGATGAGTTCCCGCAACGCCTATCTCTCGGCTGCCGAGCGGGCGCGGGCCACGGCGTTGAATGCCGCCCTGGAGCGGGCCGCGGCTGCCTGGGAGGCCGGGGCCGACGTGGCGGCGATCGAGGCGGCCATGCGCGAGCCGCTCTTGGCCGCGGGCGTGGCGATCGACTATGCCACGGTCGTCGATGCGGAGTCGCTGGCATCGCCGACCGCGGGGCGGTCGGCGGTGGCGCTCGTCGCCGGCCGACTGGGCACGACGCGGCTGATCGACAACCGCGCACTGCCGCCACGGTCGGATGGAGACGGCTGATGCAATCGACGCTGTTTCACATTCCCGCACACCTCGGCTCGCTGCCGCTGTTCGGCTGGGGGTGCCTGCTCGCCCTGTGGGCGGTGCTCGGGGCCGGCGGCCTGGCATGGACGGCCGCCCGCGAGGGACTCACGCGGGCGGTCACGACCCTCGGCGTGCCGCTGGCGGCGGCCGGCGCGTTTATCCTCTGGGGCCTGCCGGCGCTCGACGACGGGGCGGGCGTGCCGATCCGCGGCTACGGCGTGATGCTGCTCGTGGCGGCGGCGGCCGGCATCTGGCTCTCGGTGCGCCGCGGCCGCGGCATCGGCATCGACGCCGACACGATCCTCGGGCTGGGCATGGAGGTTTTCCTCTGGGGCCTCGTGGGCGCGCGGCTGTTTTACGTCATCGAGTATTACCACCAGTTCTTTCCGCCCGATCGCAGCCTGGCGGCATCGCTCGGGCAGGTGCTCAACATCGCCCAGGGCGGCCTCGTCGTCTTCGGCTCGCTCCCCACTGCGGCCGTCGCCGCCTGGCTCTTCGCGCGGCGCCGCGGGCTGCCGATCTTGCCACTCGCCGACGTGATCGCGCCGGGCTTGCTTGTCGGCCTGGCGCTCGGCCGCGTGGGCTGCTTCTTGAACGGCTGCTGCTACGGCGGAGCATGTGACCTCCCCTGGGCCGTGCGGTTTCCGCCGGAGAGTCCGCCGTGGCTCGACCAGGCCGCCCGCGGCCTGCTCCCGGCTGCCGCGGCCGGGCAGCCACCGCCATGGAGCCTGCCCGTGCATCCCGCGCAGCTCTACGCCGCGATCGACGCGGCGCTGCTCGCGGCCCTTGCGATCGCCTACACGCCCCTGGCCCGGCGGCCGGGCGAGGTCTTCGCGCTGGTGCTCACGCTGCATCCGCTGTCGCGGCTGTTGCTCGAGGCGATCCGCATCGACGAGCCGCCGGCATTCGGCACGCCGCTGTCGATCTCGCAGCTGGTGTCTCTGGTGCTCCTCCTGCTCGCCGCTGCGCTGTGGTGGTGGATCGCCCGCCAGCCCATCCCCGCGCGGGCCGCAGCAGGCCCCCGGCCGCACGGCCTTTGACGGCCGTCTCGAGAGCACGCGCGAGCGGCGGGCTCCGACCGTCGTGCTCCGGTGAGCAGAAGAACGTCAGGCAAACGCCTGACCGCGGTCGGCATCCGCGCGGTGCCGGTCGCGCTGGCGGCGGTCACCGTGCCGCGGTAGGCTTTCAGGAGATCGGCGGCGGTTCCCGGGGCATTTCTCTGAGGAGGAGTTTGGCATGCATGGTGATCGTGTCCGGCTGTTGGCCCTCGTGGCGGTGTGTGGCGTCTGCTGCGGACCGCAGCCGGCTCGGGCCGAACAACCTGCCGCCGCGCCGGCAACGCCCCCCGTGAAGATCGATCGCTACATTCCCGCCCACGAGCAGATCGGGCACTTCGCCGTGCCCGAGGGGTTCACGGTGGAACTCGTCGTCAGCGAGCCCACGATCATCAACCCGGTGTGCATCGCCCTCGACGAGCAGGGCCGGCTGTACGTCTCCGAAAGCCACACCTATCGCTTCGGCGACAAGGGCACGCCGCTGGCGGGGGCGGCACCGAACCCGATCGTGCGGCTCGATCCGCTGCCGGACGGCAAGGGCTTCCGCCGCGTCCTCGTGGCCGACGGCTTCGACGACCCGGTGATGGGCATGGCGATCCGCGGCAATCAGTTGTGGGCCACGGCGAACAATTATCTCTATCGGTTCGACATCGACGATTCCGGGTTGGCGGCCGCGGCGGCGGTGGCCGCTCCACCGGCGGCAGCCGCGGACGAGGCCGCCGCGAAAGACGTGGCCGCGTTCCTCCGCGCACCCGCCAATCAGCCGATCGGCGTCAACCGGCAGACCATCGCCGTCGACAGGAACAAGGCCTGGAACCCGTTCGGCATGTTCGTGCTGGAATGGGGACCGGAGAACGATCTGTACATGAGCGTGGGCGATCACCAGATCGACATCCGGCGGACGGCCGACGACAAGGAGCGGATCTCCGGCCGCAGCAATGACGGCATCGTCATGCGGATGAAGCCGGATGGCTCGAAGATGGAGCGGCTCGTGAGCGGGCTGCGGGTGCCCTACGGGTTCGAGTACGACCCGTTCGGCCAGCTCTGGCAACTGTCCAACGGCGAGGGCAACCCGAACCGGTTCATCCGCGTCATCGAGGGCGTCGACTACTATCTCAAGAACCGCAGCGTCGGCTCCGAGTGGCTCGCCGGCCGGCACCCGCTCGCCGCTCCGTGTTTCGAACTGCCCCGCGGGGCGTGCACGCAACTGATGCGGTACTCAGGGGCGAACTTCCCCCCGGCGTATCAGGGCAGCCTGCTGGTGGACAACTGGGGCGGCCACGGGTTCAACGGCGCGAATCGGACGATCTTTCGCTTCGTGCCAGACGCCCGCAACGACATCGCGGCGCAGGAGGAGTTCATCGTCTGCCGCGACCCGCACTTCCGCTGCAGCCACGTGCTCTGCGACCGGGACGGCAGCCTGCTGGTGGCCGACTGGTACGGCCGAGACGACGAAAGCGATCTCACCGGCCGGGTCTGGCGGGTGCGGTACACGGGCGGCGACAAGCCGGTCGTGCAGCATCGACTCGATGTCCCGGAATGGAAGGATGCCGTGAAGGGCCGGGCCTATGCCGTGTCGGCCCTCGGCTCGCCCGATCACCTGGTCCGGCAGCAGGCGACGCGGACGCTCGTGGCGCAAGGGAACGACGCCGTTCCCGCGCTCGCGGCCCATGCGGCCGGCGCGGCGGAGTCGCTCGGCGCGGCGAACGCCCTGTGGGCGCTCGTGCAGATCGCCACGCCCGAGTCTTTGGCCGCCATCGACAGCGGGGTCAGGCATGGCGATTGGCGGGTGCGGCGGCTGGCGATCAACCTCCTCCGCCGCTACGGCGTCGAAAAGGCCGACGCGGTTGCCAGTCAGCTCGCCGGCGACGCCGATCCTGCCGTGCGGGTCGCCGCGGCCCGGGCCCGCGTGCGGCCGGAGGAGCGGGCCGCGGCCGCGGTCGCCGCGCTGAAGGCCGGTGCTGCGAGCGACGCCCACCTGCGGTACGAGGCGGCGTCGATCCTGGCGCCGGTGATCGACGAATCGACGTTGACGAGCCTCGTTCGCGACGGTGACCCAAACCTGCGGCTGGCGGGGCTGATCGCGATCGATCTGGGGGCCGCGGCCGGCCGAGCCGTGCTGGGAAGGTCGCTTGCGGATCCGGGGCCCACCGAGCCGGAACTGCTGCTCGATTTGGCGCAGCTGCACGGATCTCCGGAGTTGCTGGAAGGGCTGCGCAGCCTGGTGCGGCGAAGCGATCTCCCCGCGACTGTCACCGGCCGGGCGTTGCTTGTGCTCCGTGCCATGACGGCCAAGACGGGCGAGGCGGTCGATGGCGAGGCGGTGCGGCGTTTTCTCAAAGCCGCCGAGAAGGGTGAAATCGCCATCAAGTCGCCGCGGGACGCGATCACACTTCTCGAACTGCTGGAGACCGACGGACTCTCACCGTTCGCCTTGCAGACCATCGGGCGGATGCTCGGCGACCGGAATGGCGATGTTCGCGGGGCGGCGCACCGTCTCGCCAGGCTGCATGGCACGAAGGCCGCGTCCCTGGCCGATTCGCTCTGGAAGCGGGTCGGCGATCCGCAGGACAAGCGTCCCCCCGCCGATCGGCTCGCGGATCTGACCACGCTCATGGCGGTCGAGGCGGAGCCGCGGATCGACGACTGGGCCCGGCTGCTGGCCGAAGGCGATCCGTTGATCGCGGCCGATGCCGTGCGGTCATGGCGGCAGTTCGCCGGCAACCCGAAGATGACGCAGGTCCTCCAGGATTCGGCGGCCGCGCTGGTCAAGCGGCTGCCGGAGTTGCGGGCCGACCTGGCGGCGGTGGCCGCGGCGTTGAAGATCGACAAGCCGATCGCGCCGCAGGTCGATCCGGCGGCCATCACCGCTGACGACGCCGCATTCCGCACGGCCGCGCTGGCCGCCACCCGGACCCCGGCGGGCGACGCCCTCGGCCGCCGGGTCTTCGAGCGGACCGGGTGCGTGAAGTGCCATGCCGCCGGCTCGCAGGGCACCGAGCGGGCGCCGCCGCTCGCCGGCATCGGCAAGACCCAAAAGATCGACTACCTGATCGAGGCGGTGCTCGAGCCCTCGAAGATCATCAAGACCGGTTTCGAGATCGAGACGACCACGATGCAGGATGGCAGGGTCTTCAGCGGCCTGGTGAAGGACGAGAAGGACACGCTCCGCATCGTCATGCCCGACGCCGAGACGCGGGTCAAGAAGGCGGACGTGGACGAGCGGGTCGTGCAGAAGAAATCGCTGATGCCCGACGGGCAGCATCGCTCGCTGAGCCCGCGGGAGTTCGCGGATCTCGTCGGCTACCTGCAGTCGCTGTAGCGGCCGGCGGAACGGCACCCACAAGCCGCTCCTTGGCGGGGCGTCAGCTCGACTTTTGCAGTTTTTGGGCGGCGCTCGGGGACGGGAGGAGATTTCGCCTCCGCCTTGTGCACGCCACGTGTTCCTGGTGAATTGCCTGCATTCGAGGAGTGCTCGCTGCGTCTAGCCCGCGGGGCTTCGCATGCCGTTCCTGTCAGCGGCGGAGCGGGTTCTTCCAGCGCACGCCCGGGAACCGGCCAAAATCGAGGTCGGAGGTGTGAACCTCGGCCTGGTATTCGATCGCCAGCGCAGCGATGTGGGCGTCGGTTGTGAGCGAACCGCCCACGCCGACAGACCGCAGGCAGGCCAGCAGTGAGGCGACATGGCCCTGTCCCGGCGAGATCAGTCTCACGCGGCTCCCATCGAACCAGGTCTCGACCCGTCGGCCGCTCTCCTCCACGGAGAGGGGCTTCGACAGGATGCGGGGCGAGGTGGTCAGCCGGAGAAACGCCAGGACGACAACGATCGGGATACCGACATCGACGTCACCGGCGAGCAACGATTTCCACCAGGCGAGGGCGGTCGCGTGGTCCGGGTCGGCCTGATTGTGGGCGTAGATGATCAGGTTGGCATCGGGGATGATCATGAACGCCGATTCGCGAGGGCCGCGGCGGCATCGAGTTCAAGATCATCGGCCAGTTGCTGGAGCCGCAGCCGGTCGACGCCGGGCTGGTAGTCCGACGCGAAGGGCAGCACCTGCACGACGTCGCGTGGGGCCGAACGGCCTCCGGAGAGCCCGCGGCGAATGGCGTCGTTGACTGCGCGCTTGAAGTTCACGTGGGTGCGGGCCATCTCGCGACGCAGGAGCGCTTCCGTGTCCGGATCGAGCGTGATCGTTGTCCTCATAAAAGCATCATAGCATCATACAGAAGGTCATCAAGATGCGGCCGCCGTTCCCGAAGGAAAGAGCGCATCCGACTTCCCGCCGGCAGAGGGCCGGGGTGAGGGAGCAGGAATGGCGCAGCTTCATCCGCACCCTCACCCGGCCTCCGGCCGGCCTCTCTCAGAGGGAGAGGCGAGCTGGGAATCACTGCCTTCAAGCAGCACCTGTCGTGGCGAACGGGATTGCCATGGATGGCTTTGGCCACGGACAGTCCGGTCAGGGGGTTTCGAGGAAGCGGATCGCGATGTCCTTGAACTGCAGGGTCATCGTGCAGCCGCCGTGCATCTGCAGGCCGATGACACCGTCCTTGCAGGCCTTCGGGCTGTCGTCGACGAGTTCCGTCGTGACATGGCCGTTGATGCTGGAGGTGATCCGCCTGCCGGCGGCCACGACCACCGCGTCGTTCCATTCGCCCACCGGGCGAATCGCGGCCTTGATCTCGGCGGCCGTCTTGGCGAGCGGTTCCTCGCTCCGTTGGTTATCGGCGTTCCAGGTGGTCCGAAAGCCCACCTTGCTCATGATCCCCCGCCCGCCGGCCGTAGCGGATTTCGAAGTTGGCGAACTTCTCCGGGTTGTCTTTGGAGCAGAGGAGGATGAGGTTCGTCTGCTTGGAGTTTTCCTTGGTCTCCGCGCACTGGATGGCCCCGTCGGTGACCGTCCAGTAGCCGGGGAGGCCCTCCCAGCCGGTGAGATCACGGCCGTTGAAGAGGCTGATCCAGCCGTCGGCCCCGGGGGAGGGAATCTCCGCCTTGGGCGTGGAGTCGGCCGCATGGGCAGTCGTCAGGGCGAGCAGGAGACCGCAGAGCCGGGCATATCGTCGCATGAAAGGGTTCTCCGGGATGGGACGGGCGTCTACCTCAAGTTACGCATTTCGGAACCGATCAATAAGGTAATCCCGGTCATGGGCCTGGACGAGTTCGCCCCAGTCATTGGGCGGGCCGCGGGCGGATGCTCTCGAGAAAGCCGCGGAGTTCCTCGACATAGCCCGCGCGGGCCGCAGCAGGCCCCCGCCCGCACGGCCTTTGACGGCCGTCCCCCGGGCGGCGACATTGGGGAAAACCGGTGGGAAAAGCGGGCGGGAACTTTTCTTTCCGGCCGCGCATCCAATCGTTCCAGGGCGTTCGTACGTGGGCAGCCACCCCAGCCAATCGCAGCCGTCGTCGGCACCCGCCGGGGCCGCCGGCGACGCTGCGCTCGTGGCCGCGGCGGTCGCCGGCGACCGGCAGGCGTTCGCGGCCCTCGTGGAGCGGCACCAGGCGCGCGTCCTGGCGCTCCTCGAGCGGCTGACGGGCTGCCGAGAGCAGGCCCGCGACCTCGCCCAGGAGACATTCGTGTCGGCGTACCGCAAACTGGCGATGTTCGAGCAGCGCAGCGCCTTCTCCACGTGGCTGCATCGGATCGCATGCAACCACGCGGCCGCGGCTGGCCGCCGGCGTCGGCCCATGGCGTCGCTCGACGCGCCGCCGGCCGCCGGCCGGCCCGCGCTCGTGCCGGTGGCGACCGGGGCGGACGTTTCCGCGCGGCTGGAGCAGGAGGAGCTCGCCCGCCAGGCCGCCGCGGCACTCCAGCGGATCGACGGCCGCTACCGGGAGGTCGTCGTCCTCTCCGACATGCAGGGAACCAGCTACGAGGAGATCGCCGCGACGCTCGACATCCCCCTGGGCACGGTCCGTAGCCGACTGCACCGGGGCCGGCTGGAACTGCGGCGGCTGCTGGCGCCCGCCGTCCGAGGAGAGTCATGAACGAAGCCCGTTTCGAACCGCCACTGTCCGCAGACGACCCGCGCCTGAGCGAGTGGCTGGACGGCCGGCTGACCGAGTCCGAAGCGGCGCAGATCGCGCGGCTCGTGGCCGCGTCGCCGGAACTGGCGCGAATCGTCGCCGACCTGCGGCGGCAACGCGAGGCGCTGGCGGCGCTGCCGGCGTCGCCGCCCCCGGCCGGCTTCGTGGAGGACGTGCTCGCGGCCCTCGATGGGGCCGGCGAGGCGGCCGACGACGATGCTGCGGTGGAGGCCGAGTGGCGGCGGATCGAGCGTGAGCGGCTCGAGGAGGAGATCGCCGAGGCCCGTGCTGGTGCCGCGGAGCCGGCGGACGAGCCGATGCGGCACCGCTGGCCGTGGATGGTTTTCGTCGGCGCGCTCGCGGCCGGCCTGCTCACGGCGATCGTGATCAACCGGCCGGTCGGGCCGGGCGACCGCGAAGTGGCGCTCGCCGAAGACCAGCGGGCGGTTGACGGGCGGCGGGAGAAACGGAACCCGGAATCGGCGGAGCAGAAACGGCAGGCCCCCGTCACGGACATCTGGCTCGACCACGTCGCAGCCGCCGACAAGGCCGATGCCGCCGTGGCCGCCGCGGCTGCGCCGACTGTGGCTGCGGCCCCGCCGCCGGCCGCGTTGCGAACTCCGATGGCGTCGCTGGACGCGGCGGAGCCGCAGGTTCGCACCGTGACCTACCGGATTCGTACCGCCGCCGACCGCCGCCGGCTCGACGAGCTTGTGGCGTCGAGTGGCGGGGTGGCCCGGTGGTCGGCCAGCGACCCCGGGAAACCGGGTGATGCGGCCCAGGCGGACGGCCTTGAAAGGCTCGTGCAGGAGCGGCTCGCAGCCCGCGCCGAAAAGTCAGCGGGAACTGGCGGCCCGCCGATCGATCGGCTCGTGCTCTCCGGCCCGCCGGAGGCACTCGCCAGGCTGGCCTCCGCCCTCGAGGTGTCCGACGGCCTCGCGAGAAGGCGCGGGGCCGATCGAGACGCCCGGTCTGGCGGCCTGGATGACGGCGAAGCAGTTCAAGGAAAGGGTGGCGAACTCAGGAAGGCAGACGGTCCGAGCCGCGCAGCCATGGCCCGGGACGAGGCTAAAAATGCCGTCGTCCTCGGTGAGGGCGGTGGCGGCTTGCTGGGCGGTGGCGGCGGGCCGGGCGGGCCGGAGGGGAGCGTCCGGCAAGGCGATCCGGCAGGCAAAGGCACGAAGGCCGCTGTGCTCGTCATCCTGCCGCCCGACGCCGTCACGATCCGCTGCCGGGAGCACGGCCCCCTGGTCGTGGAAATGCCCGCCTGCGAAGCCTTCCATGGGCTGCGGCTCCGGGTGACCGACCACGAAGGGCGGGAGTTCGCCCTGCCGGTCGGCAAGCGGGCGGTCGCCCTGTGCCGCTGCGGGCAGTCCCAGGCCCGGCCATTTTGCGACGGATCCCACAAAAACTGCGGTTTTGCAGCCTCCGAGCGGGCTTCCGGCTGATTTTCCGGTCTCGGCGGCGGCTCGTGCCGCCTAAAGAGGTTGTGCCGTGTGCGGAAACTCCTCCCCGCAAACCACTTACGGCATGGGAAAGGCCCAAAAAACGCCCCCGTGACGGGGCAAACGATATGGACTGGCGCCCGGAACACCTGTAGGGTTGACCGTCCGGAACCGGCGAAAACGGCCCGGCGGACAGCCTCGGACGGCCTCGATGTCGCACCACGGACCAAACTTCTACCAGCGTCATAGCGTCGGGATCATGGCCGTCCTGGTCTTCCTGCTGCCCTTGGTGGTAGTAGGGGCGATCAAGGCCAAGGGGAACAACCGCAACGACGTGAAGGGCTGGCTGCCCCTCGAGTACCCCGAAACCCAGACCTACCGGTTTTTCCGCCAGAACTTCGCCGGTGAGGAGTTCGTCCTCGTCAGCTGGGACGGCTGCACGATGGCCGACCCGCGGCTGGAGATGCTGGCCAAGAAGCTGATCCCGCCCCCCGAGGAGGCCTCCCGGATCGACCGGCCGCTCTACTTCCGGGCGGCCCAGACGGGCCCCCGGGCGGTCGAGCAGATGACCCAGGAACCGCTGAACCTCGACCGGGTGGAGGCGATTTCCAGGCTCACCGGGGCCCTGATCGGCCCGCCGCCGGCCGGCGTGGAGGCTCATTCCCCGGCCGACGACCTCCAGGCCCGACAGACCTGCCTGGTTCTGACTCTCGCCGACACCGCCCGGGCCAACCTCCACGGGGCGATCGACCTGATCAAGGACGTGGCGGCCCGGGAGTGCGGCATCCCCGAAGCCTCGTTCCACATGGGCGGCCCGCCGGTGGACAACGTTTCCATCGACAAGGCCGGCCAGACGAGCGTCACGATCCTCTTCGGGCTGTCGCTGGTCGTCGGCTTCTTCGTGAGCTGGTGGAGCCTGAAGAGCAAGACGCTCGTGGCGATGGTCATCGCCTCCGGCGTGTACAGCATGTTCGCCAGCCTGGCGGTGGTCTGGTACTCGGGCTACCCCGTGGACGCCATCCTCCTGACGATGCCCTCGCTGGTCTACGTGGCCACGACCTCGGGGGCGATCCATCTGGCCAACTACTACCGCGACCAGCTCGCCGAGACCGGCGTGCAGGAGGGGGCCGCGGGGCGGGCGGTCCACCACGCGCTGCTGCCGCTGACGCTGGCCACGGGCACGACGGCGGTGGGCCTGGCCACACTGGCCGTCAGCGAGCTGGTGCCGATCCGGATGTTCGGCATCTTCTCCGCGGCAGGAGTCGTGGCCAGTTTTCTGATCCTCGTGACTTTCATGCCGGCTGCGCTGGAGCTGTTTCCACCGAAGCTCAAGATCGGCGCGGCCGCCGGCGGCGAGGAGGCCGACCCCAACTGGCGGCCGATCGAGGAAAGCCCCTGGTGGCGGGTGGGGCAGTGGATCACGAAACACAATGGCCTCGTGGCCACCGCCTGTCTGCTGGTCATGGCGGGCGTGGCCTACGGCATGACGCACGTAGAGAGCAGCGTGCAGCTGATGCGGCTCTTCTCCCCGAAGGCCCGGATCCGCGAGGACTACAAGTGGCTGGAGAAGAACCTCGGGCCGCTGGTCCCGATGGAGATCCTGGTGCGGATCGACGGCCTGCCGGCCACCAGGAAGGCCGAGGTGGTCGCCGGCGACTGCGACCTCAATTTCCTGGAGCGGATGGAGCTCGTCGGTGAGATCCAGCGGGAGATCGGCGGGCTCGACGAAGTGGGCAGTTCGCTCTCCACCGTGACCTTCGGCCGCAGCCTCGACGCCGGCACCTCGGGCAGCGGCATGGGCGGGGCGGCCGTGCGGGCCTTCGGCATCGGCAAGAGCACCCGCCGCGACGTGCTCAACCGCCGGCTCATGGCCCATCGCGAAGAGTTCCTCGCCGGCGACTATCTCCGCGAGGCGCAGGTCGTCACGGACGGTCGCGAGCGGACGCAGGAACTGTGGCGGATCAGCGCCCGCGTCAGCGCCGTCAAGGAAGTCGATTACGCGCTCTTCAAGGCCGATCTGCAGAAGAAGATCAATCCGATCCTGGAGCGGCTCACCGCCGCCGGCGTGCAGGGCGTGACCGTCGACTACACGGGCCTCGTGCCGCTGGTCTACAAGGCCCAGCACTCGCTGCTCGACGGTCTCAAGATCGGCTTCATCTGGGACTTCGCGATCATCGTCGCGGCCGCAAGCAGGCCACGATGCTCGCCTACAAGGGCTGCGCCCGGGCGATGTACCAGAGCTGGGGCGTGATCGGCATCGGCCTGTCGGTGTTCTCGCTCTCGCCGTTCGGCCCGACGCAGCGATTCGGCTACATGATGCTCTCCATGCTGACGATCGCCCTGGTCGGAAACCTCGTGCTCATGCCGGCGTTGCTCTCCGGACCGTTGGGGGCCGTGTTCAGCTGGAGCGTGCTGCGGATCGAGCGGAAGAAGGCCGACCGCGAGGGCCGCCGCCGGGTGAAGACTGATCCCGGCAGCGACGCCCTGCCGTCGCCCCACGTCGTGCCGGGGCAGGCGAAGCAGGTCGTGCATGCCTAGGTCGTTATTGGCTCAACCCGGCTCGCGGGCGGCATGAGTTCGCTCGCTGGCGAAGGTCCGCCACGCTCGCGATCCTCACGCCGACCCGCTCGCCTCCCTGTCCGGAACACAGATGCCTCGATCGCATTCGACTTTGGTGTATCGCCGGCTCGCGGGCGGCATGAGTTCGCTCGCTGGCGAAGGTCCGCCACGCTCGCGATCCTCACGCCGACCCGCTCGCCTCCCTGTCCGGAACACAGATGCCTAGCATGAACACGTTGCCCGACGCTGCCGGCCTGCCGACGGCCACGGTGCTCCTCAAGCCCAAGCGGGCCCGGCCGTTCTTCGGCCGGCATCCCTGGGTGCTCGATTCGGCCGTGCTCCGGGTGGAGGGCAGCCCCGCCGATGGGGACGTCGTGGATCTCGCCACGCACGACGGCACGTTCGTGGCCCGCGGCCTGTGGAACGCGGCCAGCCGGCTGCGGGTCCGGCTCTACGCCTTCGATCCGGCCGTGAAGCTCGACGACGCCCTGTGGCGGACCCGGCTCGAGGCGGCCGTCGCCCTGCGGCGGACCCTGGGGCTCGACGACCGCGCCGGCGCGGCCCGGCTCGTGAACAGCGAGGGGGACGACCTCTCGGGCCTGATCGTGGATCGCTACGGCGACTATCTCGCCGTGCAGGTGACGGCGCTGGCGATGGCCTTGCGGCTGGAAACCCTGGCCGACCAGCTGATGGACCTCGTCGGGCCCCGCGGCATTCTCCTCCGCGGCGCCGAACGCGGGCTCTCCAAGCTGGAGGGCCTGCAGCTGCCGGACCGGGTGATCCGCGGCGCGGCGCCGAGCGGCCCGATCTTTGTGACCGAGCACGGGCTGAAGTTCGGCGTCGATCTCACGGCCGGGCAGAAGACGGGCTACTACCTCGACCAACGCGACAATCGTCATGCCGCGGCCCGCTTTGCCCGCGGCCGCCGCGTGCTCGACATGTTCTGCTATTCCGGCGGCTTCGCCGTCGCGGCGGCCGTGGCCGGCGGCGCCCGCGGCGTGCTGGCGGTGGACTCCAGCGCCAAGGCCGCGGCCCTCGCGAAGGCCAACGCCGATTTGAACGGCGCGGCGAACGTGACCGTGGAGACGGCCGACGCCTTCGAGAAGCTCGATGCCCTGCGGGAGGCCGGCGAGCGGTTCGGCATGGTGGTGCTCGACCCGCCGAAGTTCGCCCGCAGCCGGGCGGCCCTCGACGACGCCCTGCGGGCCTACCACCGCATCAACCGCGTGGCCATCGACATGCTGGAGCCCGGCGGCATCCTCGTGACCTGCTCCTGCTCGGGGTCGGTGTCGCGCGAGGACTTCCTGCAGATGCTCGGCGGCGTGGCCCAGCGGGCTCGCCGTTCGCTGCAGATCCTGGAGTGCCGCGGCGCGGCCCCCGACCATCCGGTCAGCGCCAGCTGCCTGGAGGGCGAGTATCTCAAGTGCGTAATCGCCCGCGTCGGCTGACGGGTGCCGTGAGGCGCCCATGAATCGGGCATCGTCAGACCGATATGGGGCGGTCGCGAAACTCATCGACTGCGGTGCGCATGGGCCCGGCTCCGGCGCGGAACTGTTCGTCGTCGAGGGGGATTCGGCGGCCGCCTCCGTGGCCCGGGTCCGCGACCCCGTCACCCAGGCCGTGCTCCCCATGCAGGGCAAGCCTCTCAACGCGGCCCGGGCGTCGCGTGACAAGGTGTTGGCCCACCCGTTTTTCGGTCCGCTCGTCGCAGCCTTGGACGTCGAGTGCGCGGCCCAGTGCGACCTGCGCCGCATGCGTTACCAGCGGGTGCTGGTGCTCACCGATCCCGACGCCGACGGCATCCACTGCGGCTTTCTCGTGCTGCTCTTCTTCCACCGCTGGCTGCGGCCCCTGCTCGATGCGGGGCGGATCGAGATCGTGCGGCCGCCGTGGGGCGAGGTGGTGGCGGATGGCCCGCCGCAACTGGCGTTTTCCGAGCCGGAACTCGGCCTGCTGGCAACGCGGGCCCGCGAGCGGGGCCCGGCGACCGTGCGCCGCTTTCGGGGCCTCGCCGCTCTCGACGCCATGCTGCTTCGCGATGCGTGCGTCGCCGTCGCCACGCGGCGCTCGACCGTGGTGTCGGCGGCCGACGTGGCGGCGATGATCGAGATCGTCAATCACCTGTAGCGGCGGTCTCCGCCGACGGTGCCGGTTTTGCAGCGGGTGCAGTGCGTACCGTCATGCGGCCGTCGTGCGGCATGGAAGGGTGGGCGGCGTTCATTCCCGGAGTCCCCGGGTTGCCACCCGGGGCTTCTTGGGTCTGCACGCCGCTTCCGCAAAAAACCCTCGGCGTTTCCACCGGTCGGCCAAGTGGACAAAGGCCATGGAGGCTTTGTCCACGGACAGCTAGACCTTCCGCAGCCGCGTGAACTCGTCCATCGTCACCGTGGTGAGTTCGCCGTCGTCGCGGGCCAGGATGAGGACGTCGCTGTACACCTTGTCGTCGGCGTTGCGGCGAAAGTGGAGGCCGTGGCGACGGCGCTCGCGGCGCAGCACCTTGCCCACCGTCGTCGTGCTCCACTTGGCGCTCGAGCCGACGGTCACGCCGTGCATCACCTCCACCCGGTCGCCCGGCTGGAGCCGCTCATAGAGGCTGCGGGCCTCGTATTCTTCGGGCGTCACGGATCACGTCTCCTTCGCGTCGATCCACTTCATCATCTTGCGGAGCCGGCGGCCGGTTTCCGTGAGCTTGTGCTCCCGCTCACGGCGGCGGGTGCTCTTGAACATCGCCGCTCCGGCCCGGTTTTCCAGGATCCAGTCGCGGGCGAACTCGCCGGAGCGGATCTCCTCGAGGATCTTCTTCATCTCCGCCCGGGTCTCGGCCGTGATGATCCGCTTGCCGCGGGTGTAGTCGCCGTACTCGGCCGTGTTCGACACGCTGTACCGCATGTACTCCAGGCCGCCCTGATAGAGGAGGTCCACGATCAGCTTCATCTCGTGGAGGCACTCGAAGTAGGCCATCTCGGGCTGGTACCCGGCCTCGACCAGCGTGTCGAAGCCCGCCTTGATGAGCTCCGAGACGCCGCCGCACAGCACTGCCTGCTCGCCGAACAGGTCGGTTTCCGTTTCCTCCGCGATCGTGGTCTCGATGACGCCGCCGCGGGTGCCGCCGATCCCCTTGGCGTAGGCGAGGCCGATCTTCTTGGCTTCTGGGCTCGCGTTGGGACCCAGCGCGATCAGACAGGGCACGCCTCCCCCCTTCACATACTCGCTGCCCCTTCACATACTCGCTGCGGACGAGGTGGCCCGGGCCTTTGGGCGCCACGAGGAGAATGTCGTGGCCGGCCGGCGGCTCCACCTGGCCGAAGTGGAAGTTGAAGCCGTGGCTCGCCATCAGGATCGCGCCCTTCTTCAGGTTGGGCTTGATGGCGGTGCGGTAGACGTCGCCCTGGAGCTCGTCGGGGAGAAGGATGTTGACCACGTCAGCCTGCTTGACGGCATCCTCGACCGACAGCGGCTCGAAGCCGTGGCTCTTGGCGAGCTCGTAGTTGGGGCCGCCCGGACGCTGGGCCACGACGACCTTCAGACCGCTGTCGCGCAGGTTCTGGGCCTGGGCGTGGCCCTGGCTGCCATAGCCGATGATCGCGATGGTCTTGCCCTCGAGGGCCTTGAGGTCGGCATCGGCGTCGTAGTAGATCGTCGCGGGCACGGGAAACTCCGGGAGAAGAAAGGATCGGGACGGGACAGGGTATGGGAATGGTCAGGCGAGCGATTCGCGGGCGGGGGACGAGTCGGCCGGGCGGGCGCCGTCGCCTGCTTCGGTCAGCTCGCGGGTCACCGGGCTCCCGCGGACCATGGCCACCCGGCCAGTGCGGACGAGCTCGAGGATGCCGCGGGGCCGCATCAGCTCGATGAAGCCCTCGATCTTCTTCTCGGTGCCGGAGATCTCCACGATCACGCTGTCGGCGGCCACGTCGACGATCCGCCCGCGGAAGATCTCCGCGAGTTCTTTGACCTCGGTGCGGGCCGGGCCGGCGACCGCCGCGACCTTGATGAGCATCAGATCGCGCTCCACGTAATTGCGGGAGCTGATGTCGTCGACGCGGACGACGGTGACGATCTTCTCCAGTTGCCGCCGCACCTGGTCGAGCACGCGATCGTCGCCCCGGAGCACGAAGGTCATCCGGGAAAATCCGCGGTCTTCGGTCTCGCCGACGGCGAGGCTGTCGATGTTGTAGCCCCGGGAGGCGAGCATGCCGGAAACGTGCGCGAGCACCCCGGGGACGTTCTGGACGGTGGCCGAGATGACGTGACGCATGTGACAGGGGGGGCCCGGGCGGGAAACCGCCGTGAAAACGCCGCGGAAGCGGCGAAAAAGCGGAGCGACGGAGTCTAGTTCGCGGCTGCGGGGGGATTCAAGCCTCGCCGCCCCATGGCCGGGGCCGGCGGGTTCCGTCCGTGCCGGTAACCCCGGTCGCCCCAGGCATGCGTTGACAGCGGCCCAAAAAAGCCGATAGTTTGCGGTCCCATATTCAGCCCCCCCGAGAGAGCGTGAACGCGTGTCGAACGTCCTGGCCCAGGAACTGATTGAAGCGGGTGTCCACTTTGGCCATCGTGCCAGCCGCTGGAACCCCAAGATGCGGCCCTACATCCATGGCCGCAAGAACCTCATCCACATCATCGACGTCCGCGAGACGATCCGCGGTCTCCTCCGGGCGCGGAAGTACCTCAAGCAGGTCGCCTCGACCGGGAGCCTCGTGCTCTTCGTGGGCACTAAGCGGCAGGGGGCCGAGGCGATCGCCCGCGAGGCCGGCCGTTGCGGCATGCCGTATGTCAGCGACCGCTGGCTGGGCGGCACGCTCACCAACTTCCGCACGATCCGCAACCGTCTGGCCCGCCTCGAGGAGCTCGAGGTTCTGATCCCGTCGGAAGCGTTTGGCGCCTACTCGAAGAAGATGCAGTCCTCGCTCCGCCGCGAGCACCGCAAGATGCTGCGGAACCTCGGTGGCATCCGCACGCTGTCCCGGCTGCCGGAGTGCCTCGTGGTGTTCGATCCCAAGAAGGAGAAGAACGCCATCAACGAGGCCCGGAAGATGGGCATCACGACCGTCGCTCTGATCGACACCGACTGCGACCCGGACCTGGTCGATCTGCCAATCCCAGGCAACGACGACTCGATCCGCTCGATCGAACTCGTCGCCGCCCGGCTCGCCGATGCGATCCTGGAGGGCAAGGCGGAGACCGCCGTGGAGAAGCAGGCGGCCGCCGAGGGCTCCGAAGGCGGCGAGGGTGCCGAGGGCAAGCCGAAGCCCAAGGCCCGGCCGATGGTCGCCAAGCGGTCCGTGCCCAAGCCGAAGGCCTGACGAGGTGCGACGACGGTCGCACCTCCGCACGCCGCCACATTCGGGACTGCGCAGCCGCGGGCTCGGTCGCTCGCTTTCATTTTGACGCCCTTTTTCGTGAGGAGTTGAATCATGGCTGAGATCACCGCCGCGGCCGTCATGGCGCTGCGCGAGAAGACGGGCCTGCCGATGATGGAGTGCAAGAAGGCGCTCCAGGAGTGCGGCGGCAACACCGAGCAGGCGGTGGAATGGCTCCGCAAGCAGGGCGTGAAGACGCAGTCGATGCGGGCTGACCGCGAGACCTCCTGCGGCCGACTGGCCGTGTACACAGACGCCGCCAAGGGCGTCGGGACGATCATCGAGTTCAAGTGCGAAAGCCCGCCGGTGGCCGGCAGCCCCGACTTCAAGGATCTCGCCAACGACATCGCCAAGACCTTGGCCCTCGGCCCCGGGGCGAAGACCCCCGAGGAGCTGATGGCCCAGAAGAGCCAGGCTCATCCCGGCAAGACGCTCGGCGAACTCAAGGACGACCTCTTCAACCGGATGCGGGAAGTCTTCGAGCTGTCGCGGATCAAGCGGGTCGATGCGGCCTGTGGCGGCTACGCCCATCATGACGGCTCCAAGGCGGCGCTCGTCGAGATCGCGGGCAACGTCGGCGCCGCGAATGCCGCCGAGGTGGCCAAAGACATCGCCATGCACGTCGTGGCCCTGGCGCCGCAGGCGATCCGCAAGGAAGACCTGGACCCGGCCGTCGTGGAGAAGGAGCGGGAAATCCTCTCGGAGGCGGCCCGCAAGGAGGGCAAGCCGGAGAACATCATCGCCAAGATGATCGAGGGCCGGCTGCGGAACTTCTTCAGCCAGTGCGTGCTCCTGGAGCAGCCGTTCGTGAAGGACGACAAGCAGACGGTCGGGCAGTTGGCCAAGGCCGCGGGCCTGGAGGTCAAGGCCGTGGAGAACTGGAAATTGGGTGGCGCCGTGTGAGGATGCGGCGTCCTTGCCGCCCGTTGCAGCGGACCTGCGGCCGCTGAAGGTTCCGACCCCCGGCTGGATGGCCCGGGCCCGGCCCACAGGCTGACGCCCGGTTTCGTGATGGACAAGAATCCCTATCGCCGCGTGCTCCTCAAGCTGTCGGGCGAGAGCTTCGCCCGGGCAGGCGAGCGCGGGATCTCCATGGAGGAGGTCGTCCACATCGCCCGCCAGACCGTGCAGGCGGCGGCCAAGGGCACCGAGTTGGCGATCGTCATCGGCGGTGGCAACATCCTCCGCGGCGGCTCGTTCACGGCCGGCAACACGGCGATCCAGGAGGCGACGGCCCATTCCATGGGTATGCTCGCGACGGTGATCAATGGACTGGCGTTGCAGGACGCGCTGGAGAGCCTCGGGGCACAGACGCGGCTGATGACGGCGATCCGCATGGACGGGGTGGCGGAGCCCTACATCCGTCGTCGGGCCCGCCGGCATCTGGAGAAGGGACGGATCGTGATCCTGGCCGCCGGCACCGGCAGCCCCTACGTCACCACCGACACCGCCGCCGCACAGCGGGCGCTCGAACTCGGGGCCGACATCCTCATGAAGGCGACGCGGGTCGACGGCGTCTACTCCGACGACCCGGAGAAGAATCCGCACGCCATGCTGTACCGCGACCTCACCTACCAGCAGGTCCGCGAGCAGAATCTGCGGGTCATGGACGCGACGGCGATCTCGCAGTGCATGGAGCACGGGATGCCGATCCTCGTCTTCAACTACCGCCGCGAGGGCAACATCGAGCGGGCGGTCGCCGGCGAGCGGCTTGGCACGTTCGTGGGGCCGCGGCGCGACGGACAGCCGGCTGCCGGGCCGGCTTGAACGCCCGGGTGAGGCAGGCATGTCCGCCGGCCGGTGACGATGCGGGCGACGACGGCAGGTGACCGTCCGTCGGCCCTGCTTGCCGGGGGGCCGTGGCGCGTGCCAGAATCGCGGCACGCCGGCCGCCGTCATGCGGCCCCACCCCGCCCCGCCCAGGAAACCCTCCCGATGCCAGCCGACGACATCCTGCTCGACGCCGAGGAACGCATGGAAAAGGCCGCGGACGTGTTCCGTCACGCCCTCACCGGCATCCGCACCGGCCGCGCGAACCCCGGTCTCGTCGACTCGCTGCGGGTCGAGGTCTACGGATCCCCCACGCCCATCAAGGCGCTGGCGAGCGTGGGTGCGCCGGAGCCGAACCAGATCGTCGTCCGTCCCTTCGACCCGGGCACCATCAAAGACATCGAAAAGGCGCTGCAGACCGCCGACCTCGGCTTCAATCCGCAGAGCGACGGCCGCGTGATCCGGATCGTGATTCCGCCGCTCTCCACCGACGTGCGCAAGAAGATGACGGCGCGGATCAAGGAGCTCGCCGAGGAGGCCCGCGTCGCGATCCGTAACGTCCGGCGTGATGCCAACAAGGCTGCCGACACGGAGCAGGCCGATGGCGAGCTCACCGAGGACGACTGCGAATCCTGCAAGGAGGAAGTCCAGGAGCTCACCAAGAAGTACGAGGCCAAGGTGGGCGACCTGGCGAAGGTGAAGGAATCCGAGGTCATGGACCAGTGACCGCGCGGGCCGGCGGAGGAGCCGTGTCGTGATCGAGGTCGTCGAGCTCGTGAAGCACTTCCGGGCCGGCGACGGCGAGGTTGTTCGGGCGGTGGATGGCGTGTCGCTGCTCGTCCGCCCCGGCGAGATCGTGGGGCTGCTCGGTGCCAACGGCGCCGGCAAGACGACGACCATGCGGGTGCTGGCCACGCTTCTGGCCCCGACGTCGGGCACCGCGCGGATCGGCGGTCGCGACGTCCGCACCGACCCGCTGGCCGCCCGCCGCCTGCTCGGCTACGTTTCGGCCACGACGGGCGTGCCCGATCGCCTCACGCCCGTGGAAGTGCTCCGCTCCTACGGCCGGCTCCATGGCCTCGATGCGGAGCGGCTGGAGGCGCGGATCGGCCTCCTCGTGGACGTGCTCGACCTGCGGTCGTGCGCGGACCGGCCCTGCGGCCGGCTGTCGTCGGGGCAGCGGCAGAGGACGTCGCTGGCCCGGGCCCTGGTTCACGATCCGCCGGCGCTGGTGCTCGATGAGCCGACCAGCGCGCTGGACATCCTCGGCTCGCGGGACCTGCTCGACTTCCTGGCGCAGCTGCGGCGCACGGGCCGGGCGATCCTGCTCTCCACCCATCGGCTCCACGAGATCGAGCGCCGCTGCGACCGCTTCGTGGTCATTCATGCGGGCCGGGTCGTGGCCGCAGGCAGCCGTGACGCCCTCGTCGCCGGCCGGCCCGGCGGCCTGGAGGAGGCGTTCTTCGCCGCCGTCGCGGCGGGCACGACCGCCGGGGGAGCCGCATGACCGATCCGGGAAACGCCGCCGGTGCCGGCCTGCGGGCGGCGTTCGCCGTCGCCCGCCGCGACCTGCTGGAGTTCGTCCGCGACCGGCGGACGCTGTTCATCACGCTGCTGATGCCGATGGCGATGTACCCGGTGCTGGCACTGTCGAGCATGCTCGGGGTGCGGACCGCGCTGTCGGATCTCGAGGCGCGGCAGGCGCCGCGGCGGCTGACGCTGGCGGTCTCGGGGGCCGACGCCGAGTCGTTCGCCGGTCGCGTGCGCGAGGCGGTGGCGGCCACGGCCGCCGTGCCGCCCGCGGGCTGGCCCGCCACGGTCCGGGTGGAGGTGATCCCCGCGCAGGAAGCCGCGGGCTGGCTCGATGCGGCACGGGCCGACGTCTGGCTGCATGTCGGCCCGGGGACGGTGCGGGATCTCGACGGCACGGACACGGTGCGGCTCGACGCGCGGATTTCCGCCGTGCGGCCGGTCGAGTTCCGGGTGCGCGAGCACTTTCTGGCCGTCATGCGGGCCGTCGCCGATGCGGCGCGGAGTCGGCGTGTGGCCGCGGCGGGGCTCGCGCCGACCACGCTGGCGCCGCTGGCCGTGGACTTCCTCGACGGTGGCCCGGCCGTGCACGCAGCGACCCGGGGCGTCGTGCCGACCGCGGTCGGCGCCGTGCTCGTGCTGCTGGCGCTGCTCACCGCGACCGGTGCCTTCTATCCGGCCATCGACGCCATCGCCGGCGAAAAGGAGCGGGGCACGATCGAGACGCTCCTCATCGCGCCCTGCCGTCCGGGTGACATCGTGTTCGGCAAGTTTCTCGCGGTCTTCGCGGTGACGCTGGCGACGCTGGTGATGAACGCGATCTCGATCGCGCTGACTGCGAGCGTGCTGCTGCGCTGGTTCCCGGATGGCGGCCGGCTCGGCTTCGGGCCGACGGTCGTCGCCGCCTGTGCGGCGGTGGCCTGCATCGGCTACGTGGGCCTGGCGGCCGTCGCGGCGGCGCTGTGCCTGGCGGTGACGGCCGCTTCGAAGAGCGTGAAGGAGGCGCAAAACACGCTCACGCCCGTGATCCTCCTGGTCAGTGCGCTCGCCGGCTCCGCGCTCGTGCCGGGGCTGTCTTCGACATCGCTGGCGGCGGTGCCTTTCGCCGGCCAGGTGGCGGTCGCCAAGGCCGTGCTCGAAGACGGGCTGCCCGCGGTGGCCCCGGCGGAGCGGGCGCGGCGGGCCGGGATGGGGCTGGGGATCTCGTTGGCGGCGAGTGGGCTGGTCTCCTGGCTGCTGCTGCGGGTGGCGACCGCTGCGGTCCAAGACGAGGAGATGCTGTTTCGCGGTCCCGAACTGGCCACGACCCGCCGCTGGCGGCCCGCCAGGCGGCTCCTGCCCACGCCTGCGCAGGGCATGGCGGCGGCGGCGTGCGGACTTGCCGGCCTGTGGTACGCCCAGGGGCTGGCGCCCGCCGATCTGGCACGGGCGCTGCCGATTCAACAGGGAGCGGCGACCCTGCTGCCGCTGGCGTTGTTGGCCTGGTGGCAGCGGGTCGACCGCGCGGCGACGTTCCGCCTGCGATGGCCCACGGGTGCGGCGGCCCGGGGCAGCGTTTGCCTGGCCGCCGCGGCGGTCTGTGGTGGCTGCCTGTTCGTGGTCGGTGCGGCCGCGTTTCTGGCGGTGCGGGGCACGCACCTGTCGCCTGAGGCCCGTCAGCTCTCGGAGCGGCTTGTGGAACTGTTCAGCACTGTGCCCTGGTGGGCGTCGTGGCTGCTGATCGCCGTGCTGCCGGCGGTGGGCGAGGAGTTGCTGTTTCGCGGCTGGATGCTGGCGGCGTTCGCCGGCCAGCGGCCGGCGGCCGGTCGGGCCGCCGCGGCCGTCGTCGGGCAGGCCGCCGGCTTCGCGGCCTTGCATCTGCTCCCGGAGCGGATGCCGCAGACGTTCGTGCTCGGCCTGCTGCTTGGCTGGCTGACGCTTCGCAGCGGCAGCATCCTGCCGGCGATTCTCGCGCATCTGGTCCACAACAGCGTGCCGCTGGCGGTTTATGCGCTTGCCGTCGGTGGCCCGTCGCAGCCGGACGCCACCCTGGCCGGGCTCCCGGGCGCCATCATCGCCGGTGCAGTAGGATGCCTCGCTGCTGCGCTGGCCGTCATCTGGACCGTGACCCGCGGCGCGGCCGTGGCAGCGAGCGAATGACAGCGGAGAGAATAGGTGCGATGCCCGCGGTGCGACTGGCGATAGCCGTGATCCTCACGTTCGGCGGGCTCGTGCTGGGGGCCGTGGCGGCGGCAGCCGCGCCGGAGGCGGCTCCGCCCGTCACCGGGCAGAAACTCCGCGTGGCGGCCATGCCCGTGGCCACGGTGCTCGAATGGCGCGGGCCGAAGCCCACGGGCGTGATCGTCGACGTCTGGGATGAGCTCGCGGACCGGCTCGGCGCGACCACGGAGTTTGTGCGCGTCAACACCTTCGTCCAACTCCTCGACTCGGTCCGGACGGGCAGCGACGTGGACGTGGCGCTCGGGCCGCTGGCGATCACCGAGGCCCGCGAGCGGGTGGTCGATCTCACACACCCCATCGTGCATTCGGGATTGCGGGTCGCCGTGCGGCAGCGAACCGACACGGGGTTTCTCGGGGCCCTCGGGTCGTTGGTCTCCTGGCAGCTGGTGCAGTTGCTCGCCATCGTCGCGGCGTTCGCGGTCGCGTCCGGCCACGTGCTCTGGTGGTTCGAGCGGCAGGCCAACCCGCGGTCGTTCCCGCCCGACTATCCACGGGGCGTCGGCGAGGCGCTGTGGTGGATCGCATCGACGATCATCACCGGGGGCTGTGACGACAAGCACGTCGACAGTGCCTGGGGGCGGGTGCTGGCCTTCAGCTGGATGATCGGGGGCATCGTGCTGCTGGCGGCGTTCACGAGCGTGCTCACCGCCACGCTCACGGCCGAGCGGGTGACGGGCACGATTCACGGGCCCCGGGATCTGGCGGGCCGTGCCGTGGGCTGCCAGGAAGGGACCGTCACGATTCAGTCGGTGCGGCAGCGTGGGGGCATCGTCCGGGAGTTCGGCAATGTCGACGACGCCTTGGACGCCCTCGCCCTGGGCATGGTCGAGGCCGTGGTCGGCGAGAACCATCAGTTGATGGCGTTGGTGAACCGGCAGGGCCGCGGCGTTTTGCGGCTCGTGGGGCCGGTGTTCGATTCGTTCGACTACGGCTTCGGTCTGCCCACCGGCAGCCCGCTCCGCGAGCCGCTCAATGCCGCGATCCTGCAGATGCGCGAGGACGGCACGCTCGAGCGGACGCTGGATTCCTGGCTCGGCAACCACGAGTGATCCCGACCGTCAGCCGAACGTGATCAGCACGCCGGGATCCTCGTCCTCCTCGAAGGGGTCGAAGTCGCCGTCGAACGGGCCATGGACGTGGGCGGGGGTGGCGCGGGAAGGCATGGTGTGGCTCCTGAACCCTCCACTGCACTCTCGGGCCGGGGCGGAATCAACTTGCTTGGAAAGCCGGGAAAAAGCCGGTATCGTGGCGGCGGTTTTTCCGCTTGATGCCCGCCCGACACCCCCCCAAAGAGCCCATGGCCACGACCGCCTCATCGCCCGTCGACCCCTGGTTCCAGGATCGTTTCGCCCAACGGATCGGGGGCGCCGGCTACGGCAAGGGCACAGAGATCTACAAGTTCGAGCTGATCAAGCGGGCCAAGCGGCAGGCGCTCGCCGCGCACCCGGAGCGGCGGATGCTCGATTTCGGCATCGGCGAGAACGACGAGATGGCGCCGGAGAGCGTGCGGGCCGTGATGCGCCGGGAGATCGACCGGCCCGAGAACCGCGGCTACGCCGACAACGGCATCGCCGTCTACAAGGAGGCGGCCGCGGCCTTCATGGCCCGCGAGTTCGGCGTGCAGCTCGACCCGGTCACGGAGGTCAACCACTGCATCGGCTCGAAGACGGCCTATGCGATGCTGCCGGCGGCCTTCATCGATCCCGGCGACGTCACGCTGATGACCGTTCCGGGCTACCCCGTCGCCGGCACCGCCACCCGCTGGTACGGCGGCACCGTCCATCGTCTGCCGCTGGTTCCCGAGAACGACTTCTTTCCGGACCTCGACGGCATTCCGGCGGACGTCCTCGCCCGCACCAAGCTGCTCGTCCTCTGCTACCCCAACAGCCCCACCGGCAAGACGGCCACCCGGGAGTTCTACGCCCGCGTGGTCGACTGGGCCCACCGCCACCGGGTGATCGTCGTCCAGGATGCGGCCCACATCATGCTTTCCTACGACGACGAGCCGCTCTCCTTTCTCTCCGTGGATGGCGCCAAGGAGGTGGGCGTCGAGGTGCACTCGATGTCCAAGGGATTCCACATGATCGGCTGGCGGCTGGGCTGGGTGTGCGGCCACGAGCGGATCGTGCGGGCCTTCGCCGACGTCAAGGACAACTGCGATTCGGGCCAGTTCATGGCGATCCAGAAGGCGGGCGCCGCCGCGTTGGCCGATGCGGAGATCCCGCGGCGGGTGCGGGAGAAATATCGCCGCCGACTGGAGAAGCTCGTGGGCGTGCTTCGCGCGGTCGGCTTCGACTGCGAGATGCCGGGCGGCACCTACTTCCTGTACACGAAGTCTCCCCAGGGAGCCGGCGACCGGGCCTTCGCCACCGCCCAGGATGCCAGCCAGTTCCTCATCCACGACCTCTCGATCTCCACCGTGCCGTGGGACGACTGCGGCGCCTACCTGCGGTTTTCCGTCACGTACGAGGCGGCCGACGAGGCCGCCGAGGACGACCTCATGGCCGAGACCCACGCCCGGCTGACACGGGCGCGGCTCAAGTTCTGATCCATCCCAGTCGAATCCCCGCGGAGTCGCCGTCGATGCGCCTTTCGTTTCTTCCACGCACCTGCCTCGTCCTGGCCGTCGTCGCGCTGCTCCTCGCCCCGGCCACCGGCTGCGGCACGAAGAAGAAGACCAAGAAGGGCAGGACGATCGCCCAGCAGCTCGAAGATGCCCGCAAGGAGAAGACCCCCGACGCCCAGGCGCGGAAGTTGATCCGCGTGGCCCGCACGCAGTTCAAGGCCAACGACAAGACGGGCGCGGCCAAGACGCTCGCCGAAGCCACCGGCCTGATTCCCGCCGACGGCGAAGCCGTGGTCTGTGGGCCGCGGCTGGTGGAGATCGCCGACCTGTACGCCGACATGGAGGATCGGAAGCCCGCCCGCGAGGTGCTCAAGAAGGCGGTCGATCGGGCGGCCGACATTGGCGACGCCATCAGCCGCATTCGGCTGCTCGCGGATGCGGGCGGGATATACGGGGCCAAGTCGGGCGGCCTGGGCGACGGCAAGGCGGCCCGCGAGGTGCTCGCCTCGGCCGTCGAGGCGGCCGGCACCGTCGAGGATCGGTTCAAGGCGCAGGCCCTCGCGGCGATCGCCCTCGGCTACGCCCGGGCCGACCTCGCCAAGGAGGCGGGCCGGGTGGTCGAGGAACTCGAGGCCAGCGCGAAGGCCGTGGAAGAACTGCGGCCGAAGGCCGAGGCGCTGGCCGCCGCGGCCCGCGTCCGGGCCCAGACCGGGGCCCAGGAAGAGGCCGGCAAACTCCTGGCGGAGGCGAGCGACACAGCCAAGAAAATCGAGGACAAGGGCATGGCGGCCGAGAACCGCACCTACGCGTTGCTGTCGATCGCGTCGGCCTACCTGGCCACCGGCGACGCCAAGGCGGCGGCGGGCCTGCTCAAGCTGGCGGAGAAGTCGGCGGGCCAGGTGCCCGATCCGGAAGGGCAGAAGAACGCGATGGAGAAGGTCCGGGCCCTGCAGTCCGAGGCCGAGCGGAAGAAGTAGTCACGGCCCCTCGGATGAGCGCGGCAGCCGGGCGCCGGCCCCGCAGGCCCGAAAAAGCCTTCGACGAATCTTCCGGACACGCCCCATCGATGCCGATCCGAATCGTCTGCCCGAGGCTGCCAGAGGATGTTGCGGGCCGCGGAGACACTGGGGAGCGAGTCGGTCCGCTGCGCCGGCTGCGGCGCGGCCGTCTCCATCCCTCCCGTGACCGACCGTGGTTCCGCAGCGACGCCGGCCACGCCTGCGACTCCAGATCGGGCCGCCGATCCGGCAGGACGATCATCGGCACCGACCGCCCCGTCGGCGCCGGACTGGTGGGACGACGTCGACGCCCGGCTGCAGAAGATGATCGAGCATGCCCGCTGGAGCGAGGATCCGCGCCGTGAGCGAACGATGAATCGTTTCCGGTCGTCCAGCATGGCAGACGGGATGGTTTTCATGCCCGGTGTCCCCGGGTTTCCACCCGGGGCTTGTTGGGGAGAGCATGCGCGAACGAGACAAACAGCCCCCGGTGGGGCCACGGCTCGTCACTTCCCCTTGCTCACGGCCTTCAAGGCCTCGAGCGCCCGCTTGCGGGCTGCGGCGTGATCGACGATCGGCTCGGGATAGTCGCGGCCCAGGCTGACGCCCGCCTTGGAGAGGACGGACGCGGCCGCCGCCGCGGGCTGGTGAATGTCGCCGGCTGGAAGCTTGGCCAGCTCCGGCACCCAGGTGCGGACATACGTGCCGTCGGGATCGAACTTCTCACCCTGGGTCGTGGGGTTGAAGATCCGGAAGTAGGGGGCGGCATCGGCGCCGCAGCCGGCGGCCCACTGCCAGCCGAGGGTGTTGGCGGCCAGGTCGGCGTCCACCAGCGTGTCCCAGAACCAGCGGGCGCCTTCCAGCCACGAGACGCGGAGATCCTTGACGAGGAAACTGGCCACGATCATCCGCACGCGGTTGTGCATCCAGCCGGTGGCCCACAGCTGCCGCATCCCGGCATCGACGATCGGAAAACCCGTCCGCCCCCGCTGCCAGGCCCGGAGGCCGACAGGGTCGTGCGCCCAGGGAAACTTCGCGTAATCGGCCCGCAGCGGGGCGGCTGCGGTGTGCGGAAAGTGAAACAGCAGGTGGCCGGCGAACTCCCGCCAGCCGAGTTCGCGGAGGTAGACCTCGGGGCTCCCCGCCAGCTTCGCCGCCGGCTTCCCTCCCACGGCGTCGCGGACGGCATGCCACACCCGGCGCGGCGAGATCTCGCCGCAGTGCAGGTGCGCGGAGAGGCCGCTGGTCCCGGCATGGTCGGGGCGGTCGCGATCGGTGCCGTAGTTCGTGAGCGGCCGCTCGAGGAAGGCATCGAGCCGCTTCCGGGCCCCGGCCTCGCCCGGCGACCAGGTCTTCTGCATCGTGCCCGCCCACGGGATCGTCGGCAGGAGGCCCAGGTCGGCCACGTCCAGGCCCGCGGCCTGCTTCGGCGGCGGCACGAGTTTCCGCGGCGCGGCGACCGGCGCGGCGGGCTCGTCCCGCGCGAGCAGGGCCCGCCAGAAAGGCGTGAACACCTGGTAGGGCTTGCCCTCCTTGGTGGCGACGTGTGCCGGCTCGTAGAGCAGCCCGCCGTTGAAGCTCTCCACGGTCAGTCCGTCGGCGGCAAGCGCCTGCTTGATCGCCGTGTCGCGTTGCACGACCGCCGGCTCGTAGCGGCGGTTCCAGGTGACGTGCGTGGCCCCGACCGCGGCGGCGATTTCCCGCAGCGTGGCGAGCGACCCGCCGCGACGGATGACCAGCGGCGCGCCCGCCTTGGCGAGTGCCGCCGCGAGTTTTCCCAGTGAGCCGTGCAGCCACCACCGCGCCGCTGCGCCCGGTTCCCACGGGGCTTCTTCGTCGGGCGCCCAGATGTAGACGGGCACCACCGCACCGCGGGCGGCGGCGGCCGCCAGGGCGGGGTTGTCGTCGAGGCGGAGGTCGTGACGGAACCAGACGATCGTGGTCGCGGGCATCAGGCGTCAGCCCATCTCGATCTCGTAGCCCTTGCGGTAGGGCCGGGCGAGCATGGCGTTGGCCTGGTCGTCGCCCACGATGCGCTCGGCCGCGTCGTCCCACTTCAGTCCCCGGCCCAGCCGGGCGCTGATCCCGGCGAGGTGGCAGATGTTGAGCATCTTCATGTGGGAATGAACGTCCGAGATCGGCGGCCGGCGATTGATGGTGCAGAGGAGGAAGTTCGCCCAGTGGGCCGACCGCTCGTTCTCCAGGAGGGGCAGGCTGCTGGCATAGACCTTGGCCAGGGCATCCTCCGGGAGCGGATGATCGACGAGTTCATGCTTGGCCGTGCCGTTGATCGCCAGCGGGCCGCCGGTCTGGCCGTTGAGGGCCAGCGCCCAGGTGGCGATGTCCACGTGGTGGGCGCCCCAGTCGGTGAGCTTGCCGCCGGAGTACTCGTACCACCAGCGGAACTCGTAATGGCCATTGGTTTTGTTCTGGGGCTTGCGCGGCTTGCCTTCGGCGTCCACACCGCCGTTCTCGACCATGAATCGGTAGTCGGTCGCGGCCGCCGGGCCGAGCCACCGGTCCCAGTCGAGGTTCGCCGGCGGCGGCGCGACAGGAATCGCCGGGCTCTGCGGCCCCTCACCGATGCGGGCCTCGATGCGGTTGATCTTCCCCAGCCGCCCCTCGGCGACCAAGGCCAGGGCCTTCACGAACAGGTGGAAGGTGCTCCGCTGCTGCGTCCCCACCTGGACGATGCGGCCGGTCTCCTTCTGCACGCGGCGGATGAGCTTGCCCTCGTCGATGGTGAGCGTGAGCGGCTTCTCACAGTAGATGTCCTTCCCGGCGAGCATCGCCTCGACCACGGGCTTGGTGTGCCAGTGGTCGGGCGTGGCGACGTGGATCACGTCCACGTCCTTCCGTTCCAGGATCTTGCGATAGTCGTCGAACACCGCGGCCTTGCCGTCGGCGAACAGCTGATTCACCTCCTCGCGACGGCCGGCATCGACGTCGGCGATCGCCACGACGTCAATCCACTTCTTCGCGGCGTTGAGGTTAGCGCGGGAGATGCCGCCGGCGCCGATCAGGCCCAGGGCGATGCGGTCGGTGGGCGAGCGGGTCTCGGCGGCGAGCGTCCGCGGCTGCCAGGCGAAGTAGGGGACGGTGACGGCGGCGGCGCTGCCGGCGAGGAACGTGCGGCGGGAGGCGGTGAGGCGGGGCATGGTGCTCCTCCAGAAGGGATACGACCTGTTTCGGGCCGGTAGTCTACCGCGCCGCATGGCCGCCCTATAGTGGCGGTGTCTGGCCGACGATGCAGCCCTGCATGTCGACCGGCTGCGGTCCGCAATGCCGCCTAACTCGACGATCACGACCACGATCCCCGGGAAAACGGGAACCGCGCCGCGGACCCGGGGTACGCCGACGTCGGCGCCGGCCTGCGACGGCGGCTGTGCAGCCTCGTCTCCTACGGCCGCTGACCACCGCAACGGCGCAAGGATCCATCATCGCCCCAGCCATTCCCGGCCGGATCGCTACGGAGCGCGGCGGAGGTCGTATGCGCGGATGCCGCCCCACACCCGGCAGTAGAAGATGCCGTCGGCGAAAGGCTCCAACACCGGCACCTCGTAGCCGCCGGTCGCCATGTGGACGGACATCACATTCCACGGCTTGCCCAGCGGCCGGAACGCAGCGGGGTCGGCGTTGTACATCATCCAGATCTCCGGGTTCGCGGCCCGCGGACGATGCTGGATGTCGGTCACGGTGATGAGCCGGTCGCCCCAGAGATTCAGGTTATGGCCGAGCACCTCGCCTTCCCCGCCATACTTGCCGCCTCCCATCGTGGCATCCTTGAGAATCTTGCCGTCCTTCTCGTTCACGATCACCAGGCACGGCGTGTCCTGCTTCGGGTCGGCGCCACTCGCCTTCCGCATAAAGGCATAGACCAGACCACCCCGCGCGAGGATCTTGTGGTTCGGACCGCCGTCGAGACACAGGGACTGCAGAAACTCCGGCGGCAGGCTCCAGACCTTCTCCGCGCCCTGCTCGGTCAACCGGTACGCGGCGAGGTTCCCGAGCGCGTTGGGCACCTTGCTCTTCCCGACCATGTCGCCGCTGAACTGCGGATGCGACTCGAACGCGATCAGCAACTCCTGTCCGAAGACCGGCTGCGTGAGATGTTCGCTGCCCAGCGGATGGGTCCACAACACCGTGCCGGTCTTGGGTTCCACCAGCCGCAACTCGCCGGTGTTATTGACGCAGCCGAGGTAGTTGCGGCCACCGATGCGGACGGGCGCGGGCGTGTTGTAACCGGAGGTCGCGTTCGGCAACTGCCACAGCTGCTTGCCGGTCGCCGTGTCGATCCCCGCGAGGCCGGGCACGAGCAACACGTCATCGACCACCTGCAGCATCCCATACGGCCTCGAGCGCGGGTCTTTCGCGGTACGTGCCTTCAGTCCTTCGGCCTTGAACTTCTCCAGCGTCGCATGCTGCGGTTCGACCGCCGACTCCCACAACACCTTGCCCGTCTCGAGGTCGAGGCAATACACCCGGGCCGTCGTGCCGTAGGCGAACACCTTGCCATTGGCCGCGCAGGGCGTGACGGCAAAGCCGCCGCGCTTGCCGGGGAGCATGTTCAGCCCCGTGTCCTCGAACACTTGTTTCCAACGCACTTCGCCCGTGACCGCATCGAGCGCGATGACCGTTTCGTCGGCGGAGATCTTGTGGAATGGCTTGAACTCGTCGGCGATGGCATCGCCAGACTTCCACATCGCGTCACCGGTCGGCGTGGTGTAAAAGTGAATCACCTTGCCGTCGGCCACGATCAGGCTCGCTTCGCCGCCATACGCCAGACCGGTCCCCTTGGCAAAACCATCGCGGGCGGCACTCGAAACCGCTTTGCCGAAGCCCATGCCCTTGTCGTCGAACGACCACAGCGGCTTCACCTGCGACATGTCGTCGATGAGCTTGACGCCCGACGTCTCGCTGAAGGCGTTGTTGCCACCGAGATAGGTCGGCCAATCCGCCGCCCGGCCGGCGCCGCCGGCGAGCACGACCAACGCCAGCACGTTCCACCACTTCATCTTCATCTGGGCATCTCCTCTGGCTGCGTTCTCGAACCGTCCACCTCATGGCGTGATCACCAACGGGGTGCGGGTGCGACCTAGCGGCACGGGCGGAACCGATGGCCCGTTTATAAAATAGACAGCGAGGCCGCGAGTGCGGACCATCCGCTACCTCACCGTGTCAGGGCGGCGTGCAGGACCTGCACGGGGTGCAACGCCGTGCGGCCGGTGCCGTCGGCGATCTGGTGGCGGCAGCTCGTGCCCGGAGCGGCGACGAGCGCGTCGGCCGCCGCCCCCCGGACCGCCGGAAAGAGCACCAGCTCCCCGATCCGCATCGAGACGTCGAAATGCTCCCGCTCGTAGCCGAACGAGCCGGCCATTCCGCAGCAGCCGCTGGGAATCACCTCGACGGTGTAGTTCCGCGGCAGCCGCAGGATCGCCGCCGAGCAGTCGACCGAGGCGAGCGCCTTCTGGTGGCAGTGGCCGTGGAGCTTGACCGTGCGCGGCGCGGTCGTGAAGGCGGCGGCGTCGATCCGGCCGGCGGCCGCGGCCCGGGCGAGGAACTCGTCGATGAGCAGCGTGCGGGAGGCGAGCCGGCGGGCCGCCGCCGCGAGCGGCGGGCGGACGAGATCCGGATACTCGTCGCGGAAGCCGAGGATCGCCGACGGCTCGATGCCGACGAGCGGGGCGTCGTCGGTGACGACCGGGTCGAGCAGCTCGACGTTCCGCTCGGCGAGCGTGCGGGCCGCGCGGAGCAGTCCCTTCGAGATCTGGGCCCGGCCACTGTCGACGTGTGCCGGGATCACCACCTCCCAGCCAAGGGCCTCGAGCAGTTCGATCGCCGCGATGCCCACCGGCACGTCGAGGAGGTCGGTGAACTCGTCGCAGAAGAGGTGCACGCGGCCGAGCGGGGCCGGCCCGCGGGCCGGCCGGCGGCGGTGCCAGGCGGAGAGCGTGGTGCCGTGCAGTTTGGGCAGCGACCGCTGGGGCGCGAAACCCAGGAACCGCTTCACGAGTCGCGACAGGCCCGGCGCCGTGACGGCAAGATTGTAGAGCCAGGGGGCGAGCATCGCCCGCCGCATGGCGGCGGCCGACCCGGCGATCAGGCGGCTGCGCCGCGGCACGCCTTCCGCGTCGTGGCGGTGCTGTTCCCATTCGGCCTTGAGCCGGGCCATGTCCACGTTCGACGGGCACTCGCTCTTGCAGGCCTTGCAGGAGAGGCACAGATCCATGACGGCCCCAAGCCGCGGGTCGGTCCAGGGGTTGGCCGTGGCGCGGCCCCCCTCGAGCGCCTGCCGGAGCACGTTGGCCCGCGCCCGGGTCGTGTGCTCCTCGTCCCGCGTGGCCATGTAACTCGGGCACATCGTGCCGCCCGCAGCCGGCGGCTTGCGGCACTGGCCGACTCCCGAGCACCTCTCCGCGGCTCGGAGCACGCCGCCGGTGTCGGCGAACCGGAACACCGTGTCGTGGGTCGGCGGCGGCGCGCCCGGCACGATCCGCAGGGACGTGTCCATCGGCGGCGTGTCGATGATCTTGCCGGGGTTGAAGATGCCCTGCGGATCGAAGGCCCGCTTCACGCGGACCAGCAGCGCGTAGCAGGCGTCGCCCACCATGGCGCGGATGAACTCGCCCCGCAGCCGCCCATCGCCATGCTCGCCGCTCAAGGAGCCGCGGTAGCGCTTGACGAGCGCGGCCACGTCGGTGGCCACGGCGCGGAACATCCGCAGGCCATCGGCCGTCCGCAGGTCGAACAGCGGCCGGAGGTGCAGTTCGCCCGCGCCGGCGTGGGCATAGTGCACGCTCTCGATGCCGTATTTCTCGGCCAGGAGCTGGTCGAAGTCGGCGATGTAGGCGGGCAGGTCGGCCACGGCCACGGCCGTGTCCTCGACGATCTCGCGGGGCTTCTTGTCGTCGGGCACGTTGTTGAGCAGCCCCTGGCCCGCGCGGCGCAGCTCCCACACCTTCTGGGCCTCGGCGCCGAAGAGCGTGGGATAGGCGTAGCCGATGCCCGCCGCGCGGAGCTCAGCGGCCAGGGTCTGGAGCCGCCCGGCGAGCACGGCCTCGTCGGCGTGCCGCAGCTCGACCACGAGGATGGCGCCGGGATCGCCGACCACGAAGCCGCGGTTCTTGGACTGCTCGCGATTGTCTTTCGTGCATTCGAGGATCGGCTTGTCAATCAGTTCGCAGCCGGTGGCCCGTTCGTCGGCCGGCCGGTCCGGCCGCATCACGAGCACCGTGCCGCGGAGGGCCTCGTCCACGGAGTGGCAGTGGACGCAGAGGAGCGCCCCCGGCGGCGGCAGCGGGATGACGTTCAGCTCGTATTCGACGCCGAAGAACAGCGTTCCCTCGGAGCCGGCGATCAGGTGGCAGACGTTGAACGGCCGGTCGCTCGCGGGATCGAAGCAGGCGGCGTCCATGAGCGCGTCGAGGGCGTAGCCGGTGTTGCGGCGGGTGACCTCGGGCCGGGGGAACGAGTCGCGGATCAGGCGGCGGTTGGCCTCGTCGCCGAGCAGGTCACGGAGCTCGCGGTAGATCCGCGTCTCGAGCGAGTCGGGACCGGCACACTTGGCGGCGAACGCCTCCGGGGAGAGCGGCCCGAAGGTCGCCTCCGACCCGTCGGCAAGGAAGCCGCGGACGGCGACGAGGTGGTCGCGGGTGGTGCCCCAGGCGATCGAGTTGGCCCCGCAGGAGTTGTTGCCCACCATGCCGCCGATCATCGCCCAGGCGGCGGTCGAGGTTTCCGGCGGGAAGAACAGGCCGTGGGCGGCGAGGAAGCGGTTGAGTTCGTTGCGGACCACACCCGGCTGCACCCGCACCCGCCGGGCCTGGACGTCGAGGGCCACGATCCGGTTCAGATGCCGGCCCGCGTCGACCACGATTCCGCCGCCCACGACCTGGCCGGCGAGCGACGTGCCCGCGGCCCGGGGGATGAGCCCGACGCGCTGGCGGGCGGCGAAGGAGACGAGCTCGCGGACGTCGGCCTCGGTCTCGGGGAGGGCCACGGCCAGCGGCCGCTCCTGGTACTCCGAGGCGTCGGTCGAGTAGATCGTCCGGGCGACCTCGTCGCGCAGGAGTTTGCCCTGGAGCCGCGTGGCGAGGTCGGCGAGGGGCGGCGTGGCCGGCGGGCTGGCGGTGGCGGTGGCGGTGGACATCGACACTATCATCGTCGAAACGGGTCGATCATCCAGGGGAGAAGCGAACGGGATGGCCGCAGGCCGGATTTTCCCGTTCGGCGCCGAGCCCGGTGGCCCGCCGACGGGCGTGGGTCCGCGGTCTGGCCGGCCGAAGACGAGCCGTGACCGCGGCGACGGGCCCCTTACTGCGCCACGACCCGCAGCTCGAGCTCTTCGGCGTCCTTGTCTTCACCACCACCGCGGCGGACCTTGAAGGTCACGATGTCGCCCTCGTTGAATCGGGTTCGCAGGCCGCGGTCGAAGGCGCGATGCGCGTTCTTGTTCCGCAGTTCCAGCCGTTGACCATTCACGGCGAGGATCTCGTCCCCCGGCTTCAGGCCCGCCTTCGCCGCCGGCGTATCTTCCTCCACCTCGTCCACCCGAGGAGTGAAGTCGTTGCCCCGCGGCCGCACGAGATTCATGCCGATCGGGATTCGCTTCGGGGCGATGAGCGTGGCGGCGAGAACGGTCTCGGCCCCGTCCCGCTTGACGGTCACCTTCACGCCGTGCCCCTCGGGATACACACCGAGGATCGCCGCCAGCCGCCGCACGTTTGCCACGGGCGCCTCGTCGACCTTGAGGATCACGTCGCCCGGCTTGAGTCCTGCCGCCGCCGCCGCCGAGCCCTCGGCTACATCCTTTACCTGCACGCTCTCCTGACGATCCGGCTCGCCGCCGGCGAGCCCAAGCCCCGTGATCCGCCCGTGCTTCACCTCTCCGCCGCCGGCGGCCTCGAGCCTGGGCAGCCAGAACCGGATCTGCTTGGCGCTGATCGCGAACCCGAGACCTGTGTTGCTCCGCAGGCCGAACCGCGTGCTGATCTGGCCGTTGATGCCGACCACGCGGCCTTCCATGTCGATGAGGGGCCCGCCCGAGTTGCCTGGGTTCACCTCGGTGTCGGTGACGATGCACTCGGTGTAGGTGCCTTGCGTGTGGTTGAGCGCTGAGACGATGCCCGCGGTGAAGGTGGGTGACTGGTCGAGGACGCCGAGGCCGAACGGGTTGCCGACGGCCAGCGTCTCGTCGCCTATGGCGAGGGTGTCAGAATCCCCGAGCTCCAGATACGGCACGGTCTGCCCTTCCTTCAGCTCGAGCTTCAGGGCGGCGAGGTCGCCGTAAGGGTCGGTGCCCAGGAGCTTGGCGCGGAACGAGCTGCCGTCGCCCAGCCGCACCGTGTAGGAACGCTTGCCGTCGATGACGTGGTTGTTGGTGAGCACGAGGCCGTCGGGACGAATAACGACGCCACTGCCACCCTCCACGAACACGTAGGCCGGACGAACCTTGATGCACAACTCCACGAGATCGGCGGCGCCGGCAGCCGGAGCCGTGAGGCCGAGGACGATCAGAACCGCGAGGCGGGCGTTCATTTGTTCTCTCCGAGCGTCACCTGGAGGGTGCGGGTATCGTCGGTCGAGAGGACGCCCTCGAACCGCTCCCCGGACTTGAGCGATTGCTTGAGCCGCTTGATGTCTTCGGCCGTCTCCAGCTCGCGGCCGGCGACCAAGAGCCGCGGCCCACCGCCCTTCCGCTGGATGCGGAACTCGACCACCTGTCCCGGCTTGCAGGCGGCGATCCGTTCCGTGAGTTCGTTCCAGCTGTTGACCTCCGCGCCATCCAGTTCCAGAAGGATGTCGCCGCGCTTCAGACCGGCCTTCTCTGCCGGTGAGCCGGGGGCGACGCCACCGATCACGACGTCGTCGCTGAACGCTTTCTTGTCGTCGGCCTGCACGCCCAGAACTGGGCCCGGAATGCGGTCGAACGATTTGCCCGCCTTGAGGGCTTCCAGCACGTCGCGGATTCGGTCGGCGCGGGCGGCCATGCCGACGCCGGAGTTCGGCGCCACTCTCCACATCATGAGCTGCTGCGGGCTGACGAGCCGGCCGAGCATCGTGTCGGGCACGATCGGGGACGTGGCCAGGCCGAGGAAATTGCCGGCGCGGTCCACGAGCGGGCCGCCCGAGTTGCCGTAATTGAGGAGCGCGTCGGTCTGGAACTGGTAGCCGCGGTTGCGTGCAGGAGCGGAGATGATGCCGGAGTTGAGCGTGTAGGCCGGAGTGCCTCCCTGCAGGTAGCCGACCAGGCCGACCGTGTCACCGAGTTGCGGCGAAATCGCGTTGCCGGCCAGGTCGTACCATGCCAGGTCGTGGGCGTCGATCTTGAGCAGGGCGACACCCAGCGGTTCGTGTTTGGCGACGACCTTCGCCTCATGACGGCTGCCATCCTTGAGCACGAGGGATACCTTCTTGACCGCGTTGGGCCGCTGCTCGACGCCGTTGGCCGACTCGGCGAGCATCTTCTGAATTGGCTCGTGGGGATCGAAAGCCCGGGGCTTCCCGGTATCCTTGCGGATGAACGCAATGTCGCCGCCGACGTTGAACAGGCTCGTGAGCACGAAGCCGTCGGCCGAGATCACGAGCCCCGTCGCCGCACCGGGCGGACGCCGCAGGAGCTGGTTGACCTCGAAAGTCCGGGCGAGGTTGGCGTATTCGGCGAACTTCTGCTGCTGCTTGGGCTCGGGCAGCGAGGCGTAGTCCTTGATGCCGGCCTTGAACTCCTCCCACGACAGCCGCGGGAGCTGCTCGGCCGGGAATTGCCGCTCGACCTCGATGCCCGCCAGGCAGGGGGCGATCTCCCCGGCCGCCTTTCGCAGCGGATCGTCCGCCGGCGTGACGCCGGCGGCGGGCCCGAGCGACCCCGCCGGCAGGATGGACTTCAGGGCCGCGAACTTTTCCAGCAGCACCTTCGTGGGCACGGCCGTGCCCTGCCAACGGAGCGGCAGCGTGCCGAGCGTGATCACGCCGCAGACGCGGCCGGTGTGGTCCACGAGCGGGCCGCCGTCGGAGCCGGGATTGACGGCCGCCGTGGTCTCGATGGCGATGCCCGAATAGGCGGCTTCGGGGTGCTTGGGCACTTCGTAGGCCCCGCTGACGAGGCCGCGGCTGAACGACGCCCGGCCGTTGATGAGCAGCGCGTTCTCGACGTCGGCGGCCGTGTAGGCAGTGCTGCCCACGACCGGTAGATCGGTGGACAACGGCAGGAACGGAAGCCCGGAGGCATCGACCTTGATGATGGCCACGGCCAGCGGCTCGTCGACGGCCACGATCTCGGCGTCGCGGATGACGAAGCCGGGGAAGGCGACGCGGATCTTCTTGGCACCCGGCGGGACCACGCTCGTGGCGGTGAGGATGTGACCGTCGGGGCTGATCGTGACCCCGGTGCCATGGTGCGTCATGAAGCGATCGAGTTCGCAGCGAATTCCCACCGTGGCGGGGAGCGTCCGCTCCGCCATGCCGCGGGCCGGGGGCGATTCGCCCCCGGCGACGTGGGCGATCCCGAGCAGGAGCGTGAGGGCGAGGAAACCGGCGAGTCTAGGCATACGGTGTATTCCCGGGAGGGACACGGAGTTCATTCGCGTCGCGGCCACCCATGCAGAGTCTACGTCACGGCGGCAACGCTGGCAGCGGGGGCGGCTTGCGGCCCTGCCGCCACGGCCGTAAAACGGTTTCGCAGCGTTTTCGCACCCGGATGCGAGGATTTTTCATGGCCACCCCCACCCCTACCTCTGCCCTCCTGCCGGCGGCGAAACAGGTTGGCAAGGCCCTCGACCGGGCCCTCGATGCCGGGCGTGGGATGCTTCGCCTCTCCCCCACGTGGGTGCCGCGGAGCTTCCTCCACCCCGGGAAGCGGGTTCGCCTCCACCCCGACGACTACTACGCCTACGGGCTGGACCGCGGCGGCATCGACGAACGCTGGTTCGCCAGCACCACCGAGGCCGCCAACGAGGGCCGCGTGCCCGACGAGGGGTTGTCGTGGTGCGTGTTCGAAGGAGAGCGGTTCCTGCTCCGCGACGCCGTCGTCGAGGGAGGGCAGCGGCTCGTCGGCAAGTCGATCTGGGACCGCTACAAGAAGTGGCCCGTGTACTCGAAGTTCTTCGACAACATGGGCCCGATCCCGCACCACATGCACCAGTCGTTCGACGACGCCAAACTTGTGGGGCAGGAGGGCAAGCCCGAGAGTTATTACTTCCCGCCGCAGTACAACAACTGCGACAACAACTTTCCCTATACCTTCATGGGGCTCGAGCCGGGCACCACGAAGGACGACGTGCGGAAATGCCTCGAGAATTGGAACCGGGGTGACAACGGGATCCTCGACCTCGCCAAGGCCTATCGCCTGAAGCGGGGCACCGGCTGGCTGATCCCGCCCGGCGTGCTTCACGCTCCGGGCTCGCTGCTCACCTACGAGCCGCAGTGGGGCAGCGACGTGTTCGCCATGTTCCAGTCGCTTGTCGAGGGTCGAGCCGTGCCGTGGAGCCTGCTCGTCAAGGATATGCCCGGCGAGAAGCACCGTGATCTCGATTTCATCATCGGCCAGCTCGATTGGGACAAGAACGTCGACACGCACTTCAAGGAGAGCAACTTCCTGGAGCCGATCGTGGACGAGAAGTGGAGCACGCCGGGCGCGACCGACCGCTGGATCGTGTACGGTCATGTGGACGGGCGGCAACTGTTCAGCGCCAAAGAACTCACGCTCGAGCCGGGCGCGAAGATCACGGTTCACGACGCCGGCGCCAGCGGCTGGATCACGGTGCAGGGCGAGGGAAAGGTGGGCGTGCACGACGTCGCCACGCCCACGCTCATCCGCTTCGGCCAGATGACGGCCGACGAGCTCTTCATCTCGGCCGAGGCCGCGGCGGCGGGCTACGTGGTGGAGAACACAGGCCCCGGCCCGCTCGTCTCCCTTCGCTACTTCGGCCCGGACGTGCACCCCGACCTGCCCAAGAACGGAAAGCGGTCTTGATCTCGATGTCGAACTCCGCCCCGAAACTGCACAACGCCATGTGGCCCGGACTCGTCGGCAAGGGCGCCGACCCCGGCCAGGAGCCACCGATCGCGCTGGAGCGGATGCTCGAGCTCACCGCCGCGGCGAACGTCGACGGCCAGAAGTTCGACGGCATCGACTACTTCCTGTTCTTTCCCCACACCGATCCCGACGCCTCCGACGACGCCATTCGCCGGATCGCCGACACGATCGCGAACCACGGCTTCGCCGTGGGCTCGCTCGTGGCGCCGATCTGGCCGGGGACGGTGGGTGACTCGGCGATGGGCACGCCCGTGCAGCGGGCCAGGTTCATCACCGCGGTCAAGAAGGCCTGCCGCATCGCCCGGATCTTCAACGAGCATGGCGTGCGGCAATACGGCGTGATCCGCATCGACTCGGCCGAGTTCGGCGTCAACAAGTGGCGGGAAAACCCGGCCGCCAACACGAAGACCATCGCCGCCACCTTCCGCGAAGCGGCGATCATCGCGGCCGCCCACGGCGAGCGGCTCGCGGCGGAGGGAGAGATCTGCTGGGCGGGCATGCACTCCTGGCGGGACGTGCTCGACCTGCTCGAGGCGGTCGACATGCCGGGGTCGCTCGGCTTCCAGTGTGACCTCGCCCACACCTATCTCTACCTCCTCGGCTACAACGCGCCGGAGCACGCCCTCGTGCAGCCCGGCTACACGGCGGCCGA
>JAJTED010000112.1 GCA_021300535.1 Planctomycetaceae bacterium | reverse complement strand
ACCGGCTGGACGTCACCGACGGGTGGAACTTCCTCATGCGGGTGTACCGCCCCGGGGCGTCCGTCCTGGACGGCACCTACCAGCTGCCGAGGCCCGAACCGTTGAAGTAGCCGCACGGCAACCGCGGCAAGGCAAACCATCCCTGTGAGACTACGGGGCCGAGGGACAACGTTGGCCCGGGTAGAATCAAGCTGCCGGCTGTGGGGCGATCCCGGGTTTGCATGGATGGGTGGGTGGCCTTCGCACCCGGTGTCCCCCGGCTTCCGCCGGGGGCTTCTTGGGCGGCGGAGTCGGCTCGGTTCGCATGGCCCGCCAAGTAGTTGCCCTTCCCCGGAATCACGTGCCGCACGCCGCCGCGGGGGTCGCCCATGTCGCCGGCATACCGCGGGATCACATGCATATGCACATGCGGCACGGTCTGGCCGGCGGCGGCCCCGGCATTGAAGCCGACGTTGTAGCCATCGGGCTTGGGATTGAGCCGCTCATCGAGCAGGGCCCTCACCTCGCATCGTTCGCGCAGACCCACTCCGCCTCGGGGACTCCCAGAAACGGCGAGGGGGCGGCTGACTCCATGGCCGGCAGTGCACGACCCGGCGGGACAACCCTGGTCCGGGGTAGAAACAGGGCGGTCGGCCAGCATCAAGCTGAAAACCCGCGTTTTTACCGGGCTTCATCGAGAATCAAGGATCCCTGTCGCGGGTAGTGTCGGATCAGAAGCTCACCAGCGCCCGCACGCCGGCGATCAGCGCCGGCTCCGCCAGCCGGAGCGTGGGCACGATGTATTGCAGGTCGGGCGTGATGCGAACAGCCGGCGTGAGGGCGTAGTTGTAGAAGCACTCGATGCCCTGGCCGTCGCCGACCGGGCCGAACTGCGATGTGATCAGCGTGCCGATCTCGGGGCTCGCCGACGCCCAGTACCAGCCCACGCCAAACGTGTCGCTGCGCCTGCTCCGGAACGGGGCGGAGCCCCCGAAGCCGAAGCTCAAGAAGGCGTCGATCGGGCTGGTGTTTGGGTCGGCGATGCCGGCGCGGCCAAACGGCCCCCAGCCCCGCGTGTCGTCGGCCGGGTCGCCGAACAAGAACTGATCGAAGTTCCAATACAAGCACCACGATCCGCGCGTCGTGGGAATCGCCACGTCCGGGTAGGGGATGTAGGCCTCGGTGATCGACGTGTAGGCACGGCTGTTCCAAGTCCCGCCGAGCAGTTGGTGGCCCGGGCGGTCGAGGAAGCTCGTGGGCACCCGCACGGCCGCCGATAGGAGCATGCCGTCGTTGAACAGCGTGTCGAAGCCACTCGTGGCCGTCGTGTCGGTCGAGTTGAGCACGGTCACCATGACCATCGGCCCGTCGTCCGGATGAAACACGAACCCGGCCCCCAGCGCGGAGTAGGGCACCGTCGCGCCGACGATGGGGTTGAACACGAAGCCCATGTTTGAGAACTGCGTCTTGCCGCGGCCGTGGGCGAAGGCGTTCATGTCGCCGTCGAGCGTGTCCATCTTGCCGGCGAACACGGAGAACGCATCGGTGAGTTCCTGCGTGAGCAGGACGTTCGTCAGATATACCTCCTCGCTGGCGTAGACCGGCAGGTCGGCGATCAGCGTCGGCGAGATGAAGCAGCCCACGTTGCCGACGATCGTTTCGCCGTAGCGGTGCTCAGCGCGCAGCTTGAGATACAGCCCGTCGCGCACGCCGAGCTTCCCGCCGTCGGCGATCACGCAGTAGTCGCCGTGGCCGGCGTAGTCGAAGGCCTGATCGAAGCCGCCGTTGGCGTTGCCGATGTAAAAGCCGGTGTTGTCGGCGAGGATGGTCAGGCCAGCGGCGGCCAGTCGTTCGCGAAAGCCGTCCTGCGAGCCCAGGAGATGCGGGGCGATCTCGTACTGCGGCTCCTCCAGATAGGGCTGTGGCGGTTCGTCGGCCGTGACCGCGCCGGCGAGGCACCAGCACAGCCCGGCGGCCAGCCAGAGCATCAACCGCCCGGTGGCATGATGCCCCCTTTGCACTTCGCCGGCTCCGCAGTTTGGTTTTGTCGATACCATCGACAGAGTCGTGCGGCTGGGTTTGGCGGGTTTCCTGCCGTCGGCGGGCCGGCGTTCAACTGGCGAGTCCGGGCAAACCCTGCGGCTAGCCGCCGGCCCCGGTGGCCGGGTCACCGCCCCGGCATCACTGCCCGGGGAGTTGCCGTCCCCAATAGAGCAACGACACCGCGATGACGATCGCAACATCGAGATTCATCGCCTGCCGGGCAAAGTTGCGGATCGGTTTGGTGCACACGTAGACGTCGCCCGTCTCGGTCCGCACGCGGCTCGTCACGATGTGGTAGAGGCCCATGAGGGGTAAAGACGCCAATGCCGCGAAGAGCAGATCCACCCGCAGATCGAACGTCGGCGAGCTGCGCACATACGCCAGCAGGCCCACGGTCAACGTGACGAACAGCGCCTGCAGCGACACGACCTCGCGAAAGGAGTTTGCCTGGGCGACGCACGGGGGCACGTCATCCGGCGGCGTGCCGAAGACCACGGCGAGAAAAGCATGAAAGCCGTTCATGGTGACGGTCAAGGTCCTGGGGGTGAATGGCTCGTCAGTCTAATGCCCGAATGTCGTGAACTACCCGATCACGAGGCTCGCGAGGGCCACTGCTGGCATGACCCAGATCGTGGCCAGCCGCCGACGCCGCGGGATGTTCGCGATCGACGCGAACCACACGAGCCCGATCGCCACAGTGCCATCGAGCACCCACTGAAACGGCACGCTGCCCGACGCGCCGTTGATCCAGTCAACAAGCGGCGCCACCGCCATCCGCACGGGATCGTCGGCTGGCACGCCGATGAAGCAGGCCCCAAACACCCGCAGGCCGAAGGCAGCAAACGGAATCAGCCCGGCCACGAGTTCCACGCGGCCGGAGAGCTTCGGCAGCGGCGCAGCCCAGATGGCGGTCCAGAGCGTCGTGAAGAGGAGCAGGCGGAAGGTCTCCATGAACGCCGAGTGTAGCCCCGGGAAGCTCACCGGTCGTTCATGGCCTGCCGTGCGGGCCGGCTCCCCCGGGCCCTGCGTGAGCGCCTGTCTATGACACAAGTGATGTGCGCCGAACGCTGGCCCGCGGCCGATGCGACCGGTAAAATACACGCAGCATCAGGAACGACACGTCCCCCAAGGCGTGTTGGAAACGCCTCGGCGGCGTTTCCGCAACCGAGCCACTGCAAGGCACACGGTGCTTCCGCCGGCATGAAAATGCCGGCGGGATGTGCGTGAGGATTCAACCCTCACGAAACAATGTTGCAGCAGACCGACGGGCGGCGACGCCTTTCGGCCTGGTTCTTGGTGCGTGGCTCATTCTGGAGTACGCACGATGGCCGAGAATCATTTTCCCGACCTGTTTCGTAGCCGGCAGCAGCGGATTCAGGCGGCGGACACCGCCGTGGCCGAGGCTCGGCGGGCCGTCGAGCGGTCCAAAGCCGGCGACCAGCAGCGGCAGATCAGGACCGCCGCTCGCAAGAGCGAACGGGCCGCAAAGCTCTACCAGGAGGCGGGGCTCGGACTGCTCGCCAAGCAGCAGTTCGCAGCCGCCGCCCGCCTCTACTCGCTCTGCCAGGACCGCGAGGGGGTAAAGCTCAATCAAGAACGCTGGTCGGCCGTGTCCACGTATTGGGAGGAACCCGAGAGCAAGTAGCCACGCCGTCACCCATCACACGAGGAGCATCGCCATGGCCGCCCCGGAGACCCGCACCCGCCAACAGATCTACGACGAGATCTACGCCCGGTTCACACGGATGGAAGTGCCGCCCTGCCCGCAGTGCGGCACGTCCAACACGGCCTCGGTGCAGGTAGGCATCGTCTGGATCACGATCTGGATGGCTTCCACGTGTCCGAAGTTCAAGCTGATTCCCAACGGGCCCAAGCCCGGCAACTGGTTCTGCAACACCTGCCAGAAGTTCTTCGACGTTCCCTACGAGCAAACCCAAGGAGGCAAGTCATGAGCGAGCGACGTGTTTTGACGCTGTACCCTTACCTGCTCCACGACTCGTGTTGGGTGTTCGACGATGTCCGCACCGGGCTCAAGGAAGAAGCCTTCGTGCTGGGAATGACGGAAATGATCTCCCGCGTGGTGGAGGCCAAGGGCATCCCCGATGCCACGAAGGGATTTGCGCTGACCTTCGCGGACGAGCCGTTCGGCGGCTACGACGCCGAGCTGCAGTGGCTGCGGGAGGACCCCTGCTCGGGCAACTGGTACGCGGGCACCATCGCGGGGAAACGCATGGAAGGCTGGCTCTGCCCGGCGCTGCTCCTCTACTTCGAGCAGGCGCCGCGGCGGATCTTCGTGCGGTGCGATCCGCTGCCGGCCGGTTTGAACCCGATCTGGAATCCCCGGCCGGGCGAGCAGGCACGGCGGTTCGTCGAGGCACCGCCGCCCCGCTGACGCCGATCAGCTAGCCGCTGGCCGCGCGCCGGCGGCTAGCCGAGAAACCGGAACCGCGGCACGGTCTGTCCATCGACCACGACCGTCTCGGCGAACATCGCCGCCGGCCGGACCCAGAGGCCGCGGTCGCCGTATTCCTGCCGGTAAACGACGAGTTCCTCGAGTGTCTCGCTGTGCCGGGCGACGCCGAGGACCGTGTATTCGTTGCCCTTGTAGTGCCGGTAGCGTCCCGGCGTGATCTCGGCCATGCGTTGCCTCGCCCTCACAAGTGATCGGATACTGCTGGTATCTCCGCAGCAGCCTCGATCATGAAGAACATCCCGCGAACCGGAAAGCAATACCGACCGAAGACCGCGATCAAGGGCAAGCGGTACCGCTGCGCTACCTGCCACAAGCGGAGCCCGCGGCCGGTGAAGACGCCTGCACCGTGGTACTGCCCGCGGTGTGCGGCGGAGAAGGAGGAGGCGTTTCGGGGCATGGACGCGACCGTTAATTCGGCGAGCCCGGCCCGACCTGGCAGCGATGCTACGCCCGATTCATCCACGTGATCGAGAGCTGCAGAACCGTGGCGATGGAGACCCAGACGAAGTAGGGCACCTGGGCCGCGACCACCCAGCGATAGTGCGGCCAGACGGCCAGGATCATCCAGACGATCGTGCCCCACACGACGAGGATGTCCACGGCGGCCAGCGGCAGATTCCGCATGCCGAACTGGATCGGTGTGAACATCAGATTCGCCACGAGGTTGATGGCGAAAGGCAAGGCGACAAGCAGCGGCAGCCGGCCCCGCCCCACCTGCACGAACACGAAGCCGAAGGTCGCGATGATGATTGGATAGAGGATTTGCCAGATGAGGCCGATTGTCCGCGGAGCAGGCGTCCATGACGGCTTGGCCAGGCTCTGATACCACTCCATCCACGGAACGTCGGTCATCCGAGCCCCGCGCAGCCGCCCATGCCGCACTGCGGGCGGCCGCAGCTCTCGGCCGCCGAGGAAGTTCCGCCGCCTGCCACGTGGCCGCTGACGACGCTCAAGAGCTTGGTGAGCTTGGTGCTATGGCAGTGTGGGCACTCGGGCTTCTCGTCCCCGCGAATGAGCAACTCAACTTTCCGGCTGCACTTCTCACAGGAATATTCGTACAACGGCATCGATTTCGGCTCCCTGACGCGAGGCACGCATTTTACATGGACACGTTCGACGCGATCAATCAACGGCGGTCGGTGAAGGCCTATGACCCGGAGCACCGGCTCACCGCCGCCGAGGAAACGAAACTCCTCGAGGCCGCGATCCAGTCGCCGACTTCGTTCAACATGCAGAACTGGCGATTTGTGATCGTCCGCGACCCCGAACTGCGGAAACGAATCCGAGCCGCCGCGGTCGATCAGACGCAAGTGACCGACGCGTCGCTCCTGATCGTTCTCACCGCCGATCTCAAGGCATGGAAGAAGTCGCCCGAGCGGTACTGGCGAAACGCCGCGCCCGAGATCCAGCAACTGGTCACAGGCTGGATGGGGCCATTCTACGAGGGGAAGGAGCAACTGCAGCGTGACGAGGCCATGCGCTCATGCGGGATCGCGGGGCAGACGATCATGCTCGCAGCCAAGGCCATGGGCTACGACTCTTGCCCGATGATCGGCTTCGACCCGGTGAAGGTCGCCGAGATCATCAACCTGCCGAACGACCACGTGATCGGCTTCATGATCGCCGTCGGCAAGGCCGTGAAACCTGCCATGCCGAAGGGCGGCCAACTGGCCCTGTCCGAGGTGGTGGTGGAGGACCGGTTCGCATGACCATCAGGTTGCCGGCTGGTCACCAGCCCAGTGCCACGCCATCGAGCCGGTGGTCCACGCCGGACTCCAAGCACGGCCCCACGCCCGCCTCGCCTCGATGGATCCGCGCCATCTGTGCAGCACCCTTGAAGGCAGTCGGGTCGCCAAGCCGGTGGCCCCGGGCCGCAAGTTCGGCCTGCACCTGCTCCGGGATGCTCGCATCGAGCTGCACCTCGTCGCTCGTCATCACGATGCGAAACCGAGGGGCGTCACACGCCTGCTGCGGATTCATGCCGAGGTCGAGGGCATTGACGAGCAGTTGCACCTGCCCCTGCGGATGGTTGTTAAGCCCGATGCAGCCGAGCACAAACTCCGGCACGCCCTTATGGAGCACCATGCCGGGCAGAATGGTATGCCGCGGGCGGCGGCCCGGGTGAAGCGCATTCGGATGGCCCGGCCGCGCGGAAAATTGGCTGGCGCGGCTGTTGAGGATCACGCCCGTGTCGCCGGCCAGAAGACCCGAGCCGAATACGCCACAGATACTCGACATCAGCGATACGGCATTTCCATCCTTGTCGATCGCACAGACGTAGGTCGTGTCGGCCGTATTGCCCCCCTGGGGCCGCACGGTGGCCGTGGCGCGATCCGTGATCCGTTCGCGCAAGTCCGCAAGGCCATCGGCTCCGAGAACGCGGCGAACCTTGTCGAGCATCGCTTCTGTCGGCTCTCCTACCTCGTCGATTGCAAACTCGAAACCCAGCCGCAAAGCCTCGATTTCATGGTGCAGCCGGGCCGATTCACCCATCGCAGCGAGGTCATAGCCCTCCAGGATGCCAAGCGCGACCAATGCGACGACGCTCTGTGAGTTGGGAGGGAGCCCCAGCACATCACGGCCGCGGTAGCGAACCGACAGGGGCTCGACCCAGGCGGCTTTCTGTGCTGCGAGGTCGGCTGGCACCGTCGGCACTCCGCCGGCCGAGAGCGTGCCAGCGATGGCCTGGGCCATCGGCCCCGTATAGAAGGCCTCGCGACCCCCTTTCGCGACACGAGCGAGCGTGTCGGCGAGTTGCGGAAACCGCACGAGCGCCCCCGGCACCGGCGGCTTTCCATTCGGCAGGAGAAGCTTCATGAGCTCGGGCGACGCAAACTTCGGCAACTGCGGCGCGGCCAGTGCCCACGTGCCTGCGATCGATTCGCCAACCGGATAGCCATCGCGGGCGGCGCTGACGGCTGGCTCCCAGAGACGGGTGAGCGGGAGGCTGCCAAACCGCTCAAGTAGGCGACACCAGCCGTCCACCGCGCCGGGGATCGTCACCGACGTCGCGCCGGTCTCCGGCATCATTGGCCGGTTCCCGATCCGCTCGAGGCTCGCTCCCGAGGGGGCGGCTCCACTACCGTTGAGGCCGAACACTTTTCGTTCCTTCGCCGACCAGGCGATGATCATCGTGTCGCCGCCGAGACCGCTCATCATCGGCTCCACCACGGCCATCATGCCGGCCATCGCGACGGCCGCGTCGAAGGCGTTGCCTCCGTCCTCGAGCACCCGCAAGCCCACCTGCGTCGCCAGCGGTGAACTCGATGACGCGATGCAGTGGCGCGTGAAGACGGGAGAGCGCCGCCCGAGAAATCCCGTGGGATCATCTGCTCGGTCGGGCGCGGGCTCCGCCGCGGTGGCCTGACTCGATCCCCAGCCTGCCGCGACGGTCGCCGCGGCCGTCGTGAGGAAATGCCGCCGATGCATCGCCGGGATAAACACGGTAGCGCCTGCTTATTCGAGTGCGCGGGTTTGCCCAACATGCCCGCTGTTTGGAAGATTATGCCGGTTCACGTTGTCCTCCAGAAAGGCTGGTCTTCCATGGATTCGTCCGACCGTCGCGAATTTCTCGCCGGCATGACGGCACTGGCGGGCGCCGCCGGGCTTCTCGCCTCCTCTTCGACGCCGGCGTCTGCCGGCGACACGTCGTTCATGAACAACGTGCCCGACCCATTGCTAGCCGACAACGAGCTGCCGGTATTCACGTTCGCGCTGGAGAAGTCCAAGGGCCGCGTTCGTGACGGCAGCTACGGAAAGGAGGTGACGGTCGAGCAGCTTCCCATTTCGAAGGGTATCGCGGGCGTTTCGATGCGGCTCGAACCGGGCGTGATGCGGGAACTGCACTGGCACGCAACGGCTGCCGAATGGGCCTACGTCAAAAGCGGCCGGGTGCGGACCACGGTCGTCGACCCGCAGGGGCGAACCGGGATCGACGATTTCGGTCCCGGCGACATCTGGTATTTCCCTCGCGGTCATGGCCACTGGCCACATGCTCCAGTGCCTCGGAAACGAGCCCTGCGAATTCATCCTCGTGTTCGACAACGGCTACTTCTCGGAGTTCGGCACCTTCAGCCTCACCGACTGGATGGGCCATGTGCCGCCCGCGCTGCTCGCGAAGAACCTCGGCGTGCCCGAGGCCACGTTTCAGGGCTTTCCCAAGGAGGAGGTGTATTTCGCGAAGGGGCCGGTGCCGCCCGAGCCTGCGGCCAAGCCGCTCGCCGGCGTGAACCCGCCGCCGCTGTCGCACAAGCATTCGCTGCACTCGCAGGAACCGCTCGACACCTTCAAGGGCGGCCGGGAGTGGCGGGTGGAAGCGAAGGACTTTCCGATCTCGGCAACGATGACCGGCGTGATCCTCGAACTTGACCCGGGCGCGCTGCGCGAACTGCACTGGCATCCGAACGCCGACGAGTGGCAGTACCTACTCTCCGGAAAGATCCGCGCGACGCTCTTCGGTTCCCGCGGTCGCTACCGGGAGGCGACGCTCGAGGCCGGTGACGTCGGTTACATCCCGCAGGGGTACGGCCACTCGCTCGAGAATATCGGCCCGGATGCGGCGAGGATTCTGATCGTGTTCAACTCGGGCACGTACCAGACCGTGGACCTGTCCCAGTGGATCGCCGGCCAGCCCGCGGATGTGCTGGCAGTGAATTTCGGAAAGCCCGCGGCGACGTTCGAGGCCTTTCCGAAGAAAGACGTCTTCATTGCCGGGGGATGAAGCTACTCGACGGACCGCCGGCATCGCGTGTCCGCTTGCCCGGGCTCTCGCTTCCTGCGAAAGCGCCGCCTGATCTGAGAAGCCCGCAGTCATTCGCTGAATCCTGTGGCCTGCCTCTACGCTTCACTGCGTAGGATTGTCCAAGTCACAGCCCTTTCGAAAGCCAGAGACTCGGGGAGGTAGCCATGGTCACACTGAGCACGCTTTCTCAGGCCGAACTTCTATCACAGCTTTTGGCTGTCGCGACGGCTAACAGCGGCACTGCTTTAACAGCCACAGACAGCACCATCACGGGCACGCTCACGGCAATCAAGGCGAAATGGATCCTTGGCGGCCGGAAGGTCACGAGCAATTTCAGATGCACGCTCGACCCGGCTAATCATGAGGCGCACTTCCGGGAGTCTGCCATGGAGAGCTCATGGGGACTGCCGCCGCCCACGTTCACCGTCGAGACCACGTCGCAATTCGGCTCCCGCGTGAACACGACGCGGACGGACACGGGCGTGGGGGGTGGCGGCAAACTCGAGTTTGGCAAGTTCCGTGAAGACTTCGAGCGGGTGGTGCAGGACGCCGGCTGGAAGTTCGTCTACGAGATCGCCTGACCAGCAAAGAACACGGCGGACGGCATCCGAGCGGCGAGCGGCCGGGCCGTTGTGACGGCCGAGGCCTTCGCTCTCTACGAGGAGTTCCGGCCCTCGATCCCCGAGCGCGTGAAGGGCTGGGGTGCGAAGGGCGTTCTTGACCTGCGGAAGATCCGCTCGCTCGCCAAGGGGTAGGATCCGCACCGGGGGCCGCAGGCCCCCGGCGCGCGAGAGAACGATAGGGCGTCTCACCGCGAAAAGCCGCGGAAAACCATTGGTTTGAGGAGCCGGGAATAAGCGAGTTACCCGTTGTTACAACTGGTGAACTGCAAGGAACTGAAGGTGGCTTCGTGTAACTGGTTCCGGAGCCAGCAAGTCCCTGCTTGTGAAGCTGCAGAATTTGATGCCGGAGTGCCAAGTCAGTATTTTTGACCCGTAGAACAGTCGCTGACACCTAAAAAAGCGGCCGAGCTCTATTTCAACCCCGGCCGATCTCTTCCCGCCCGTCACCCAGCCCACGCTCGACACGCCGCCCGATAGCCGCATGACGCGCACGAAACGGTAGACGGCGCCGGATAAAACACGCCGCTTTCGATCGCTTTCCAGACCCGCTCGACGCTCCTTCGGTCCCATACAGCAAAATTGCTACGCCGGCAACTCGTCAGGTTGTTCAAGAAGTATCCGGCCGCATGATGTCCCGAATAAACGACACTCAAATTCCGGGTTGCGGGCGCTCGGGTAGCATGGCGGTCCCCCAGAGGTTCAGACTCAATGCCCAGCTTGTTATTCGCCTGCCTGGTAGCGATCACTTTGTTCGCGGGCGGCGCCACGGTTCCTTGCTGGGCGCAGGTTGCAAGCCCGCCAGCGCCGAACCTCGACGCTGCCGTGCAGGAGGGGCTTGGCGATGGCGATGAGGGCGAAAGCGAGAACATCGACGAGGCGGCTGACGCGAAGCCGCACGACGGGCCGTACCGGAGCCCCTACACGCTCACGTTCAAGGCCCCGCTGCATGAACTGCTCTTTGATGCAGACCAGCCGCGGGGCAGCCCGAGGGAGCAGAGCACCGTGCCGTTTCGCGAGTGGTATACCGCGAAAGTCCGGCATGAATGGGGCTCATGGGGTGTGCCGGCGAGAAGGTTCGACTGTCCTGCCCACGTGATGCAGAAGTCGGCAGAGTGGCGGCGCGAGCGGGTCGTGGCGGCCGCCGGGCGGTTCATCGGCTACCAGTACCAGCACCATCACGTGCCCGACTGGAATCCGCCGGCGGGCTGGCCGTGGAAGCAGTGCTGCGCCGGCCACAACGGCCCGGGCATCGACTGCAGCAACTTCAGCGGATGGAACTACAACTGGGCACTCGGCATCCACCTCAAGACGGGCATCCACCAGCAGGCGACCGCGAAATCCGCGCGTTCGTCCCAAGGCGAGGTCCACGCCCATGTGATCGATCGACCGGAGGGCAAGCCTCGGGACTGGTACGACGCGCTGGTCGACGAACTGCGGGCCGGAGACCTGCTCTACATCGGCAACAAGTCACGCACCAAGATCACGCATGTCATCATGTGGGTCGGCAAGTGCGGGTCGAGCCCAAACGGGACGCCGCTAATCATCGATTCCACCGGTAGTCGCCACAAGGACTCCAACGGGCACGCGATTCCCTGTGGCATCCACCTGCGGCCGTTCGAGAAGGGGAGTTGGTATCACGAGTCGTTCAACCATGCCCATCGGTGGGTAAAGTGAAGCCGCCAGCGCGTAGGGGCTCCGGTACGGCCCGTCGTGCGGCTTCGCGTCGGCCAACAGGCCCCATGTCAGCTCACCAGTAGCCCTCGGAATCCGGCTCCACATGGCTCGCCGGGCAGCCAGAGGGGCCGACTGGAAGACGAGAAGGCCGCCCGCGAGCGGGAGCGGGGCGAGCAGTTTTGGATTGAACTCTCCTGCCGCCCTGTGCTAGCGAAGAACACGGTGGATGGCATCCGAGCGGTGAGCGGCCGGACGATTGTGACGGCCGGGATTTTTCCTGCCAAATACCCGGGAAAACCCGTGGCGTGAGCAACCGGGAATAAGCGAGTTACCCGTTCGGGAAACGCACCTATTCCCGG
>JAJTED010000011.1 GCA_021300535.1 Planctomycetaceae bacterium | reverse complement strand
ACGATCTCCTCGGGACGGTGCTTCTTCCGTCGTCTCGTCGTCATCGAAAGTCTCCTTGCCCAATGGGCAGTAGACCTTCATATCGCCTGGATCAGGATTTCCAAGGCAGGCCACTACGCTGGCCTACGCTGGCCTACGCTGGCCTACGCTGGCCTACGCTGGCCTACGCTGGCAACAGTCGGGGCGTGAACTCTCGGGGCCTGGGTATTCGTAAGTCGGAGGCCGCGGCAGACGGCAGTTTGTGCCCGGCCAAAACCCCGCAGTTACTCGCTTTCCTGGCTTTTCTGCCAAACTGCGGGCTTGCTATACTTCGGGCCGGAAAAGAAGCACGTCTCCGGCTCAATGTAGGCCTATTGTAGGCCAGTTCTTGATTCCGAGTGCCTCGACATGCTTTTTCCGATGTTTGGAGGGTAAGCGAATGGCTAGCGGCCACACTGGAAATGTGGTGCCCCGAAAGGGGTTGCGGGTTCGACTCCCGTGCCCTCCGCTTCACGCCTGCACCGCCATCCTGGCCGGTGCAGGCTGGACGGTCGTGCCCGCCATTCGGGCGGGCGGCCCGCGCGGCTGCACCGCCAGCCGGCCCGGCCGTTGCACCGCCGCGGCGGGTATCACTGCCTGAGCTCTTCGTTGACGATCCGCACGCTGCATGGCCGTCCTTCTCGACATCAAGCGGGCCTGCAAGCGGTACGGCGACCAGGTGCTGCTCGACGACGCATCGGCCACGCTCACCGACGACGGCAAGATCGGATTCATCGGCCGCAACGGGGCCGGAAAGAGCACGCTCCTCAAGGTCATCCTCGGTGAGGAGGAGCTTGATTCCGGCGAAATCATCCGCCATCCCAGGCTCCGGCTGGGCTACCTGCGGCAGCACGACCCGTTTCTCCCGGGCGAGACGGTGCAGGATTTCCTCGTCCGCGACAGCGGCTGCCCGGCCTGGAAGTGCGGCGAGGTGGCGGGGCAGTTCGAGATCAAGGCGGCCGCCCTCGCCGGGCCGGTGGCCGCCCTCTCCGGCGGCTGGCAGACCCGCGTCAAGCTCGCCGCCCTGCTGCTCCACGAGCCGAATCTCCTGCTCCTCGACGAGCCCACGAACTTTCTCGACCTGCGCACGCAGATCCTCCTCGAGCACTTCCTCAAGAACTTTCGCGAGGCCTGTCTGATCGTGTCGCACGACCGCGCTTTCCTCGGTGCCACCTGCGACCGCACGCTCGACCTGTCGCACGGGAAGCTGACCGTCTATCCCGGCAAGGTCGACGCCTTCCTCGCCCACCAGCGGGAGCAGCGGACGCATGCCGAGCGGACCAACGCCGCGGTACTCGCCCGGAAGCGCGAGCTGGAGGACTTCATCGCCCGCAACAAGGCCCGGGCCTCGACCGCGTCACGGGCCCGCTCCAAGAGCCGCGAGCTCGACCGACTGGAGTTCGAGGACGTGGCCGCCGACGCCCCGACCGCCGCCATCCGCTGCCCCGTGGTTTCCCCGCGCCGCGGCCCGGCCGTCCGCTGTCGCGGCCTGTCGATCGGCCATAGCGAACGCGTCGTGGCGCGGGACATCGACCTGGAAATCATTCATGGCAGCCGGACCGCGATCGTCGGCGACAACGGCCAGGGAAAGACGACCTTTCTGCGGACGGTCGTCGGCTCGCTGCCGCCGTTGGCCGGAGACGTGAAGTGGGGCCACGGCTGCGAGCTCGGCATCTACGCCCAGCACGTCTACACGAGCCTGCCCAAAGAAGACACCGTGCTCGGCTTCCTGGAGCGGGCCGCCGCGATCGGCACTCCGGCGCAGCGGATTCTCGATCTCGCCGGGGCGATGCTGTTTCGCGGTCGCGCGGTCGAGAAGCGGATTGCGGTGCTCTCCGGCGGCGAGCGGGCCCGGCTCTGCCTGGCCGGGCTGCTGCTCGGCTCGTGCAACGTGCTCGTGCTCGACGAGCCGGGCAACCATCTCGACGTCGAGACGGTGGACGCCCTGGCGACCGCCCTCGTGGACTATCAGGGCACGGTGCTGTTCACAAGCCACGACCGCGGCTTCGTGCAGACGGTGGCGACGAACGTAATCGAGGCCCGGGATGGCCGCGTGGTCGACCTCAACGGCGGCTACGATCGGTATCTGGCGGCCATGCACGCGGAGATCGACACCGCGGAACAGGTTCGCGGGAGTCCCGCAGGGCAGCGGCCGGAGAAGCCCGCCCACCGCGACGACCGCGGGCTGCGGAAGGAACGCGCTGCGCTCGAAAAGCAGGTGGCGCGGCTCGAGGCGGAGCGGAAGCGGTACCAGGAGGCGTTGCTCGCGGCGACCGACCCGGCCGAGGCCTTGCGGCTCCACGAGGCGGCCGCCCGCGTCGCTGCCGACCTCTCGGCTGCCGAAGACCGCTGGCTCCAGGTCACGGAGGAGCTTGCCTCCCTGTAGCGGCGGTCTCCGACCGCCGCGCCATGTAACGCAAGCCTCCAGGCTTGCGAATGCGGGTCGTGGATCCGCAGGCCGGATTCGACGGTCGGAGACAGCGGCTCCCGGGGAAGTCCATCGTCGCCGCTTCGTGGTTCTGGCTCGTTGCCCTTGAAGCCCGAGGCGTGGGCCGAGGGAATGCGGGCACGAAAACCAGCCTCCCGTCCATGCCGCATTACGGCACGTGATTTCCCGGTTCAAACCCGCATCGCATGGCACGCGGGAAGGAATGCAACCCGGAGTCCCCCGGCTTCCGCCGGGGGCTTTTTGTGCCGTTCGCGTGTGCCACGCCGAGCGTAAGACTGGGGAACGCGCAACATCAAAAATCGCTTCGGGCTTCCCGGCAAGCGGTCACGACCGTCGGAGACAGCGGCTTCAAGTGGCGCGTGCCTCCAGGCATGCGAATGCGGGAGAGCGGACCACGGGCCGGATTCGCACACCTGAAGGTGTGCGCCACAGGGGAGGCTCACAGCAGCCGGTCGATGCGGCAGGGCTTGCCGAACGCGGCGGAGGGCCGAAAGCGGTTCCGCCAGGCGCCCGCCACGGGCTCGAAATCCTCGGGCCGCGTGATCAACGCGATCGGCCGCGTCTGCAGCCCCCGGGATTCGAGATACGCGATCCGATCGACCAGCTCCAGCGGCAGCTCGAAGCACGCCGGCAGATCGGGATTCGCATCGTCACGGTCCACGTATGCCCGGCCGCGAACACCGGGCGGCTGTACCATGAGTGACCAGCCGTAGAACTCCGACCGGAGCCCGGGCTTGCCCACGAGGTTCCGCATCCGGTCCACCTCCAGCTGCAGCGCGAGCTGCGATCGGGGCACGAGCGGCAGCAGGCGGCCGTCGTCGGACACGTCCACCGTCCAGGGCTCCAGGCCCGCGGCCGGACGGTGCAGGATCGCCGGGCCGACGATCAGCGGTCGATAGCACCGCGACCGACGGGCGGGCGTATTGCCTGCGGTGGCGGGCACGAGCCGCACGAGAGCTTGGACAAAGGCCGGATTGTCGGGCCGCATGCTGACACCCCTCGAACGCGTGACGGAAAGGAGCGTAGCCAGAGACGCGGACAACGTTGGTCCATGCTTTCCCCTCTGGGGAAGGGTGTCTGGATGCCCGCGCGGACCAGACTGGCCTTTGTCCGCCCCCTGGCTACGCTGTTCGTTCCCCCATCCGCGGAGACGCACCATGGATTCGATCAGCCGGCACGAACAACTGCTGCGGGTGTTTCACTTGATCGACATCCTCTTCGGCGCCCGCCAGCCTCTCACGGCTGCCGACCTCAAGGACCGGCTGCGGACCCGCGGCGTGATCGACGACATGTCCGATCGCAACCTGCGGCGGGACATCGAGTTCCTCGGCAAGTTCGGCTACGCGCTCAAGGCGTCGCGAAAGCGCACCGCCCGGGGAACGACCTGCCAGGCCTGGGAGATCGTGCCCGGCAAGGGGGCCGACGAACTCGCGGCGCCGGCCGTGTCGCTGCCCGAGCTGCTCTCCCTGGCGGCGGCCCGCGAGTTCCTCACGCCCCTGGCGGGCACGTTCTATTGGCGCGGCATCGCGCAGTTGATCGCCAAGGTGGAGAAGATCGCCACGCCGCAACTACTCGCCTATGCCGAGGCGCACAAGGAAGGGCTCGTCGTCCATCCCAAGCCGTCGGCCACGAAGTACGGCTCCCGGATGCTCAATGCCGTGAACCGCGCGATCCGCAACGCCCTCGAGCTGGAGATCCGCTACACGAGCCTGGCCGACCAGCGGCCCAGGCGGTCGGTCATCCGGCCGGAGGCCCTGGTGCTCTACGACGGCAGCATCTACATCGCGGCCCACCGGCCCCCGGCCAAAGAGAGCGGCCCCCGGCGGTCCACCGCCGATGCGGCGATCCGCTTCTTCAAGCTCGACCGCGTGGCCGAGGCGCGGCCCACGTCGCGGACGTTCATCCGCCAGGAGCAGGCCATCGAGTCGCTCCTGGCCGACAGCATCACGATCTATCGCTCGCCGCAGCCGCCGCGCCGCTATCGGATCCGCATCGACGCCGACCGGGCCCGCTGGGCCTGCGAGAAGCCGTTCCATCCGCGGCAGAAGGTCCGCCGCCAGGCCGACGGCGGCGTGGTCCTGGAGATCGACCGGGCCTGGGACGAGGAAATGATTCCGCAACTGCTCGGACTCGGCGATGCCGCCGAGGTGCTCGAGCCGGCTGACGTCCGCGACAGGATCTCCGAGATCGCCCATCGCATCGCGGCCCGCTATGCCGGCCGCCCGCTTCGCTCGCTCGATGCCCGCGGCATCGGCGGGTGACGCCGGAAGCGTGTGCTGGGAGTTGCCTCCGGGCCGGCGGTTGATGGTGTGAGTTCCCCGGTCTTGCTCTCAGCTTGACACGCGCGAACGGCACAAGAAGCCCCCGGCGGAAGCCGGGGGACTCCGGGTCGCATGCCTTCCCAGGTGCCATGCGATGTGGGTTTGAACCAGGGAAATTGCCTGTCGTCATCCGGCATGGACGGCGGGGTGGTTTTCATGCCCGGAGTCACCGGGTTTCCACCCGGGGCTTCTTGGACGGGCGACGAGACCGATTCCCAATTCAAAGGAGCTGCAAAACAACGTTCGCAAGCGGATTCCTGCAGCGGCGACGCCCTGCCGAGCCACTCCGCGCAACATCAAAACTCACGCCTCGGGCGTCGAGGGCAACGAGCCGGAGCCATGAGACAACGCCGTCGCCCTCACCGGATCGGCGGTGCATGACCGATGAATCCGGCGTGTGGCTCCTCGCCCCGCATGCGCATGCCTGGAGGCATGCGCCACGAGCGGGCAGGTGGCCGCGTCCCGGTCAGGAGAGCGACGCTTCGATGCCGGCCAGCGGAATCGCCACCCAGTCGGGCCGGTGCCGCAGCTCGTAGGCCAGCTCGTAGACGGCCTTGTCGAGGGCCAGAATCTCCACCAGGCGGTCGGCGGTCGCGGAGTCGGCGGGCCACCAGGCGTGGCCGGCCGCTTTGGAAACGTAGGCCGCGCGAAAGCAATGCCCGAGCGTCGCGGCCACGGCGGTGGGGTTCGGCAGGCGGGCGTGCCGGGCCAGGTAGTCGAACGAGCGGCACATGCCCGCCACGTCCTTGGCGGCCGGCGCGAACGCCCGCCGCGCCTCCAGCGTCCGCCCCGGCTCCCCCTCGAAGTCGATGACGAACACGCGGTCGTCGGCCGCGGCCACGAGCACCTGCCCCAGATGAAAGTCACCGTGCACGCGGATCAGCCGTGCGGGCAGCACGTCCGCGACGCCCCGCAGCCGGTCGCACAGCGCCTCGCGGGCATCGACCACACGGCGGACGCGGGCGGCGAGCGGCGTGGGCAACGAGCCGGCCAAGGCGGCGACAGACAAGACACTCGTCGCATGGGCCACCAGGTCGGTGGCGGCGGCCACGCGGTCGTCTGGCGTCACCTCAAGCGGCGCGAAGGGGGGAACGTCGGACCGGGCGGCGAGCGCCGCGTGCATGTCGGCCGTGACGTGGCCGATCGCGGCGACGATCCTCATGATGCGATCATGGTGCGGGCCGTCAAGCCCCTGCTCCGCGAGCAGCCGGCCGAGGACGTCCCATGCCGACTCGCAGCCGGACAGATGGTCGTGGATCGTCGCCAGGGCGGTCGTGGGGCCACCCGCCGCGGGCCGATATTCGAGCCAGCCCCGCAGCCGAGGCGTGGCGGTGAAGGGCGACTGCCGCGCGAAGAACTCGCCGACCTCGACCTCGGGCTGCACGCCCTCCCGGCAACGCCGCAGCAGCTTGACGACGTATCCTGCGGCGGCAGTCTGCACGAGGCACGACGTGTTGGAGGCGTCGGCACCGAGCGGGGTGACGGCGATTGGGGCCGCCGGGGACGGGGCCGGTCCGCCCACGGGACGCCCCACGAAACTCCCGTGCATGCCGGGGACGATGCGTCCCGTCGCGATGACTTCCACGAGCCAACGCTCGCAGGCGGGCGTGCAGGCGGCATCGACGCCGGTGTCGCGCGTGACCGGCACGAGGTAGCGCACGGGCTGTCGGTCCGGCGCGGGGCGGGCATCGACCAGCGCGAGCGTGACGCCGTCCGCGGCACAGGCGTCGGCCACGGTCAACTCGGCGGCCGCGCGACCGCCGTACCAGCGGGCCTGCGGCAGCCACGCGGCGATCGCCCGCGTCATCCCGGCATACCGTTCCACGTCGCCGGAGCTCATGCGGTCGGTTGTCCCGGATCGTGCAGTTCGTCGATCCGATAGACATGAACGGGCCGCTCGGGCGTGCATTCGATCGTGACGGCATCAAGGTGCCAGGCATGCACGGCGTCGGCCAGCAGGTCGTGGGCCAGCACGGCGTCGCACCCTTCCAGGCCGAGGGCCGCGGCGTCGAGCCGCAGCGGTCCCGATCGCGTCTCGCCCGGCCGCATGTTCACGACGACCAGCACCCGGTTGCCCGTCGCCGGGTCGTAGCGGCACCAGGCCAGGAGTTGCAAGTCGTCGAGTTCCTGCACCAGCGGCGGCCGATCGCGCTGCAGGGCGGGCTCCGTCCGCCGGATCTCGTTGAGGCGGCGAATGAACGGCGCCAGGCTCTCGGGGGCGTCGAGGTTCCAACGCTTGATCTCGTACTTCTCGGAGTCGAGGTATTCCTCGCTGCCCGGCTCCCGCGGCGTCGCCTCGAGCAGTTCCATGGCCGGGCCGTAGATGCCCCAGTTGCCCACCGACAGCGCGGCGAGCGTGAGCCGCACGAGAAACATCGGCCGTCCGCCGGTCTGCAGCGTCGCGTGGAGGATGTCGGGCGTGTTGGGCCAGAAGTTCGGCCGGAAAAAATCGGCCACCGGCGGGGTCGTCACCTCGCGGAGATAGGCCGCCATCTCCTCCTTCTCGGTCCGCCACGTGAAGTAGGTGTAGGACTGCGTGAAGCCGAGCTTCGCCAAACGATACATCACCTTCGGCCGCGTGAAGGCCTCCGAGAGAAAGAGCACGTCGGGATCCGTGCGGTGGATGTCGTCGATCAGCCACTCCCAGAAGGCGAATGGCTTGGTGTGGGGATTGTCGACGCGGAAGATCCGCACGCCCTTGGCGATCCAGAAGCGGAACACGCCGGCCAGCGCCTCCCACAGCGGCCGCCAGTGCGCGGACTGAAAGTCGAAAGGGACGATGTCCTGATACTTCTTGGGCGGATTCTCCGCATATTGGATGCTGCCGTCGGGGCGATGGCGGAACCACTCCGGATGCTCCCTGACCCACGGATGGTCTGGCGAGCATTGCACCGCGATGTCGAGAGCCAGTTCCATGCCGAGCTCCGCGGCTCGATTTCGGAGCCGCTCGAAGTCGGCGAACGTGCCCAGCCGCGGATGAATGGCCGTGTGCCCCCCCTCGGGGCCGCCGATGCCCCACGGGCTGCCCACGTCGTTCTCTCCGGCGGCGAGCGCGTTGTTGCGGCCCTTGCGGAAGGCGTGGCCGATGGGGTGGATCGGTGTCAGGTAAAGCACGTCGAAGCCCATGCCGCGGACGTAGTCGAGCCGGTCGGCGAGGTCGGTGAGCGTGCCGTGACTGCCCGGCTCGCGGCCCCAGGAGCGGGGAAACACCTCGTACCAGGCGCTGCGGCGGGCCGTGGCCCGATCGACCCACACGGGCCGGGGGTCGAGCCGCGTCTCGTCGCGGCGGTCGGCGTAGAGATCCATCAGCTCCCGGAGCCGCGGGGTGCGGGCCACGTCTGGTTCGGCGCCGCTCTTGAGTCGCACTGCCAACGCCCCGATCTCGGCCGCGATCGCCGGCGGAGCCGCATGGGCGGCGGCGGCGACGAGGGTCGCGCCCACGGCGAGTTCGGTCCGCAGGTCTTCGCCCGCCGCCTCACGGGAACGACGCCCGCCAGCGGTCGTTGCCGTCGCAGGCCATGGGGAACACGGTCCACTGACCCGTGTCGCCGTGCCGCACGTGGAGCCGGCAGTCCAGTTCCTCGTGGCCGTCGCAGACCACGTCGGCCTCGACCACCACCTCGTCGCCACGGATTCGCTTCACGGCGAACCGGCCGCCGTCGATCTCGGGGGCGACACGGTCGATCGCGCAGCGTCGCCGCCAGGCGGCGGGAAAATCGGTATGCTTTTCCGACACGGGTGTCTCCGACACGGGTGTCTCCGACACGGCACGGTGGACACGGCACGGCGATCGTCACGGTGACGCTTGCCGGCAGTGTAGGAATCGCGGCTTGAAAACGCGACCCTGCTTGGTACCAGTGCAACCCATGGCCGACTCGCTTCCCTCCCCGCCGCCACCCGCCTGCTCACCGCTTGCCCTCGACGTGCCGCTGGCGGCCCGCGTGCGCCGGGCGATCGCCAGCGTCCCGCACGCCCCCGCTCCGCCCACCGGCTGGCCGGTGGTGCTGGCCTTCCACGGCGGCCAGACGCATCCGGAGTTCATGCGGCGGTTCTGTGGCCTCGACGCGCTCGCGGCGGCGGGCCAGGCCATCGTCGTCTATCCGGCCGGCACGGGCTCGCGGGAGGACATCCTCACCTGGAACGGCGGCAACTGTTGCGGCCAGGCGATGATCGACGCGGCCGACGACGTCGGCTTCGCCCGGGCGCTGCTCGACGCCCTGGCGGCGCGGCTGCCTGTCGATGGCCACCGCATCCACGCCACCGGCATGTCGAACGGCGCCATGATGGCCTACCGGCTGGCCGCCGAGATGGCCGACCGGATCGCCTCGATCGCTCCGGTGGCCGGGCCGATGGCCCTGGCCGCGATCGCCCCGGCCCGGCCTGTGCCCGTGCTGCACTTCCACGGCACGCTCGATCAGTTCACGCCGCTGGAAGGGGGCGTGGGCCGCCGCAGCGTGACCCGCGTGTCCCATCGGCCGGTCGTCGAGGGCATCCTCGACTGGGTGCATGCCAACGGCTGCCCGCCGCAGCCCCGCCGCGATCCGATCCCCTGCTCCGACGAGGGGATCACCGTGGAGCGGTTCACGTGGGGCCCGGGCCGGGACGGCGCGGAGGTCGTCTACTACCGGCTCGACGGCGGCGGCCACACCTGGCCCGGCCGCCCGCCCGACTCGTTCTTCCTCGGCCCCTGCGCCCTGTCGCTCGACGCCAACTGCCTCATCTGGGACTTCTTCCAGCGCCACCCACTGCCGGCCCGATAGTCATCTCCGACCGCCCGCGGCTCGGCCGTCAGGCGAGGATGCCTTTGACGAGCGTCCCATGGACGTCCGTCAGCCGGTAGTCGCGGCCTTGGACGCGGTAGGTGAGTCGCGTGTGGTCGAATCCGAGGAGGTGGAGGAGCGTGGCGTTCAGATCGTGGACGTGCACCGGGGCCTCGACCACGTTAAAGCCGAAGTCGTCGGTCTTGCCATGCACGTGGCCGGCCTTGATGCCGCCGCCAGCCAGCCACATCGTGAACGCACGGTTGTGATGGTCGCGACCGTCGCTGCCCCCCTGCACCATCGGCGTGCGGCCGAACTCGCCCCCCCAGACCACGATCGTGTCGTCGAGCAGCCCCCGCTCCTTGAGATCCATGACGAGGGCGGCCGACGCCTGATCCGTATCGAGGGCGTTTTTTTTGACGCCCTTCGTCAGGTTGCCATGCTGGTCCCAGGCCTCGTGAAAGAGCTGCACGAACCGCACGCCCCGCTCCAAGAGCCGCCGGGCGAGCAGGCAGTTGCGGGCATAACCGGCCTCGCCCGGGTCCTTCAGGCCGTAACGGTCCAGGGTTTCCTTGGGCTCGTCGGCGAGGTTCATCAGTTCCGGGGCGCTCGCCTGGAGCTTGTAGGCCAGTTCGTAGGCCTGGATGCGGGCGGCGATCTCCGGGTCGCCGAACCTGCCGAGCGCCAGCGTGTTGAGCCGGCTGAGGGTGTCGAGGGAGGCCCGCTGCGTTTCGCGGTCAATGCCCTTGGGATTGGAGAGATAGAGCACCGGGTCCCCGCCGGTCCGCAGCGGAATCCCGCCGTACACGGTGGGCAGGAACCCAGCGCCGTAGTTGCTCGCTCCGCCGCTGGTGCCCTTCGCGCTGGTCAGCACGACGAACCCCGGAAGATCATCGGCCTCGCTGCCCAGGCCGTAGAGCGTCCAGGCGCCGAAGCTCGGGCGGCCGAACTGCTGCGAGCCGGTGTTCATGAGGATTTGGGCCGGCGCGTGGTTGACGGCGTCGGTCTGCATCGAACGGACCAGGCAGATGTCGTCGGCAATCCGGCCCGTGTGCGGCAGCAGTTCGCTCATCTCGATGCCGGCCTTGCCGTACGACTGGAACTTGAACTTCGGCCCGAGAAGCGCGGAGTTGGGGTTGATGAACGCCGCTCGGTAGCCGTCAAGCAACCCCGCCGGCGGCAGCTTGCCGTCGTGCTTGGCCAACTGGGGCTTCCAGTCGAAGAGTTCCAGATGGCTCGGCGCGCCTGCCTGGAACATGTACACCACCCGCTTGGCCCGCGGCGCGAAGTGCGGCGGCTTCACCGCCAACGGCTCGGCGGCCGGCGCCGCGGCCGCCCGGCCCTCGCGGGCAAACAGCGTGCCCGCCGCCATTCCGGCCAGACCGACGCCGCACTCGCCGAGGAACCAGCGGCGTGCCAGATGGCGGGCGCGGGTGTCGTGGAGGGAATCGTGCGGGATCATGGGAACCTCAATTCTTGGTGACGGTCTCGTCGAGGTTGAGCAGGATCCGCGATACGAGCGTCCAGGCGGCGGCGTCTTGCGGCGTCGCTCCCGGCGGCAGCCCGGCCAGGCTCTCGCCGTCGCCGGCCGCCACGTCACGGGCGGCGACCCAGCCATCCGCGATCCGGCGCCGCTGGGCCGCGAGGAAGGCGAGCAGTTCTTGTTTTTCCTCGGCCGTCGGCCGTCGGGCCGTGCACAGCAGGAAGGCGTGGTCGATGCGACCGGCGTCGTCGGCCCCACCCTCGCGCAGCGTCCGCAGGGCGAGCCCCCGGGCCGCCTCAACGAACACCGGCTCGTTCAGCCCGGTGAGCGCTGCCAGCGGCGTGTTGCTCTGCAGCCGACGGGCGCACGACAGGTCGCCGTTGGGCGCGTCGAAACTGGCGAGAGCCGGATCCGGCATCGACCGCTTGCGGAACAGATAGACGGCCCGGCGGTAGCGATCCGGCCCGGTGGCCGGCGTCCAGAAGGTCGGGTAGACGTAGTTGTAGTCGAGAACGTTCTGCGGCACCGGCGGGATGATGCCCGGCCCGCCGATGGCGTGCGTGATCAGGCCGGAGGCCGCCAGGGCGACGTCGCGGACGAGTTCGGCGTCCACGCGATACCGCGGACCCCGGGCGAGAAGGCGGTTCGCCGGATCGCGGGCCCGCGACTCCGCAGACGCCACCGACGACTGGCGATAGGTGTCGCTCGTCACGATGGCGCGGATCGTCCGCTTCTGGCTCCAGCCATGGTCCATGAAGTCGACGGCCAGCCAGTCGAGCAGTTCGCGGTGCGTCGGCACCGGGGCCCGGGTGCCGAAATCGTCGGGCGTCTCGACGAGTCCCTCCCCGAACAGGCCCTGCCAGATCCGATTCACGGCCACGCGGGCCGTGAGCGGCGACTCGCGGGCGACGAGCCAGCGTGCGAAGCCCAGCCGGTTGGGCGGTGCGGCCTCCGGGAAGGGATGGAGCGCCGCGGGCACGTGCGGGGCCACGACCTCGAGCGGCTGGTTCCACACGCCGCGATCGAGGAGATGCGTCGGGCGATGGTCGCGGGGCTGCCGCTGGGCGGCGTGGAAGATCGTCGTCGGGGCGACGGGCATCCGCGTCCAGATGGCATCGCTCCGCTCCTCGATGGCCGCCAGATCGGGCACCGATCGCCGCCAAGCGGCGAAGATCGCGGCCGCTTCGTCCGCTGTCCGCCTCTCCGGCGGCGTGCGGATCGCGAGCACCGCCCCATGATCGATCGGCGCCGCAGCCGGCTCCGGCGCGGTCGTGAGGCTGAACCGCAGGCACCCCGGTGTCTTGCCGCTGGCATTGTTCGGCCCAGGCATGCAGTAGATTGTGAGCCGCAATTTCGTACCGGCGGGGACATCGAGCGGGTTCTCGAACCGCACGACCGCGACGCTCGGCTGATGCCGGCGCAGGTGGCCGCGGTCGGGGAACCAACTCGACTGCTTGTCGCCATCGATGAGGTTTGCCGCCGGGCCGATCGACATCGTCTCGGCAAGGTTCAATTCCTCACGCCGCTGCTCGGGGATCGGCTCATCTTTGTCGTTGGTCCGCGGCTCGAACCGTTCGGGGGCCGAGAAGTCGGCCGTGGCATGCACGAGTTTCACCGGCCGCCACTCCTCGGATTCCGGCGGCTGCACGTCCACGATGATCTCGGCCAGTCCCCAGGCGCCGTCGCGGCCGGGGCCGCGCATGAACAGGTCGCCGTGGAGCAGGCCTTCGACCTGCAGGCCGGTCGCGCCCCGCAGGTCGGGCCGCGCCTCGAAAATGAAACGGGTGTCGCGGTGACCGAGCATCAGAATCGACTTGTCCGCCAGTTGCACCGGGTGGTTCAGCAGTCTGGCGCTGTCCATCCGTTCCATCTCGATGGGCGTCCAGGGCACGAGTCCGCCGGCCACCTGCCGTTCCCAGGCCGCGACTTCCCGCTGCCAGTCCGGGCGTGCCCGCCGCACCGCGTCCTCGGTCGCGGCCAGTTCGGCCTGCAACGCCCGCAGTGTGTCGCGCTGCTCGGGCGTGTAGACGTAGGACCAGGCCTCGTGGGTGTCGTTGAGGAACGCGAACATGCCGTAATACTCGGCGTGCGTCAGCGGGTCGAACTTGTGCGTGTGGCACTGGGCGCACTGCGTGGTGAGGCCGAGCACCGCCTTGCCGACGCAGTCGATGCGATCGAACATTTCCACCATCCGAAACTCTTCGGGGATGATCGCCCCTTCCTCGTTGAGCATGCTGTTGCGGAGGAAGGCCGTGGCCACCACCTGGTCCTGGGTGGCGTTGGGCAGCATGTCTCCGGCAATCTGCTCCAGCACGAACTGGTCGTAGGGCATGTCGCGATTGAGGGCGGCGATCACCCAGTCGCGCCAGGCCCACATCTCACGGCGCAGGTCCTTCTCGTAGCCGTTTGTGTCGGAGTAGCGGGCGAGGTCGAGCCAGGGCCGCGACCATTTCTCGCCGAATCGCTCGCTGGCGAGCAGCCGGTCGACCGTCTTGTCGTAACCGTCACGGGCGAAAGCCGCGAGGTCCTCCGGCGATGGCGGCAGGCCGACGAGGTCGAGGTACAGCCGCCGACAGAGCGTGGCGTCGTCGGCCGGCGGGGCCGGTTGCAGGGCGGTCGTCGCCAGCCGCGCCCGCACGAAGGCGTCCACGGGATGCGGCGCGGCGGTGGGCACGGGCGGCTGCCGCGGCGCGACGAACGCCCAGTGGGGCTCGTATCGCGCTCCGGCGGCGATCCAGCGGTCGAGCAGGTCGATCTGGTCGGCCGTGAGCGGCTTCTTCTCGTGCGGGGGCGGCATGATCTCGTCGGGGTCGGTCGCCCGCACCCGCCGCATGACCTCGCTCTCGGCCGGCTTGCCGGGCACGATCGCCGGCAGGCCTGAAGCGCCCCCTTCCAAAGCCGCTGACCGCACGTCCAGCCGCAGGTCGCCCTGCCGGGACTTCTCGTCCACGGCATGACAGTGGCCGCAATGCTCGGTCAGGAGCGGCTGGATCTCGCGTTGGAAGTCGGGGGGCGGCGCGGCTGCTGCGGTCGCCATGGCCATGGAGGCAACGGCCACGCTCCAGCCCAGGACAGCGATCGCACGGCTGTGGATGATGATCGGCATGGCGGTCTTATCACGCCAGAGGCGGACGGCCGTAAGTATAGTTCCGGCGCTCGTTCGTGGCAGCACCCTGGCCGACCGTCCGGGCATCGGCGCCCCCGCCCGGGCCGACGCGGGGGAGTCTGGACGTCACGGACCCGGCGGGCATGGCGGCATCTGCCCTTCCTCATAGACGACCGGGGTCGCCATCACCTCGCCAGCGCCGAGCGGTGGGCAGCACTCGACCGCGGCGGATGGCATCGCGGGCATCGTGGCGGGGACCGCCGGCGCGGGCATCACGCCCGGCTGCGTCGGATGCGGAGCGACTGGGGCCGCCACCGGTTGGGGCTGCGGGTAGACCGGCGGGGCGAGCGGCGGCGCGTAGGCGTATTGATTCTGATGATGAGCACAGCCGCCGGCCGCGAGGCACAGACCGATGGCGATCGAGGCACGCATGCACGTCCTCCCGAGGGTTGAAAACCGGCGGGAGGCTAGGCGGGGAAAGCCGGGTGGGCAACCCCGTTTCCCACGGACAAACATGACTCAAGTCCGATGCTCGCGACCGAATCGCTTGCGCTGAACCAGCGAGCTGGAGGGGTGGCCCATGTCCCGGGAGCCGGCGTGGCTGACCAGCGGAGCCAGGACCAATCCGCCTGCGGCGGATCGGTGCCCGGCGGAGCGCAGGCAGCCTCGAGTGAGCGTAGGCCCGGAAGGCCGGAGCGAACGTCCGGCGATGGGGCATGGGCCACCCCGACCGATGACACGCGCAAGGCTCAAACGTGAGTCGTATCAGCCCGCTCGAAGAGGGCGATGCTCGCGGTGAAGCCGTGCAGGCAGTTGAGCCGGCCGATGGGGCCGATTTCCCCCTGGGCGAAGAATCCGGCTGCCGGCAGCGGCCCGAGGATCTCCTGAACGCAGCGGGCGTCGTGGTGCGGTCCGGTGAAGAGCCGGGTGCCGCGACCGTTGCAGGTGAAGACCAAGGCGCCGGCCGGCGGGCCGTCGGCGGCACGGGCGGAGGCGAGCAGCCGCTCCAGGTCGTCATGCGCGCTGGCCGCGTCGCGGACGTGGAACTGCACCGTCTGCCCCGTGCGGACGAGGTCACCGATCGCGATTACGCCCGACTCGGGATCGGCGCCCACGACGTTCCGCACGAGGAAGTCACCGGCGCGAAATGCATCCTGATACTCGCTCGCCACCCGTCCCACGTGGAGCGAGGAGCGGACGAGCTCGCGATCCGCGGCATGGAGCCGCGCGTAGATCTCGCGCAGTCGCTCGAGCGCGGGGCGGCCCCCGAGCTCGTGGATCACGTTGGCCTCCGCCCGCGTGATGACCAGCGGTGCGCCGATCGGCCGGCAGCCCTGGGAGACGACGGGCCGCACTCGCACCGTGCCGCCGATGACCACGCCCACCGCGCCGGAATCGTACGTGCCCGCATTGCAGACCAGCGTGTTGCTGCCCGGAGCGAGGCCGCCGCTGGCCATGCCTCCGACGATAGGCACGCCGGGGCGATCCTCCGCCAGCCGCTGGAGCAGCGTGTCCACGGGAAATGAAAACGGGTCGGCCAGGAGGATGAGCGTCGCGTTGTCGGGCCACGCCGCCTCGAGCTCGGGTGGCCAGCCGACGAACATGCCGCCATCGGGAGTCTGGGCGTACTCGAGCGCCAGCGGGGTCACGATCGCGCCGGGCAGGCGGGCCAGCCAGATCACCACCGCCGGCCCGCCCTCGTGCTCGGTGCCACCGGCGAGCACGCCCTCGGCGGTCGTGCCGATGACCACCCGCGCGGGCACGAACTCGGCCAGACCTTCGAGCGCGGGCCGTACGGCGGTCCCATAGGCCCCGGACACGAACGCCACCGCGAGGTCGGCACGTTCGCCCGGCCCCAACGCCGTGGCGGCGGCGGCGACCGCCTCGGCGATGGCGGCGTCGAGCGCCATGTGCGTGGAGCAGCCGACGCCACACTGTGGTCCTGCGGACGCCGGCCCCGGACCCGCGGTCATGTCACGATCTCGGCGAACGAGGCGACCCCGTCGTGCGCGAACAGGCCGCCCGGGTCGCGGTTGCCAGGCCGAACGGCCAACGCCGTGGCCATGCCGGCCTGTCGGGCGGCGTCGAGCTCCGCGCCCACGTCGCTGACGAACAGGATCTGCCGCGGCTCGAGGCCCATGTCGGCCGCAATCGCCGCGTAGCTGGCCGCCTCCCGCTTGGGACCGGTCGTGGTGTCGTAGTGGCCGCGGAGGTGCGGCGTGAGATCTCCCGCCGCGGTGTGGCCGAAGAACAGCTTCTGGGCCTCGATCGAGCCCGACGAGTAGATCCGCACGTCGAGGCCCGCGTCGGCCCATTGGGCGAGCGCGGGCGGCACGTCGTCGAACACGTGGGCCACGAGCGTGCCCGACTCGAAGCCGCTCCGCCAGATCATTCCCTGCAGCGCCTTGAGCCCGGTGTCCTTGACGTCGCGGTTCATGAGGTCGAGTGCCGCCAGCGTCACCTGCCCGCGGCCCGCCGCCGTGCCGATGTCCACGGCGGGCAGCCCGGAGGTGGCGGCGATTCCCGCGGCCGCCGCACGGACGAGCGGGTCGTCCGCATGCGCCGCCAGAAAATCGCCGAGCTGCGCCTTCGCATGGGCGAACAGCACGTCGTATACGAACGCGATCGAGGACGTCGTGCCTTCGACGTCGAGCAGGATCCCCCGGCCGTCGAAGACGATCACAGGCCGGCCTTTCCGCTGCCCGCCACCCACGCGGGGCCCAGGCACAGCGGCTCATACTCGCCATGCACGCCGGCGTCGAGGTAGTGAGGCGTCCAGCCGCTCGTGTCCTGGAACAGGCGGATGGCCCGGATCCGGCGGTCGCCGCACAGGTCGAACCAGTGCCGCGTGCCCAGCGGCACGCTGATCAGGTCGCCGGCCCAGACCTCGATGGCGAACACGGGCCGCTCGACGGGATTGATGTGAAACACCCCCCTGCCCTGGAGGATGAACCGCACCTCGTCTTCGGTGTGGGTGTGCTCCTTGGAGAACTTGGCGAGCATGACGTCGAGATTCGGCGTGTCGGGATAGACGTCGATCACGTCGGCCGTGACGAAGCCCCCGCGTCGCTTGAGATCCTCGATCTCGGGGGCGTAGGCGGCGAGGATCCGCTCCGCGGGAGCGGCAGGATCGACCCGGTCCTCGAGGGGCCAGATCTCGTAGTGCAGCCCCTGCGAGTTGAGAAACGCCTTGATCTCGGCCGGGTCGGTGATGCGGCGGTTCTCCGCCGGCACGGTGACGATCGCCATGGTGGGCCGCGCTCCTGCTACTGCTGTTGCTGCTGTTGCTGCTGGACGTGGCTGCCGGCGGGCAGCATTCGGCTCCGGGCCACGCACTCGAAGAGAAACTCGAAGATCTCGATGTGCCGCCGGGCCGCGGCGAGGTCGCGGCCCCATGTGTAGAGCCCGTGCCGCGACAGCAGGAACCCGTGGCACGGCGGCCGGCCCGGTGCCGACCAGTCGAGCACGGCGAAGTCGCCGCGGATCCGGGCGGCCAGCTCCGTCATGTCCTGCGTGTTGGCGAAGATCGGCACGTCCTCGAAGGTGTCGTGCGTCGTGATCCCGTCGAGGCCCTTGAGCATCTCGAAGCCCTCGATCCGCAGCCGGCCGCGGCCGGCGCCGCGGGGCAAGTCGGCCCCGGAGAGGATCGTGCCCCACACGGAGTGGGTGTGCAGGACCGCGCCGACGTGCGGCACCAGGTCCGCGATCGTGCAGTGCAGCAGCGTCTCCGCGGACGACTTGCGGCCGCTGCCGTCCACCGGCCGGCCCGCCGCATCGACGCGGACGAAATCGTCGCGGCCGAGGGCCGACTTGTCCTTGCCGCTGACGGTGATCAACAGTTCGAGCGGGTCGCGCGACACGACCACGCTGTAGTTGCTGCTCGTGCCCAGCGACCAGCCGCGGCCGTGGAACTCACGGCCGATCGCCCGCAGGCGGTCGATGTCGTCGGTGTTCGCGGCGGTGGGGGCGGTGGTCGCGGCCATGAGATCAGGAATGTACGCCACGCGACTCCGCGCTGGCAACGACGCTGGCTTGGGCCCGCAACGCATGGGTATAGGGAAGGGGCGAACGGTGGCGCATGGTAGGCGGGGAGGTGGGTGACCCGGAGTCCCCCGGCTCCCGCCGGGGGCTTTTTGTGGGCGTGCCTCGTGCCAAGAAGCCCCGGGTGGAAACCCGGGGACACGGGGCGTGGAGGCCACCTCGTCATCCATCCCGCACGATCCGCTCAGTGCGGTCTTACAGGTAGGGGGAGAACAGCCGGGCGATGCCGTCGCGGAGCCGCACGGGGATGCTTCGGCCGTCGACCTCGGCGAGCGTCTTGGGCCGCGAGCGGGCGATGACGTCGGCGATCCGCTGGTCGAGCCGCGCGGCCAGGCCGCGGTCGTAGGTCTCGACGTTGAACTCGAAGTTCAGCCGCATGCTGCGGTCGTCCCAGTTGCCGCTGCCGAACAGGGCCCAGGCGGCGTCCACCGTCATCAGCTTCGTGTGCTCGAAGGGAGGCGGCGACAGCCACACGTGGCAGCCCTTGCCGAGCACCTGCCAGAGCAGTGCCGTGGAGGCCCAGCCCACGAGCGCCAGGTTGTTCTCCTCCGGGAGCACGATGTCCACCCGCACGCCCCGCATCGCCGCCACGTCGAGGGCCTGGCAGACGGCGTCGTCGGGCAGGAAATACGGCGTCATGATCCGCACCGACTTCTGGGCCGCGGCCAGTGCCCCCACCAGCACGAGCTTGATGCGGCCGATATCGGGATCGTCGGGGCCGAAGCGGATGCCGCGGGCGAGGGCCGTGCCGGCCGCGGCCAGTTCGGGCTCCCAGGCCGGCCCGGAGAGCGTCTCCTCCGCGGCGAAGGCCCAGTCCTCCGTGAACACCTCGAGCAGCTGCGCCACGATCGGGCCGCGGAGCTCGAAGTGGGTGTCGCGGACCGGGTGCCGCGGCTCGTGGGCCAGCCAGCAGCCGTCGCGGATGTTGAGGCCGCCGGTGAAGCCGACGGCGCCGTCCACCACCATAATCTTGCGGTGGTTCCTCAGGTTGGCGTAGGGAAAGTAGAAGGGCACGGTGGTGGGCAGGAATCGCTCCACGCGGACGCCCTTGCGGGCCAGCACGCCGACGATCGACGGGAACGTATACGACGAGCCGATGCCGTCGATGAGCACGCGGACCTCGACACCGCGGGCCACGGCCCGGGCCAGGGCGTCGGCGAAGATCCGGCCCGTGGGATCGTTGTCGAAGATGTACGACGCCAGGCCGATGCTCCGCCGCGCCCGGTCGATCGCCTCCAGCATCCGCGGGTAGGCCTCGTCGCCGCCGGTCAGCGGCTCGATCAGATTGCCGTCGACGAGCGGCCGGTCGGTGACCTCCCCGACGAGCGTGGCCAGCGACCGCAGCGGGGCGTTCTCGTGGCCGATCGCGGCCTCGAGCCGGGCCTTGTCGGGGACGGCGGCGTGCAGCTCATGCAGGACGCGGGCCTGCCCCGACCGGAGCTGCGACGCCCGGGAGCGGATCCGATTGACGCCGAGCACGGCGTAGGCGACCGCACCGAACACGGGCGACAGCCAGATCAGCCCCACCCACCCGATCGTGCTCCGCGTGTCGCGCTTGACGAGAATCGCATGGGCCGAGGCGGCGACGTTGATGATGAGCACCGACGCCGTGAGCACGTGCGGCCAGAGCACGAGCCACCATCGCCACGCTTCGGCCAGGAAGGCTTCCATGGTGAGAGCGTAGCACGGGCCGCCTCAGCCGCCTGCCGTGATCCGCCCCGGCCGCCTGGGGCGGCGGTCTCTGACCGCCGTGTCCCCCGGCTTCCGCCGGGGGCTTGTTGTGGGGGCGGCGTGCTGAAACAAGAAGCCCCGGGTGGAAACCCGGGGACACCGGGCATGAACACCATCCCGCTATCCAAGCCGCACGATGGCACGCACTGTTCCGGTTCGCACCCACATCGCATGGCATCCGGCAAGGCATGCCACTCGGTGTCCCCCGGCTTCCGCCGGGGGCTTTTTGTGGGGGCGGCGTGCTGAAACAAGAAGCCCCGGATGGAAACCCGGGGACACCGGGCATGAACACCACCCCGCTATCCACGCCGCACGATGGCACGCACTGTTCCGGTTCGCACCCACATCGCATGGCATCCGGGAGGGCCGGGTTGCGCGAGAGCGGGCAGCGGCCCGCCAAGCGAACTGCGGCAGGATGCCGCAGGGTCGCGTGAAACATTCTCCCCGGCTTCCGCCGGGGGCTTTTTGTGCCCTTCACCAGCCTCTTGCTGGAATGACTACGAGCGCCCGTCCCCGGCCTTGATCGCCTTCATGCGGGCGGCCTCGGGCTCGAGCCGCTTGTAGAACTCGTCGAGCGGATAGCAGCCGCTCCGCAGGCCGTTGCGTGGCGCGGTCGTGCAGTCGCTGAAGGTGCGGCAGATCCTGCCGCGGACGAGCGGCTTGCCGGCGAGCGCGTCGGCCGGCAGTTCCGGATACGAGAGCACCATCCGGCCGAGGCCCACGATGTCCACGAGCCCGTGCCGCACCGCCGCCTGGGCGGCATGGACGATGTAGTCCTGGAGGTAGGTGTAGCCCGTGCCCACCATCACCAGCCCGGGCACCGCCGCCTTGGCCCGGCTCACCGCCTCGATCTGCCGCCACACGCCCACCAGCGGATCCTCGGGCGGCGGATAGCCGTCGGACGGCGGAAATGCGGCCGGCCGCTGGATGTGGGGAACGGTGTAAGGCGAGCCGGCCGAGAGATTGACCGTCGTCACGCCTTCGTCCCGCAGGATCTCCAACAGCCGAATCGGTTCGGCGAGATCCATCGTCGTCGGGTCGCTTTCGTTCACGCCGAAGCCGCAGTCGTAGGGCAACGCGTCGGCGAACGGGAACGGCGCGCCGTGATCGCCCACCTTGTGCCAGGGCACGACGTCGAAGAGCGAGAGCCGCACGCACACCGGCAGCCGGGGCAGCTCGCTGCGGACGCGGCCGATGATCGTGCGCAGCAGCCGGGTGCGGCCCGCGAAATCGCCGCCGTATTTTCCGGGCCGCCGCCGCGCCGAGAGAAACTCGTGCAGCAGGTAGCCGTGGCAGGCCTTGATGTCGACCATGTCGAAGCCGGCCGCCGCCGCGTCGTGCGCCGCCGCCAGATAGGCGTCGATCAGCCGCTCCACCTCGTCGTCGGAGAGCACGCAGGCCGCGTCGTGCGGATCGACCTTGTGCTTGGCGTCGAGGAGCGGATGGTGATAGGCGATCCGCGGGCGGAAGCCGGCTGCGGTGGGCTTGGAGAACCGTCCCGAGTGCGTGAGCTGCAGGGCGATGAGCAGGTCGTCGGTCGTGCCGTGCCGCTCGCGATGGGCCGCACGGGCGGTGTCCACCAGCGCCGCCATCCCGTCCCGGCCGCAGGCCGGCGCGCAGAGCTGGTGCGGGTTCGCCCGGCCCTCGGCGAGCACCGCCACGGCCTCGCCGCCCCAGATGAACTTCGCGCCGCTGGTGCCGAAGTTTCGCCACCTGCGCAGGAGGATGTCGGTCGGGCGGCCGTCGGGCGTGGCGTCCCAGCCCTCCATCGGATGGATGCACCAGCGGTTGCCGATCGTTCGGCCGCCGATCGCGATCGGGGCCGCCAGCGGCGAGCCCGCCACGGCCGATAGCGGCTCGTCGTCGAGCGGGATCGGGGCGCCGATCGCGGCGCAGTGGTCCCGCAGTTCGGCGACGGTGCGGAACCGAGCGATGCGGGGAACGTGCATGGCGGTGATCAGCGGTAGGTGATCAGTGGTCAGGCGAAGAACGTCAGATATGGGCCGGCGCCGGCGAGCCGCAAAAGATAGAGGGCCAGTTCCCGGGCATGGTAGTCGCCCCACATCGCGGCCTCGCCGCACGGCACCTTCCGCCCCGGCGGCACGTGGTCCCAGCCGTTGGGCCGATGGTAGACGGTGTGCAGCAGCAGGCCCTCGTGCCCCGGATCGGTGCTCAGATAAGGCGCGGCGAAGATCGTGCGGGCCACGGTCAGCCCCGCCGCCAAATACTTCCTGCCCGCCGCCGGATCGCCGTGCGTCTCCAGCCAGCGGCCCAGCCGCAACAGGCCCTGGGCGGAGATCGCCGCCGCGGAACTGTCCACCGGCTCGTGGTCGTTGAACGGCTCCGCTGGACGGTTGAGGTAGTCGCCCATCCTCGCCAGGCCAGGGGCGCCCGTGTCCCAGTAGGGCACGCCGTCGAGCGGCGTGTGCTCGAGGTAGAAGTCGGCCGCCGCCCGTGCCGTGTCGAGGAACCGCCGCAGCACGGCCTCCTTGCCGCCATAGGGGGTGAACTCTTCGGCCGCCAGCGTCTCCAGGAACTCGAGCTGCTCCGGATAGCCGCACAGCACCCAGGCGTGGCCCCGTGTCCAGGTGGTGAACGGCGAGTAGCCCTGCTGCGAGCTGGGGCAGCGGTAGTTGCCGTCGTTGGTGTTGAACACCGACTCGTGCACCACGCGGCCGCGGACGTCGTAGATGTCGCGGCCCGTGCCGAAGAAGACGTTGTAGCGGGCCGTGGCGTCGGCGTGCTGGATGATCCGGCCGAGCAGCGACACGGCCTTGTCGTTCTCCCCCATCAGCCGATGGCCGAGGAGATGGGCCACGGCCAGGGCCCGCATCGTGCGGATCGTGTCGGAGAACAGCGAGTGCGGGCCGTTGAAGGAATAGACGTAGCCGAGGTCGGGCGTGAGCTGCGTCCAGCGGGCGGCCTGCACGGCCCCGCTGGCTTTCAGCGCCAGGTCGTAAAAGTGCCCCTCCCAGGCGTCGGCCGGGAGCCGCCCCTCGCGGAGCAGGCGGCGGAGGTTGCCGTAGGTGCTGACGTTGTTGAAGCCGTGGTCGTGGACGCCGACGTGCGTGACGTGCGGGGCCATGAGTTTCAGGGTGCCTTCGCGGCCGATCCGCAGCATCTCCTCGTCGCCGGTGGCGTCGAACTGCAGGATCGCGCTGCCGTATTGAAAGCCCTGGGTCCACTCGGTCCAGCCCCGCGAGGTGTAGCGGCCAGCGACGGTGAACACCGGCGTGCCGTCGGCGTCGCGCCACCGCTTCTGCAGGGCCGCGATCTTCGGGCCCGACGCCGCGAACAGGTGGCGGGCAGCGGGTTCGAGGGCTTGGGGGGTGAGCGTCGTGTCGACGTGGATCATGGATGGTTTCTGTTCTACAGCCTGCGCAGGTGGAAGCCGCCGTCGACGTCGATCACGGCGCCGGTGCTGAAGGGGAAGTCGCCGCGGACGAGCGCGGCCACGGCCCGGCCGACGTCGTCGCCGGTCCCCCAGCGGCCCTGGGGCACGAGCCCGCCGGCGATCAGGGCGTCGTACCTGTCGGTCACGCCGGCGGTCATGTCGGTCTTCATGATCCCGGGCCGCACCTCGTAGACGTCGACGCCCGCATCCGCCAGCCGCACGGCCCACAGCTCGCGGGCCATCGACAGCCCCGCCTTGGCGATGCAGTAGTCGCCGCGGGCGACCGAAGCCGTATGGGCCGAGATCGAGGTCACGAACACGAGCTTGTAGCCGCCCGGGAGCCGTGCCGCGCCGGGATGTGCGAGCCACCAGCGGGCGGCGAGTTGGGTGAGAAAGTAGGGGCCGCGGAGGTTGACGGCCAGCACCTCGTCGAAACTCGCCTCGTCGGCCTCCGTGATGTCGGCTCGCACCCGCGGGGCGATGCCGGCGTTGTTCACCAGGCCGTCGAGCCGGCCGTAGGCGGCGAGCACGGCGTCGAGGCAGGCCTGGCGGGCCGGGGCCGAGGCCAGTTCCGCCGCCACGGGCACGAATCGCTGGCCGGGTTCGCGGGCCGCCGCGGCGCACAGGCCGACCGTTTCGTCGGCCGCGGCGCGGTTGCTGGCATAGTGGATGGCGACGTCATGGCCGTCCTGCGCCAGGGCCACGGCGATGCCGCGGCCGAGGCCACGGCTGGCGCCGGTGACGAGGATGACGGGACGAGCCATGCGGCCAAGATAGCGGTCCCGGAAGCGGGCGACCATGGCCTGCGTCGTGGCGGCCCGACCGCGCGACGGTGAAGGATGGTCCGGCCAACGGCACTTCCCCCCAGCATGTTCGCCGGCGGACGGTCGGCTTCGTGGATGCCTCGCGTCCTGCACCGATCAGAGACCGTGGATGCCGATCGCGGGCAGCCCGTCGGGTGACGCTTGAAAGACGTTGCGGTCGTCATGGACCTTGGTGCAGGAAGGGGCGACGCCGAGCCGTGAGCGGCGGCCATCACTCTGACCAGATCCACGGCCCGGTGCGCTCCGGCGTCGGGTGCCGAAGACTCTACTCGAGCACGCGGATTTTGACATTCCGAAACGACACGGCGGCGCCGTGGTCCTGCAGCCCGATATGTCCCTTGGCGGTTTCGGCGAACCCTTTGCTCTTCCTCCACTTGCTGGTGGCAATGCGGCTGTTCCAGTCGTCGCTGCCGATCTTGTATGAGTAGACTTGGTGGCCGTTGAACCAGTGGGTCCCTTCGCCATTGACCATTCTGATCCTCACCTTGTTCCAGCCGTCGGCGTGAATGACTGTTTCGCCTTGGACGGGAACGATGTCGTACAGCGCCGCCGCGGCCGTCTTACTGCCGCTCATGCCACGTTCGATCTGCATCTCGGGGGCGACGTCATAGATCGCGCCGCCCGCCGCCGGATTCACGCGGATCAGGATGCCGCTGTTGCCGGTGGTCTTCCATTCCAGTTCCAACTCGAAGTTTTCAAACGCTTCCGCGGTATACACGTCGCCGCCGTCCTTGCCCAGCGTGAGCGCGCCGTCGACCACCACCCACTGGCCGAGTGCCAGCGGCTGCTTGGTCTTCCAGCTATACCAGCCCGCGGCCGTCTTGCCGTCGAACAACAACTTCCAGCCCTCGGCCTTTTCCTGGTCCGTCAGCGTGTTCCACGCAGCGCCACCGGTGGCGGCGGGCACGAACGGCAGCTGGCCCGCCATGATCCGCTGGCCGTACGTTCCGCCACCAGAGGGCGATGGCAGTGCGAGCACCTTTTCGAGTGCGGCTAGGAACTCCTTGTCGAGCTGGGCCTGGACCGCGGCCTTGGCGTCGTCGCCTTTCCGACCGGCGGCTTGTAGGCGTTCGCCGGCGTTGCCCTCGATCAATGTGTCCAGAGCTTCACCGAACGGATTGCGGACCGTCTTCTCCTGGCCGTTCACGTGGCAGACCTTGCAGCTCCCGATCACATTGTCGGCGAAAGCGTCCTTGAGCGATCTCGGTCCGCTGTCCACGTACAACTCCTGGAAAGTTTGTTTCCAGGGTGGCAGGGCGAACGTCGAGCTCGCCAACGCCCAGGCGACAACCACGGTCAGAACACCGCGGCCGACGAACGTACTCGTGCAGGGACTCATGGGGTGTGCACCTGGACTTGCGTTGATCGAGCGACATTGGAACGGATGAAGCACCAAGGTTATGCCAGCCAACGGCATTCCGGCAACCGTCGGCCGAGCGAGGTGGATCACGAGGAGCAACAGGCGGGACTGGGGCCAGCTCGTCGGGTGACGCCCGAAAGATTGCTCGGTCGTCATTGACCTGCACCAACTCTCCCCAGCCCGTCGGGGGGCCACGGGCGGAGGCTCGAAAGGATGGTCCGGCCAACGGCACTTCCCCCAGCATGTTCGCCGGCATTTTCGCGCCGATGAGCGGTTCGTGAGGCTGGTGCGGCGTTCCCGGGCACCCAATCAGCGGCTCGCGGAAGGGCTGCCCTCCCCGTGTGAAGTTCAGCTCGATGCCCCCATACCGGCCCCGCACCGTGGCTTGTCGGGCTTCCGCGAAAGTCACGCCGTCGATGCTGCCCAGCAGGTCTATCCGCACCGGCTCGAGGCCGATGGCGACCACCGCATCCGGCTTCAACAGCACGTCGTCCGAAACGGTGGCTGGCTGAAATCCAAACTCAACGAGCGCCGCCCGCAGCCGGTCAGCATTGGCGGGCGTCGCGTCGAAGAACACGTCGACGTCTTGGGTGAACCGCGTATATCCATGAAACGCCAGATCCAATACCCCCACATGGTGGCCGGTTTTTGGCGCTGAAGGATCGGGACGCCGCGGGACCTCCGTGCGGGCGGCGTCGGCTTCGCGCGGGAAACCCTGTGACCGCGGCGACCATGAGCGGACCGGCAGGTGGACGGCGAACGTAAACGGCCGCTACCGAGGGAATGGCGGGGCGGGTCAGCGCGGCGGCCCTGCGCCTTCTGTGGCTGCCGCAGCCGGCAGGGGACCGAGCTCGAAGTCTCGGGGCACGAGGTCGGTCCACAACACCTTTCGGTGCCGGAATCCCCGCAGCCGGGCGATCCAGCGGGGATCCTCGACCTCCATCCATTCCCCAGTCCTGCCGACCCCGAGAAATAGCCGGTCGAAGTGCCGGTGTGCCGGCGGCACCTGCACGCCGAGCTGTTCGCAGATCACGCGAATGTCGACGCGGCCGAACGCGTTGCAGACGAATGCGCGGGGGACGTTCGTCGCATACAAGCAGTGGGCGAAATGCGCGTCGACGACGCCGAACCAGTACCCAACCGGAATCACGAGCAGCGCGACGGCGGCCCGTCGGGCCCAGCGGGCCGCCTGCGGCCAGAGGTCACCAAACCCGCGGCCGCGCCAGGTCAGGAGGAGGAGCGGACCGGCGACGGCGAGGGCCGCGTTCCAGGGCCAGACCCCGGGATCCCAGTGCATCACCAGGGAGAGCACGGCGAGGGTGCCGCCATGGAACAGGCCGGCGGCGATGGCGGTGGCTCGGCGCAGGCCGGGCGCGAGACAGCCGCCGGCGAGTGCGATCTCCGTCGCACCGATCGCGATCCCGAGCGGCGTCGCCCAGCGGTCATCGGCGGCCGGCGCCAGGTTCGCAAGCAGCCAGGGGGCGGTCTCGAGGAAGAAGTCGCGGCTCGTGAGCTTGTGGATCCCGGCGAAGAACCACAGCGACACGATCGATCCCCGGGCGATCAACGCGCCTTCGGGCCGCCCGACCGTCGCCGCGGTGAGCAGAGCGAGAGACATCGTGTGCGGCAGCATCCGCGACTGGTCGGCGACGAACGCGTACGCGAGCAGGACAGCGTGCAGCGGCAGACCGACGCGTGGCCTGAAGAATACGAGCGTCAGCGAGACCAGCAGGGGCACGCCCACGTCGAACTGCGGGACCGGCAGGAGGGGCAGCATCGGCGGCATTTCGTGCCAATGCCAGCTCGGCCAGGTGACGAGCACCGTCGCCATCTGGGCGGCCACGAGGATGCCGCGGCACAGCCACGGCCAGAGGCAACCCGCATCGGGCCCTTCCGGCCCGCCGCACCACTGCCGCACGTCCTGCCAAGCGCCACGCCATCGCATGCGACGGATGGTAGTGCCGGTCACGGCCGGCGGGAACAGCAGCTGCTGACCGAGATCGGCTCGATGACGTGACGCTCGTGCCGGTCCATGCGGAAGCCGCTCGGTAAACCCGCATGTGGTAGTCTTTCGCGAACCCTCGTTTGGCTTCGGTGGCTGGAGATCGCCGCCCCCACAGGCCCGCGCATGTTCATGCCGTCTCGATTGCCTTTTTCTCGCGCGGCCGGTCGTTCCGGCCAAAGCGTCTTCCTCGTCGCCGGGCTGGCGACGCTCCTTTCCGGGATTCTTGTCATGACGACCGCCGCCGAGCCCGCCACCAATCCTCTGCTCGCCCCGTGGGCCGGTCCATACGGCGGCGTGCCTCCGTTCGACCGGGCCCGCGTGGCCGACTTCGAGCCCGCCCTCGAGGCCGGCATGGCCGATCAGCTGGCCCGCATCGACGCGATCGCCGCCAATCCCGAGCCGGCCACGTTTGCCAACACGTCGACGGCGCTCGAGCAGGCGGGTCGGATGTTCGACCGTGTCCGCGCCGTGTACGACGTGTTCGGCAACGGCCTCAACGACGACGCGATGCAGGAGGTCGAGCGGCGCATGGCGCCGCGGCTGGCCGCCTTCGCCGACAAGATCATCCAGAACGAGAAGTTGTTCGCGCGGGTGGCGGCCGTCTACGAGGCCCGTGACCGGTCGGGCCTCACGCCCGAGCAGCAGCGGCTCGCCTGGCTGCAATACACCGACCTCGTGCGGGCCGGTGCCAAGCTCGACCCCGCGGCGAAGCGGCGGCTGGCGGCCATCAACGAGGAGCTCGCCGGGCTGTTCACCACGTTCGCGCAGAACGTGCTCAAGGACGAGGAGACGCAGGCGGTGTTCCTGGCCGCCGCAGCCGACATGGCCGGTTGCCCCGAATCCGTGCGGGAGGCGGCGGCCGCGGCGGCCAAGGAGCGGGGCCGCGACGGCTGGGCGATCACGAACACGCGTTCGAGCGTGGAGCCGTTCCTCACCTATGCCGACCGCCGCGACCTCCGCGAGCGGGTGTGGCGGATGTTCGTGGACCGCGGCGCCGGCGGCGGCCCGACCGACAACCATGCCACGATCGCCCGCATCCTCGCCCTGCGGGCCGAGCGAGCCCGGCTGCTCGGCTTTCCGACCCACGCCCACTGGCGGCTCGAAGACTCGATGGCCAAGACCCCGGCACGGGCGGCGGAATTGATGGAGGCGGTGTGGCAGCCCGCGGTGGCCCGGGTTCGCGAGGAGGTGGCCGACATGCAGGCCATCGCCGACGCGGAGCATCCAGGCATCCGCATCGAGCCGTGGGACTATCGGTATTACGCCGAACGGGTCCGCAAGGCGAAGTACGACCTCGACGAGGCGGAGATCACGCCTTATCTGCAACTCGACAAGCTCCGCGAAGGGATGTTCTTCACCGCGGAGAAGCTGTTCGGCCTCCGCTTCGAGCCGGTCGACCCGCAGGCCGTGCCCGTCTATCACCCCGACGTGCGGGTCTGGGAGGCGCGGGACTCGGCCGGCCGGCACGTCGGCCTGTTCTTCTTCGATCCGTTCGCCCGCAAGGGCAAGCGGTCGGGTGCGTGGATGAGCGGCTATCGATCCCAGGAGCGGTTCGCTGGCGCGGTCGCCCCGATCGTCTCCAACAACTGCAACTTCACCAAGCCGGCCCCCGGCGAGCCTGCGCTCGTGAGCTGGGACGACGCCACGACGCTGTTCCACGAGTTCGGCCACGCCCTGCACGGGCTGTTGTCGAACGTCGAATATCCGTCGCTTTCGGGCACGAACGTGGCCCGCGACTACGTGGAGTTTCCCTCGCAGGTGCTCGAGCACTGGCTCGCGACGCCCGAGATCCTCGACCGCTTCGCCCTCCACCACGAAACCGGCAAGCCGATGCCCCGCGAGCTCGTCGCCAAGATCGAGCGGGCGCGGCGGTTCAACGAGGGTTTCCGGACCGTGGAGTTTCTGGCCAGCGCCTTGATCGACATGCGGCTCCACCTCGTGGCCGACGGCGTGGCCGATCCCGCCGCCTTCGAGCGTGACACGCTGGCTGCGGTCGGGCTGCCGCGGGAGATTGTGATGCGGCACCGCACGCCGCAGTTCCTCCACGTGTTCGCCGACGACGGCTACTCGGCCGGCTACTACAGCTACCTGTGGGCCGACGCGATCACGGCCGACGCCTGGGAAGCGTTTCAGGAGGCGGGCGGGCCGTGGGACGAGGCCGTGGCCCGGCGGCTCCGCGACCACGTCTTCTCGGTGGGCAACACGATCCCGCCGGAGGAGAGCTACCGTGGCTTCCGCGGTCGCGATCCCGCGACCGACGCCCTGATGCGCAAGCGCGGCTTCGCTCCGGCGACCGCCGCCGGCCGCTGACGCCGGCGGCACGGTTTTGGACGCGTGCATTCTGCCGGTGCGGCGAGGGGCTCCACCGATTGCAGACCTGTCGAACAGGGCATCGGTCCCGTCACCGTTCCGAGAAGCCCCGGGTGGAAACCCGGGGACACCGGGCATGCAAACCATCGGGCGTTCCATGCCGTGGGTTCGCGTGCAGCATTTCGCGGTTCACACCTGCATTGGGTGGCACCCGGGAAGAGATGCTACCCGGAGTCCCCCGGCTTCCGCCGGGGGCTTTTTGTGCGAGTAACGCGCGTGACCCGAGAAGCCCCGGGTGGAAACCCGGGGACACCGGGCATGCAAACCATCGGGCGTTCCATGCCGTGGGTTCGCGTGCAGCATTCCCCCGGCTTCCGCCGGGTTCCATTCACCAGGGATTCGGCACGAACGCTCCGCCGCGGCACCGCTTCAGGTGGTCGAGCGACGCCACCTGCCCCGTCGTCTCCAGGGCGTCGCGATACACGGGATCGTGAAACCCCTCGATGTCGATGCTGCCCCGCCATTTGCACTGGCGGAGCGTCGAGATCAGGTCGGTCCAGTTCGTCATCCCGAAGCCCGGGGTGCGGTGATGGATGTACTGCACGCCGCCCCGGATGCCGTGCTCGCGGATAACGTTCCAATCGACTTGGGCATCCTTGCCGTGGATGTGCCAGATCCGAGCCGCGTACTTCCGCAGCTGCGGCAGCGGATCGACGAAACTCACGAGCTGGTGGCACGGCTCCCATTCGAGCCCGATCGCGGGGCTCTCCACGGCGGCGAACATGGCGTCCCAGGCCCGCGGTGCGTGGGCGATGTTCCAATCGCCGCTTTCCCACGAGCCTCGCTTTTCGCAGTTCTCAAAGGCCAGCCGCACGCCCCGGTCTTCGGCCCGCTTGGCCAGCGGCCCGAAGACGGCGGCGAACCGGCCGAACGACTCCGGCACCGGCCGGCCCGGGATCCGCCCGGTGAAGCCCGCCACGACGTCGCAGCCAAACAGCGCCGCGGAGTCGATGAGCCGCTCCCAGTCGGCGACGGCTTCAGGACTCGTGAGGGGATTGCCGTAGATGCCGATCGCACTCACCCGCGGGGCCAGATCGTGTGGGCCGGGCTCATGGGCGTCGAGCACCGCGCTGACTGCGGCGGCGAGCCCGGTCACGTCGAAGTCACCGACGCGGATGCCGAACGAGATCTGAAAGGTTTCGAATCCGTGCGGCAGCAGTTGACGGATCACCTCCGCGGTCCGCTCGTGGGCGGGCACGACGGTGCCGATGCGGATGTCGTCGTGGGCGTGCATGTCTGGATCGTAACGCCCGGTGGCGTACGCCTCCAAGCGTGCGAATGCGGCCTGTGGCCCCCCGACGCGTATTCGCAAGCCTGGAGGCTTGCGCCACGAAGGACTTGCCGCTGTCCCCAGTGGCGTACGCCTCCAGGCGTGCGAATGCGGCCTGTGGCTCCCTCACGCGTATTCGCAATCCTGGAAGCTTGCGCCACGGATGGTCCACTGCCGGCATTACAATGGAGGGGCGATGAACAAGGCCTTCTGCAAGGAACCGGATGCGAGCCTGCCGCCGCGGTGCCCCGCGTGCGGCGGCGATGGTGTGCAGGTGATGCCGCAGACGCTCGCCGCCCATGTCGGCCCGGCGGCCGTCGAATCGCTCGCCGAGCCGGCTTACTTCTGCGCTGGCGACACCTGCCCCGTGGCCTACTTCGACCTGCTGGAGCGAACCATCGCCACGGCCGCCGCCCACGGACTCCCCTGGCCGAAGGACCCGGCCGGGCCGCTGTGTGCCTGCCACGGTCTGACGGTGGACGACGTCGATCGCGACCTCGCCGAGGGCGTGCCCACGCGGGTCCGCGCGGTGGTGCGGAAGGCGGGCGAGCCGGGGGCGGACTGCGCGATCAGGAGCGCGGACGGCCGCTCCTGCGTGGCCCGCGTGCAGCGGTTCTACATGAGACGCCGCGGGGCCGCGGGCGGGTGATGCATGCGGCTCTTGAGCTGGAACATCCACAAGGGGATCGGCGGCCGTGATCGGCGGTACTCGCTGGGTCGGATCCTCGACGTCATCGAGGCCGAGAACCCCGACCTCGTGTGCCTCCAGGAGGTGGACCGTCTCGTGCGCCGCAGCCGCTTCGACGACCAGCCGCGGCTCCTGGCGCAGGCGCTCCGCTGCCACGGTGTGTTCCAGGTCAACGTGCCCGTGGGGCGGGGCGGCTACGGCAACCTCGTGCTCTCCCGGTGGCCGGTGGCGAGCCGGCACCGCGTGTCGCTGCGTCAGGGGAGCCGCAAGCCGCGGGGCGCGCAGCTGCTCGTGATCGACACGCCCGAGGGCCTCCTGCATCTGGTCCACGCCCATCTCGGCCTTGCCGAGCGGGAGCGGCATTGGCAGATGGAGCGGGTCCTCGGCCACATGCTCTTCCGCTCGGCCGACCGGCATCCCACCGTGATCGTCGGCGACTTCAACGACTGGCGCGACACGCTCGCCGCGGGCGTCCTGGCGGCGAGCGGATTCAGCCAGGTGACGAGCCCGCCGAGCCGGTTTCGCAGCTTCCCGGCCTGGCTGGCCGTCGGGTCGCTCGACAAGGCCTTCGTGCGGGGTGACGTGGAGGTGAAGCACGCCCGCGTGGTCCGCACGAGCCTAACGAAGGTCGCCAGCGACCACCTGCCGCTGGTGGTCGACTTCCATGTGCGGCGGTGATGAGGCGGTTGTCTGCCGTGGCGGTCTTTGACCGTCGTGTCCGGCCCGTGGCTCCCTTGCCTGCATTCGCAAGCCTGGAGGCTTGCGCCACATGGAGCGGCGGTCTTTGACCGTCGTGTCCGGCCCGTGGCTCAACGACCCGCATTCGCAAGCCTGGAGGCTTGCGCCACGGGGGCACGTTTCACGATCACTCCGCCCGGGGCCGTGCCGCCCGCGCCCGCCACCATTCCCAGGCCAGTGGCAGCACCGACACGATCACGATGCCGACCACCACCAGCTCGAAGTGTTTTTTCACCTCGGGGATGTTGCCGAAGAAAAAGCCGGCCAGCGTGCAGATCGCCACCCAGGCGATCCCGCCGACGACGTTGTAGAAGAGGAACGTCGGGTAGTGCATCCGTCCCACGCCGGCCACGAACGGCGCGAACGTGCGCACGATCGGCACGAACCGGGCGAGGACGATCGTCTTGCCGCCGTGCCGCCCGTAGAAATCCTGCGTCCGCTCCAGGTGCTCGTGCTTGAGGAACCACTTGTCGATCTTGAAGGCCCGCGGCCCGATCCATCGGCCGATCGCGTAGTTGACCGTGTCGCCGAGGATCGCGGCGATCGTGAGGATCACGAGCAAGGGCACGAGGCCGACGTGCTGCGGATAGACCGCCGCCATCGCCCCGGCCGCGAACAGCAGCGAGTCGCCCGGGAGGAAGGGCGTGACCACCAGGCCGGTCTCGCAGAAGATGATGGCGAACAGCACAACGTAGGTCCATGGCCCCCAGGCGGTGACCAGGGCCTCGAGGTGCTCGTTCACCTTCAAGAAGATGTCAAGAAACTGCTTGATGGCATCCATGGGGCCAGTGTCCTCGGCATGTCCGGCGGCTGCAACCCAGGGCCGTGGCGCAAGCCTCCAGGCTTGCGAATGCGGGTGGTGGAGCGACAGGCCGGATGCGACGGTCGGAGATCGCCGCTCCAGGAAGAAGTCGTCGTTGCTGCGTGGTTCTGCACTCGTGCCCTTGAAGCCCGAGCCGTGAGCCGAGGGACCGCGGATGGCCGCGGGAGAAGCGTCGCGGATTCTCTCATCTGACGATTCAGGCTTCCCGGCAACCGGACACGACCGACAGCCACCGCCGCCCCCGTGGCGCAAGCCTCCAGGCTTGCGAATGCGGGTGGTGGAGCGACAGGCCGGATGCGACGGTCGGAGATCGCCGCTACAGCGTGGCCAGCGTCTCGCACGCGGCTGCCACCGTGGCGTCGATGTCGGCCTCGGTGTGGGCGGCCGAGATGAAGAGCGCCTCGTACTGGCTGCACGGCAGATACACGCCGCGGTCGATCATGCCCCAGAAGAAGGCGGCGTAGCGGGCGGTGTCGCTCTGCGACGCCGTTTTCCAGCCGGTCACGGGGATGGCCGTGGCGCCGCGCTGGAAGAAGGTCGTCATCATGCTGCCGACGCGGGCCGTCCAGGCGGTGACGCCGGCCGCGGCCGCGGCCGCGCGGAAGCCGGACTCCAGCCGGGACCCCAGTCGCTCCAGATGCTCGTAGGGAGGATGCTCGCGGAGTTCCTCCAGCGTGGCCGTGCCGGCGGCGACCGCCAGCGGGTTGCCCGATAGCGTGCCGGCCTGAAACACCTTGCCGGCGGGGAGCATGTGGTCCATGACGTCGGCCCGGCCGCCGTACGCGGCCAGCGGCAGGCCGCCGCCCACGATCTTGCCGAGCGTGGTCAGGTCGGGGGCGATCGTGAGCCGCTGCTGCGCGCCGCCGAGCGCGAGCCGAAACCCGGTCATCACCTCGTCGCACACCAGCAGCCCGCCATGCCGCGTGCACAGATCGCGGGCCGCACCGAGAAACTCCTGCGTCGGCACCACGAGCCCCATGTTGCCCACCACCGGCTCCATGAGGACGGCCGCGATGTCGCCGCCTGCCGCAGCGAACGCCGCCTCGAGACCGGCGACGTCGTTGTATTCGAGCACGATCGTGTCGCGGGCCGTGCCGGCGGTCACGCCCGGCGAGTCGGGGGCGCCGAGCGTGGCGGCCGACGAGCCCGCCGCCACGAGCAGGCTGTCGGCGTGGCCGTGATAGTTGCCGGCGAACTTGACGATCTTGTCGCGGCCGGTGAACCCGCGGGCCAGCCGCACGGCGGTCATCGCCGCCTCGGTGCCGCTGCTCACCAGCCGCACCTTCTCGATCGACGGCACGGCGGCGATGATCAGCTCGGCCAGCCGACTCTCGGCCTCGGTGGGCGCCCCGTAGCTGGTGCCCGCGGCGAGGGCCCGCTCGATCGCGGCCACCACCCGCGGATGCCGGTGGCCGAGGATCATCGGTCCCCAGGAGCCGATGTAGTCGAGGTAGGCGTTGCCGTCGATGTCTGTCAGCCACTGTCCCAGCGCAGACTTGAAGAAGATCGGCTCGCCGCCGACGCCGCCGAAGGCCCGGGCCGGCGAGTTGACGCCGCCGGGAATCAGCCGGCGGGCGCGGGCAAAGGCGGCGTGGCTGGCCGCGCGGCGGGCGGCGGTGGCGGCGGACGGTGCGGTTGCGGGAATGGTCATGGATGCGGTTCCGGTCGGGGGTGCGGATCGGGATTGGCCGGCTGCTCGCCGAGCAGTCGGCGGGCTTCGGCGACGAGCGGCGCCATGTGCGGCCGCGCGGCATTGAGCGCGACGAGGCTTTGCAGGAGCGTGCGGCGGCGGTCGGCGAGTGCGGCCCGCTCGGCCCCGGCCGCGGCGCCGGCTGCGGTGGCGAGGGCGGCAGCCTCGGCCAGCACGGCCCGGGCCCGCGTCGCATCTTCCTCCCGCTCGCGGGCTGCCAGCGGCGCCAACCGGTCGATCTGTCGGCTGACGAGAGCCAGCCACAAGGCGGTTGATGCGCCGGCATCGTCCCGGGCCGCCTCGCCGGTCCCACCATCAGCCGTGGTCACGGCCCGCAGCGCCTCCAGCGCCGCGACGCATGCCGCGGGGCTCTCGGCCTCACGGGCCATCGCCGCCCGGTAGTCACGCTCGATCGGCGGCAGCGGCCGGTCGGTTCGCGGCCGCCGCCGGGCCTTCCGCTCCAGCATGTCGACGTCGAGCCGGTGATCGAGCTCGCGCACCTCCCCTGCCCTGCCGTCGGCGGGATAACGCTGCAGAAACTCTGCGATCAAGGAACGGGCGTCACGCAGATCCGACGCCTCGTCGGCGGCGATGGCGGCGATCCGCGTGTAGAGCGTGTCGGCGGTCCGGGGCCGCAGCACAAACGAGCCCACCCCCAGAATCACGGCCGCCGTCGCGGCAACCGCGGCCGTCTGCCAGATCCGTTGCCGCCGCCGGTCCGCCGCGGCGCGCTGTCGCGTGGCGCGGTGCAGGTCCTCGATCGTAGTGAACCGATTGCGGGCCGCGGGCGCGGCCGCGGGCGCGGTTTCCGCCGGCACGGTGCGGGCATGGGCGAACGCGGAGGCCCGCGGCCCGGCGGTATGGGGCCGCGTCGCGTCGTCGGCAGCGGGGCCGTTCGCCGCGGTCGGCAGCGCTGCGGTCTCGGCGTCGGGCATCGCTCGCGTGGCAGCGCAGTGGTCGATGACCACCGCCCCGGCCTGTGCGTGCGTGTCGGGCAGCGCGTCGATCGCCGCCAGCAGCCGCCCCACCGCCAGGGCGTTGGCCGGCCGCTGGGCCGGATCCTTGGCCAGCAGCCGATCGATGAGCTGGTCGAGTTCGGGCGGCACTCCCGGAACCATCGTCGCCACTCGGGGCGGCGCCTCACGCCGCTGCCGCTCGAGCACGCGGGTCACGTCGCCGCCGTGAAACGGCGGCCGTCCCGCGAGCATGGCGAACATCACCAGGCCCAAGGCGTACAGATCGGCCCGCTGGTCCACCGCCTTGCCGGCGGCCTGCTCCGGCGCCATGAACTCAGCGGTGCCGACCACGGTGCCGGCCAGGGTTTGGCCGGCGTCGCCGAACAGGCGGGCGATGCCGAAGTCGGCGAGTCTCACGGTGGTGCCGTCCGTCGGTGCATCCAGCAGCAACAGGTTCGCGGGCTTGAGGTCGCGGTGGACCACGCCGTGGTCGTGGGCGCTCTTCAGCGCCCGGACGATCTCCAGCGCCAGCCCGACCGTCTCCCGCCAGGTGAACAGCCGGCCGCTGCGCAACACCTGCTCCAGGCTCTTGCCGGTCACCAGCTCCATCGCGAAGTAGGGAACGCCGTCTTCTTCGCCGAAGGCGAGCAACTGCACGATGCCCGGATGCCGCAGGGCCTTGAGCGTTTCGATCTCGGCCGCGAATCGCCGCCGCAGCCCCGCATCGTCGCCGAGGTGGGCGGCCAGGGTCTTCACCGCGACGAGCCGCCCGCTCCCGGTGTCCTCCGCCTCGTAGACGGCCCCCATGCCGCCGCGGCCGAGCCGCGAGCGGATCTTGTAGGGGCCCAATTGCGTCGGTTGCATGGCATGAAGTGTAATCGATCCCCATGAATCATCCGCTTGCCGCATCTGGCGACGCCACGGTCCTTTTGCCCCGCGGTACGAACCAGGCCCGCGGTCTGGCCCGCTACGCCCACGACTTTCTCTTCGCTCCGCAGCCGCTCGGCGCGGCGACGCTCGCGTTGCTGGAGCGGTTCCATCTCGACAGCGTGGGCTGCGGGGTCTCGGCGCTCGCCCTCGGGGCGAACGCCCCCACCGTGCTCCGGTCCGAAGCCTTGGCCGCGGCCCCCGGCGTCGGTTCGCGGGGCGGCATCTGCTTCGGCGGCACGCGGCCCTGTGCCGTGGAGAAGGCCGTGGCCGCCAACGCCTCGGCCGTCCGCGAGTGGGACTCCAACGGCACGAACTTCGGCTACGACGCCGCCAAGGGCCGCACGGCAGGCGAGTTTGGTCACAACGACTTCTATCCCGTGGCCGTGGCCGCCGCCCGCGAGGCCGGCCTCGACGGCGACGCCACGCTGCGGCTCATGCTGCTGGTGGACGAGATCCGCGGCCGCCTCGCCGAGGTGTTTGCGCTCCGCAGATACGCCATCGATCACGTGCACCACGGGACCGTCGCCAGCGCCGCGGTGTTCGCCGCGGCGCTCGGCGGCAGCGCGGAGCAGATCGAGTCGGCGATCGGCATGGCGGTGGCCCACTACGTTCCCTTCCGCGCGATCCGTGCCGGCCACCAGCTCTCCGATTCCAAGGGGGCGTCGGCGGCGCTGGCCGCCGAGGCGGGCGTGATGTGCGCACGGCGGGCGCTGGCTGGGTTCCTCGGCCCGCGCGACGTGTTTCGCAACCCGCTGGCCATCTACCGGCTCAACGAGCCTTGCCCCGACGGCATGAGCCCCTTCGACCTGGAACTCGGCGTGGCCGGCGACGCCTTCGCCATCCACGCCATGCACTTCAAACTCGGGCTCTACGAGCACCAGTCGGCCGGCGGACTGCAGTCGCTGGTGGACCTGTGCGCCCGGCACTCGGGCCTCGCTGCCGACCTCGACGGCATCCGCACGATCCGGGTCGCGATCTACGAGCCGGCGTTCTCGATCATCGCCGACCCGGCGAAGCGGACGCCGACGACGCGGCAGTCGGCCGACCACTCCCTGCCCTTCATCCTCGCCCGCACGCTGCTCAAGGCGCGGGCGGCCGCCGCCGCGGGCACGCCCTGCGGCTGGGAGTCGCTCATGCTCCTGCCCGACGACTACTCCGCCGCCGCCATCGGCGATCCGGCCGTCGCGGCTCTGATCGCCAAGATCGCCATCGCCCACGGCGGCCCGGAATACGACGCCCGCTACCCCGAGGGCATCCCGACGCGGGTCGAGATCGAGCATGCGGCACTCGGGCGACTCGACGGTGGCTTCGTGCTCTTTCCGCAGGGCCACGCCCGGTCCGACGCCGCCCGCACCGCGGCCCTGGTGGATCTCAAGTTCGACCGGCTCGTGGCCGGCGCCGTGGACGATCCGGCCGCGCTCCGCGCGCGGATGCGGCTGGCCGGAAGGTCGGCCGCGGACATCGCCGACCTCTACTCCTTTCCGATCCGCGGATGCACGAGCCACTGACCGGCGTGATCGGGATCGACAAGTCGGCGGGCGCATCGTCGCGCCGCGTCGTCGACGCCGTGGCGGCGGCGCTGGGCACGAAGACTGTCGGCCACGCCGGCACGCTCGATCCGCTCGCGGAGGGCGTGGTGGTGGTGTGCGTGGGCCATGCCACGAAGCTCGTGGACTTCGTCCACGAGCTGCCCAAGCACTACCGCGGCAGGTTCCTCCTCGGTCGCTCCAGTCCGTCCGACGACCTGGAGACCGAGGTCGTTGCCGAGGCCACCCCGGTGCGGCCGTCGCACGCCGACCTCGACGCCGCCGTGCCGGCCTTTCGCGGCGCGATCTTGCAGCGACCCTGCGACTATTCGGCGGTGCACGTCGGCGGGAAGCGAGCCTACCGGCTCGCCCGCAAGGGCCGCCCGGTGGAACTGGCCGCGAAGCCGGTGCGGATCGACCGGCTCGAGGTA
>JAJTED010000111.1 GCA_021300535.1 Planctomycetaceae bacterium | reverse complement strand
CGAGGCGTTTTGGCGGACCGCTTCCCGACGGACGAAGCGCCCAATCTCGCTGCTCAAGGACAGTCCGTCAGCCGGAAGACCGTTGCGGAAGTGCCATTGACCGGCCTATCCTTTTTAGAACGCGATCATGCCCTGCTCGGAGTAGCCCTCCAGCTGCGGCCCGCGGAAACGGTGCGTGGTCCGCGTCGCGGCGTCGATCACTCAGACTTCCGGGATTCCGTGGCGAGCGTAGAGCGGACCCTTGATCCGAGGTCGTAAGCCAGGCTCGACTCGGCCACCTCGACAATCAAGAGCGTGTCGGCGGGGCCCGGGTGGGCAGCGGCATAGAAGTCGGGCCTGGGCTTGACCATCGCGATGTCGGGCTGCGGCTCGCTGCTGTCGTCGAGGCGAATGGGATTTTGCGACCACACGGTCAGTCGGCCCGCCGCAACTCTGCCAAGATAGTCACTCAGTGCGGCCACGAGAGCCGCGTGCAGGCTTCCGATCGGCGCGCCCAGGACCCCTTCGCCCAGCACAGATTTGAGGATTTTTGAGGATTGATGCCGGGGCGACGAAACCCTGTCTCACTTGAAATGAGAAAAGCACTGGTTTCCCAGTGCTTTTCAATACGCCCGGCTGGACTCGAACCAGCGACCCTGGGATTAGAAATCCCATGCTCTATCCGGCTGAGCTACGGGCGCGAAGGGGGGTTGGACGGGAAGCAACACGCGGGTGAATTGCCTGGAGATGCAAGATTGTAGCCTTTCGATCGCGGCCCCGTCTGCTTCACGGCGAGCAGCCGGAGTTTCGCGGCCCGCGGGAGGGCCTTGATCGCCGCCTCGCGTTTGAGAGCCAGCGACTTCGTGGGCTGTGGTTCCTGGTAGGCCAGACGCACGGGGAGCCGGCTGCGGGTATAGCGGGAGGCCTTGCCCGTGCCGTGGGCCTGCAGCCGCTTCGGCAGATCGTTCGTGATGCCCGTGTAGAGTGAGCCGTCGCGGCAGCGGAGGATGTAGACCAGCCAGGGCGACGGCGGGGGACGGCGCCGGACGGCGGTGTTCAGTGACGGCATGCTCGGGCCTTCGTGCCATGCGCGCCGCGGCCGGCGATCCTCTTCACCACTCACCCTTGCCGCAGCCGAGCGCATAATACCGCGGCTCCACCATGCATCCAGCCGCCCTTCCGCCCGACGCGCTGCTCGCCGACGTGCAGGAGATGCACACCCGCCGCTCGGGGCCCGGCGGCCAGCACCGCAACAAGGTGCAGACCGCCGTCGTGCTCGTCCATCGCCCCACGGGGATCGCCGCCGAGGCCGGCGAGCGGCGGTCGCAGGCTGAGAACCGTCGCGTGGCCCTGGGACGCCTGCGGCTCACGCTCGCCCTGGAGCACCGCACCCCGGCGTCGACAACGCCGTCGGCGCGGTGGCAGGCCCGCGTGCGCGGCGGGCAACTGGCGGTGTCGGTCGATCACCCCGACTATCCGGCCCTCGTCGCCGAGGCCCTCGACCGGCTGCAGGCCCACGCTCTCGACATGCCGGCCACCGCCGCCGCCCTGGGCGTGAGCGCGACGCAGTTGCTGAAACTCTTCAAGAAGACGCCCGCGGCCTGGACGACGCTCAACCGCCTGCGGGTGGGCATGGGGCTGCCGGTGCTCAAGTAAACGACAGGGGCATGGACGGCTGGGTGGTTTTCGCACTCGGTGTCCCCGGGTTTCCACCCGGGGCTTGTTGGGGCCGCGGGTTCCGCGCACAAAAAGCCCCCGGCGGAAGCCGGGGGACTCCGTGGCGGAGCGAAGACCGGTCTCCAACGCCATTCGAACGCAGTGCAAACCCGTTCGTGCATGGAACACGAGATGGTTTTCACGCCCGGTGTCCCCGGGTTTTCACCCGGGGCTGGTTGGAACTGAGACGGGACCAATTCCCTGGTCAGCGGCGGGGGGCGATGACGCCGACGGCGAGTCGCTTGTCGGTGAAGTACGGGTCGCCGCCGCCGTTGCGGCCCTCGGCCTGTCGGTGGAAGGCATCGACCCAGTAGTAGCCGTCGAGCATGCCCGCGCGGATCATGTCGCTCACGAGCTTGTTCCGCTCGCGGTCGATGTCGGGGCTGATCTTGTGCGTCACACCCCCCGTCGTGCGGCTGATTTCGACCCGCTCGTCGTAGGTGGCCGCCCCGAGCCAGAGCGGCTTGCCGGCGGCATCCACGGCCTCCGCCCGCCAGAAGCGGACGTGGTGCCGCTGCTTGGGGCTGTCGCCCACGGGCTGCTCGAAGGCGGCGTCCTGCTTGCGATCCCACAGGTAGAGGTCGCTGACCGGGGCGTGGGCGTAGGGCTTGCGCAGCACGACATCGGCGGCGATGCGCACCGACGTGCGCAGCGTGATCGGGTCGGCGGCGTACCAGCCGGCCGCGGCGAGCGTGCGGTGCAGTTCCTGTTCGGAGCCGATGAAGGCGATGTTGACGGCGTCGCCCTGCCGGCCGTGGGCCGTCGTCGTGTGCCGCGGGCAGCGGGCCAGGGCGGGGTGCCCGGCGATCGTGCCCGCCTGCGGATGCTGCGGTGGTTCGGCCGCGGAGCCGGATGATGAGGCCAACGCGATCATCACCGCCACGACGCAGGCCAGTGACGACCGACGGCCAGACGGGGTGCACTCCATGGAACGGCCCTCGGGACGGGAGCGGAGACAGGCTACGGGAAACGGCGCGGGACGGTAGCCGACGGCCGCGTCGGCCCTCAAGGCCAGTCGCTGGCCCCCAGGCGGCCGCGGCACGTCCATTCGCGCTTCAGCGGTAGCGGGCCATGAGGGCGTCGAGGGCGGCCGCACCCGGGCAGAGCCGCTCATATGGAAGGTCGAGGGCGATCATCACTTGGTAAGCGGTTGCAGATGTGCCATCGAGCGGACTATCCTTTCCGCGCGGCGAGAGCGTCCACCGGGGCCACGACGGCCCGCGGGGCCAGCGAGTCGCGACAAGGCACCGCCCTTGCGAACCGTGCTTACGCCCCGGGCTCCAGACTTCATCGGGATCGGCGTCCAGAAGGGGGGCACGTGGTGGCTCCGCGAGAATCTGGCCCGACACCCGGGCGTGTGGATGCCTCCGCTCCGGGAGTTGCACTATTTCGACCGGCCACTCCCGTGGGGCGAACTTCCGCCGGCGGCAGCGGCCGACCGGCTGGCTGATCCGCACCGGCTCGCGGCGGCGTTGGCCCGCTGCCGGCAGGGGGCCGTGGCCGGGAATGCGGCGCGGGCCTGGTGGGCCGTGCACGAGTTCCTCGATCAGGACGACGACTGGTACCGGCTGCTCTTCGCCGCCGCGCCGCCGGAGTGCCTCGTCGGCGAGATCACGCCGCGGTACGCGATCTGCGGCGATGCGGAGATCGCCCACATGCACGCCGTGGCGCCGGCGGCACGCATCATTCTCCTCCTGCGGCATCCGGTGGAGCGGTTCTGGTCTCAGTGCCGGATGAAGCATGCCGATGGCTCACTGCCGCCGGGCGATCCAGCGGCGATGCGGCTTTTCGACACGCCCAACGGCAGGGCACGGGGTGAGTATGGCGGCACGATCCGCCGCTTCTGCCGCCACTATGATCCCGCCCGGGTGCTCGTCGTCTTTTATGATGCGATCGCCCGCGAGCCGCGGGCCACGCTCCGCGGCATCTGCGATTTCCTGGGCATCCCGGCGGAGCCCATCGACGACGACCGCGCGTGCGAACGCGTGAACGCCGCCGCTGATCCGAGCCCCATGCCGGAATCCCTCCGCGGGCGGATCGAGGCCGCCTATCGCGTGGAGATGGAGTCGCTGGCCGAGGTCTTCGGCGGCCATGCCGGTGGTTGGATCGGCAATCCGGTGCCCGCCGCCGCGCCGCCGGTGGTGCGGCTCACGCCCGGCCACGTGGATGCGCTCGAGCGGCGCAGCCGGAACGTGCGCAGATCAGGGCCCATGGGTCGAGGGAAGGTATTCTGCCTTTCCATGCAGCGCAGCGGCACGACGTCGGTGGGCGACTGGCTCGAGGCACACGGACTCTCACGGGCAGGTTCGCCTACGTCGGTGCGGCTGGGCTGGACACGGCTCTGGCTCGCGGGGCGGTTCGACGAGCTCTTCGCCTGCCCGGAGTTCCGCGCCGCGGAGATCCTCGAGGACGATCCATGGTGGTGCCCGGGGTTCTACCGTGAGCTGGCCGTCCGTTTTCCGGACGCGAAGTTCGTGCTGCTCACGCGGGATCCCGACGAGTGGTTCGACTCGCTCTGCCACCACAGCGGCGGCCGCAATCCCGGCTGGAGCGACGTGCATGCCCGGATCTACGGCCGCGAGGAGGAACTCGCGAGGCTGCTTCGCGAGCGGCCCCGCACCGACCCGGCGGCCTGGGGGCTGCTGTCGATCACGGGGCACGCGGACCACTACAAGGGCGTTTACCAGCGGCATACGGCCGACGTGCGGGCCTGCTTCGCCGCCGCCCCGGAGCGGCTCTTCGTCGGCCGTCTCGATGATCCGCGGAGCTTCGCGGACCTCTGCGACTTCGCCGGCGTGCCCCTCAATCCGCGGCTGGCGATCCCGCGGTCAAACGCGCGGACCGCCGAGATGCGGAGCCGGCTCGCCGACCACCGCCAGGGATAACTCGCATGACATCCCCCGCCACCGACCCGATCACCGTGTTCGTGCTCTCGTGGGGACGGCCGATCTACCTCTGGGCCTGCCTCGACGCGGTTCACCGGGCGACGCGGTCGCCATGCCGCGTCGTGCTGTTCGACAACGCTCATCCCGATCCGCTCGTGGGCGACGTGATCCGTGGGTTCGAGCGGCGCGGTCTGTTCGCCGAGGTGATCCGCTCGCCAACCAATTCCTTCGATGACTTCCGCGCGGCCTATCGCGAGCGGCTCGAGGGGCTGGGGTCCTTGCACGTGTACCTGGAGAGCGACTGTGTGATCCTGGAGCGGGACGGCTGCTGGCTCGCGGAGATGCGAAGGGTTATGGAGGCCCATCCGGGGATCGCGATGCTCGGCAGTCTCATTGATCCCGGCGACTTCGTCCCGCGGGAGACGGCGCTCGGGCTCTCCGGCGGGGATGCGGCCGCGGCGGAGTTTCTCGCGAAGCTCGGCAGTCCGGAGCGCGGCTTCGGCGCGGATCCCTCGTGGGGCGCGACGGACCGCGACCACTTCCCCACGCGGCCCCCGTGCCCGATCGGCAACCCGCCGGGAAGGCTGATGATGCTCCGCACCGGCATCATGCGCGAGCTGGGCTTCCAACTCGACGCCGAGCTGGCGCGGCGGGTGCGCGAGCTGGGCTTCGAGGCCGCGGTCACGCCGCGCGTGCGACATCGGCACCTCAGCCTGCTCAACATCTACGATTACGCCGACTACGACGCCATCCACCGCGACGCTTTTTTCACGGCTCCCCCGCGGGGTGCGGTATGACGAGCGGCTCCGTTGTCGCCGGCGACCCGGCCGTCGGGCCCTGGCTCCGTGGCGCTGTGGCAGGTGATCAGGAGCGGCTCCGCGTGTGGCGGAACGCCGCCGCGCGGGCCTTCTTCCAGTCCGCGGCGATCGACGCGGAGGCCCAGCGCCGGTGGTTCGAGGGCTATCTCGGCCGTGAAGAGGATTTTCTCTTCATGGTGATGGAGGCCGCCGAGCCCCGCGGATGTCTGGGTGTGCGGCTCGTGGACGGCGAGTGGGACGTCTACAACGTGATCCGCGGGGAGCGCACGGCCGGTTCCCGCGGCGCCATGGCCCGCGGGCTCGAGCTGCTGGTGGACTTCGCCCGCCGGCGGGCGAAGCTGCCGGTGCGAGCGGTCGTGCTCGCGGGCAATCCGGCGATCGGCTGGTACGAGCGGCATGGCTTCGCCGTCGTGCGGCGGAACCCGGGGAGCGTCGTGATGCGGTGGAAGGGAACTTCGGCCTTGCCGGCGGGGGGATCATGATTTCCGTCTTCGGTTCCGACATCGGCCCACGGGAGATCGAGGCGGTGGCGGCAGTCATGCGGTCTCAGTGGGTGGGCTTCGGCCGGGCTGTCGATCAGTTTGAGCAGGCGTTCACGGCCCGGCTCGGCCTCCCCGCCTTCGCGATGGTGGATAGCGGCTCCAACGCCCTCTTCCTCGCGATCCGGCTGCTCGACCTGCCGCCGGGATCCGAGGTGATCGTGCCGTCGTTCACCTGGGTCTCGTGCGCCCAGGCCGTCTTGCTCGCGGGCCACCGGCCCGTGTTCTGCGACGTCGATCCGGTCACGATGAACATCCGCCGCGAGGACGTCGAGGCCTGCCGCTCGCCCCGGACCACCGCGGTGATGGTGGTGCACTACGCGGGCCTGCCGGTGGAGATCGACCCGATCTTGGATCTCGGGCTGCCCGTCGTGGAGGACGCGGCGCACGCCGTGGACGCCCGCCATCGTGGCCGGGCTTGCGGCGGTATCGGCGACGTCGGCATCTACAGCTTCGACGCCGTCAAGAATCTCACCGCCGGCGAAGGGGGCGGGATCACCGCCCGCGACCCGGCTCGGATCGAGCGGGCCCGCCGGCTCCGCTACTGCGGCATCGGCAAGTCGGGCTTCGAAGCCGCCGCCGCGGGGACCGGTGATCGCCGCTGGTGGGAGTACGACATCGCCGAGGCGTTCATCAAGATGCTGCCGACGAACATCGCCGCCGCGATGGCCGGCGTGCAGCTCGAGCGGCTCGCCGAACTGCAGGAGCGGCGGCGGGCGGTGTGGGAGCTCTACGACCGCGAATTCGACGGCCTGGCCGCCGTGATCCGCCCGCCGCGGGCGGCCCAAGGCGATCGTCACGGACTGTTCACCTACTGCATCCGGGCCCGCGACCGCGACCGGCTCGCCCGCCGGCTGCTCGAGCAGGGCATCTACACGACGCTGCGGTATCACCCGCTGCACCTGAACGCCCTCTACGGCCAGACCGGCCGCCGGCTCCCAAACTGCGAGCGGCTCAACGACGAGGCGCTCTCGCTGCCCCTGCATCCACGACTCACGCTCGACGAGGCGGCCCGCGTGGCGGCCGCTGTCCGGGGCTTCTACGCCGGGTGATGCGGGCCGTCGAGCGAACCGCACGTTGAGGAGAACCGCACCGCCGCACGGTGCCGGAAGATCTCCTGGGCGTGCCTCCCGAAAAGGTGCACCCTGATCGACTCTGCGCCGGGCGCGACCGGCTCCTGCCCCACAAGGAGCCGATCGATTCGCACCTCAGGCCGAGGTGCGGCGCACTCTACGCGTTGCAGTGCGACCTGCTGGTGTACGCATCTGTGCACGATCCTCGATGTCGGAGAGCTGCTGGAACATCGACAGGAGCCCCGCGGCCTGCGCCGAATGGTTCGACCGCGTGTTGAACACCTTGCGTCTGGCATGCGCCACACAGGCGGCGCGGAGATCCGTCCGTCGCTGGCCATCTCCACGGCCTCGTAGCCCGAGTAGCAGTCGGTCATCAGCTTGCCCGTGAAGGTATCCAGGAAGATCTCTGGACCGTCCCGGTGCCGGCTGGCTCCGGGGCCTCGAAGCACTTCTCTTCGTGCCACCGGCTCTTGATCGCCGCTTCGTGGTCACTTGATGCGATGGGGTTGGCCGTGTTCACGATGATCGAGCCTTTTCTCGGCGATGTGGTGATGCTCGGCCTCGATGACACGCTGGCGCGGAGGCGTGGGCTTCCGTGACAGCAAGCAGTGCCTCGGCTTCGAGGAACCGCAGGGCTGGAGCCGGAAGGCAGTCGAACGGACTGCCCCGCTGGCCATGCTTCTCCACACGCTCGTCGTTCTCTGGTTCGCCAAGGAGGGCCATCGGCTCTGGCAGGCGCCGACTCACCGCTGGTATCCCGGCAAGGCCGATCCGTCGTTCAGCGACATGCTCCGCACGCTGCGACGGGCAAGCGTGCGACAGCACGTTTTGGCGATGGCCCCGAGCGGTCGGGGTTCCCGAAAGCTTGCCCGGCTCCTGGAACACGCGGTCGCCATGGCGGCGTGACGACGACCAACTCAGGCCATCGCGTGCATGCTTCCTGGCCGAATCAGGGTCATCACGGGAGGGGTGCCCACGCCCCGGGAGCCGGCGTATGCAGACAAGCGAAGCAAGGATTGCGCAGCGCGGTCTGCATCCGAGTGAGCGAAGGGCAGGATGCCCGCAGCGAACGTCCGGCGACGGGGCGTGGGCACCCCCGACCGACGCGAAGGGCAACTTCGGCTGCCACCCAAAAACTGCAAAAGTCGAACTGAGCAGGATGCGAGGAATGCCGACCGTGGAAACCCTCGGCGTTGCCTCGGCTGCGCCGAGGTCTGCGAATCCACCGGTCGGCCAAGTGGGCAAAGGCCATGGAGGGCTTTGTCCACGGACAGCCAGAAGGCTTCGGGGGGGCGGTGGCCGAGAACTCAGCTTTAGTCAGTCCGGCCGACAAGGCCGTGAAAGGCCCTGAAGTGCTCGGTCGTGCTCGGTCGTGCTCCCGGAAGCGACGCAGCCCCTGAAAACAGGCCTCTTTCGTCCGCCGCGCAGCCTGCGGAACGAATTGGCATGGCGCGTGCATCTCCTCTCCTTCGCCGCGGAGGTCCGCGAGGCGTGCAGACGGTCACCGTCACACGCCCCGCGATCGGTCGCGGGAGTCGTCGTCCGTGTGGCGGCGTCCGGTGGCATCCAGCGGGGCGGCGCGTCCGCCCAAAAGGAGGTGCGAGATGATGGTCGTGGCAGTGGGAATTACGTCCGAGGAAGTGCGGTCGCTGTCCGGCAAGGCCGACCCCCGTTCGGTACGGGCACCGGGCGACATCAAGTGTCTGGTCGTCTCGGGTGACGGCGGGTTCCGCGGTCGTCTCGAGGCGGTGGCGGATTTGAGCGGCTGTGCGACGTGCGAGACGCCCGTCGACGTCGCGGAGATGTCCAGCGTCATCGACGGTGATTACCAGCTCGTGATCGTCGACATCGCCCATCCGTTGGGTGATCGCGTCAACGACACGGTCGAGATCGCCGAGGAGTTTGCCGGCCGCACGGGCACGCTGCTCGTGGTCTGCGGCTCCGAGGACAGCGTCGAGGAGGAGTTGTGGGCGCGGCAGCTCGGAGCCTGGGTGTATCTGCCCGGCGTGTCGAGTGGCGACGCCCTCGTGTCCCTGTTCGCCGAAGCTCGGCGGGTCGCGGATCGGCGGGGCGCCTGGCAGTTGGTCTAGCGGTCGGTGGCGGTGGTCCGCATCCGGCCGTGTGGCCGGACGGACGTTCGATGTGAGATCGGTTTCGAGTCCGTCCCCCTGACGGGGACCATTTTCAAAGGAGCAGAGTCATGAGCGCAGGAATGGGTATCTATCGCGACGAGCTGGACGTGAGCTACGCGGTCGACTTCGGTCGAGATCGCGAGCCGACGCAGAAGCGCAGCCGGCACCCGGAATACCGCCGCAAGGGCTCGGCCCCGGCACGGGTCAACGGCTTGCACTGCCGCCGCAACAAGCGCTGGACTTGGGGTTCCGGCCGCGGAGCCCGGATGCAGAACATGAGGGCCTTCGCGGGCTGCCTGGCGTTCGCCGTGGCGAGCCTCGCCGTGAACGCCTTCGGTGTGCCGATCAATTACAACGTCGTGGGCAACCCGGGTAATACGGGCAATGCGTCGTCGAACCCGTCCGGTCTGGGGGCCGTCTCGAGTGTCTTCAAAATGGCGACCACAGAGACGACGAACGCCCAGTACGTTGCGTTTTTGAACTCGGTCGATCCCAACGGAACCAACCCGAACTCGATCTATAGCAGCAGTATGGGGTCGTCCATAAACGGCGGCATCTCGTTCAACGCCGGGGCTGGGGCGGGGAGTAAGTACTCCGTGAAGGCAGGGGCTCCCACAGGAGCGCCGGCTGGGACATCCTACGGCAGCATGCCCGTCAACTTCGTGACATGGTTCTCGGCTGCCCGGTTCGTGAACTGGCTCAACAACGGAGCCACCGGGACGTCCTCGACGGAGTCCGGTGCCTACACCCTGGCCAATGCCGTCAGTGGGCCCATCGTCGCCCGCAACCCCGGTGCCCAGGTCTTCCTGCCAAGTGCGAACGAGTGGTACAAGGCAGCGTTCTTCAACGGGTCGAGCTACACGACCTACGCGACCAACAGCAATAGCGTACCGACGGCCCAGGTGACGAACTTCAGCCTGGCGAACTCCGGCAACTTCAGCGATGTGACCACGTTGCCGGTCAACGCCGAGTCTTACGTGAACTCCGCCTCGGCCTACGGCATGTACGACATGTTCGGCAACGTCGGGGAAATGACCGACTCGGCCGGTGCGGGTAACAACTTCGTGTCGGTCGGCGGAGGCTACGCTGCGATACCGTCGGCATGGGCTGCGACCGCTGCCCAGAACTTCCGCCTGTCGACTGCGGCCAACGTCTCCAACGGCTTCCGCGTCGCCGCGGTGCCGGAGCCGGGTACGATCGCCCTGGCCGGAGTGGGCATCGGAGGCCTCGCCGGGCTCGACTGGATGAAGCGGCGGAAGAAGCGGCTCGCTGCCCGTCAGGCCGGCTGATCGGGTCGAACGGAAGATTCGAACGCAACACGCCCCGCCCCTCCGCAACCGGAGGGGCGGGGTCGTTGTGTTTCCGGGGGTTGCATCGGCGGTCGGCTTTGACCGGCAGCGCGGCACGGTGGTAGGGTCCGGGCATGGAACGCGACGACACTTCTCGCCCGGCTACCAGCCCGCCGAACGGCAGCCCCGATCCGGCGAGCGATGCGACCGTGATCTCGGCCGGACAGCCGGCCACGCCGCCCGACACGGTGTCGACGACGGCGATCGGCGGCGCCCTTCAGGGAACGATGCTGGGCCCCTACCGGCTCGAGCAGTTCGTCGGAGGCGGGGGCATGGGGGCGGTCTTCCGGGCCCACGACACCACGCTCGACCGGATCGTGGCCGTGAAGGTCCTTTCGCGGGCTCAGTCGGCCGACGACGAGATGCTGCGGCGGTTCCGCAACGAGGCCCAGTCGGCGGCCCGGCTCGACCACGAGAACATCGGTCGCGTGCACGCCGTCGGCAGCGACCGCGGCTGGCACTACATCGTCTTCGAGTACATCGAGGGGCAGAACCTGCGGGATCTGGTGCGTGACGAGGGGCCGTTCGCGGTCGGCCGGGCCATGGATGTCGTCGCCCAGGTGGCCGATGCGCTCGAGCATGCCTCCGCTCGGGACGTCGTGCACCGCGACATCAAGCCCTCCAACATCGTCATCACGCCGGCCGGACGGGCGCGACTCGTGGACATGGGCCTGGCCCGCCTGGCGCCGACCGCCGGCGACGCCGACCTGACCGTGAGCGGCATGACGCTCGGGACCTTCGATTACATCTCCCCGGAGCAGGCCCGCGACCCGCGGGCCGCCGACGTACGCAGCGACCTGTATTCGCTCGGCTGCACGCTGTTCTACATGCTGGCCGGCCGGCCGCCGTTCGCCGAGGGAACGATGGTGCAGAAACTGCTGCAGCACCAGCAGGATCCACCGCCGGACATCACGGCGATCCGCCCCGACGTTCCCGTCCGGCTCGTCGCGATCCTCGCCCGGCTGATGGCGAAGGATCCGCACGACCGCTACCAGCGGCCGGCGGTGCTGATGGCGGATCTGGCCGCCTGCGCCGAGGAGCATGGGATCGAATTGTCATCCCCGGCACGGGGCATGCCGACGGTCGCGGTCGAGCGGCGGCCGGCGGCGAGCCGGCTGTCGTGGCTCCTTCCCGTGGTCGGACTGCTGTTGACCGTCGCCGCGCTGTGGCTCAAGGCGGCGGCTGACCGGCGGCCGAGCGCCGGCCCGGCGCCGGGCGCCACGGAGGGCGACAGGCCGTCATGACCAGGCGGCGCCAGCCTGGGCCGGCAAGGGCGGTGGCCTGCGTCAGGACTGCGGGTTGTGCCGGACATGCCACCGACGCGGCGGCAGGGGGCGAATCATTTCTTGACGGCCGTGCGGCCTGAATGTCTAGTGATGGGGTCGTCCGGCGGCAGGCCGGACCATCCCTCCTGGAGTTCAGCGATGAATCGTAACGGCATGCACGCCTTCGTTCTTGGTCTCGGTATCGCCCTGCTCTGCGGCACCATGGCCCGGCCAGCCTGGGCCATCAAGCAGTTTCAGGACGAGTTCAAGGACCTGTACGTGAAGGAGGGGTCGCCACTCGCGGCCGAGGTCGAGCGGGTGAAGTGCAACGTCTGCCACGTGGGCAAGGACAAGCATGACCGAAACGCCTACGGCAAGGCCCTCGACGAGCGGCTCGACAAAAAGGCCGACAAGGAAAACAAGGAAAAGATCCGCAAGATGCTGGAGGAGGTCGCCGCCCTGCCCAGCGATCCCTCCAAGCCCGGCTCGCCGACCTTCGGCGCGCTGATCAAGGAAGGCAAGCTGCCGGTGGCGGTGCCGTAAGTCGTTCTAGCTGTCCGTGGACAAAGCCTTCCATGGCCTTTGTCCACTTGGCCGACCGGTGGAAACGCCGAGGGTTTCCACGGTCGGCATTCGTCGCATCCTGCTCGGGCAGACTTGTTCCACAGTCTGCTAGCCGTTCGCCGCCTCGAGGACCAGAGCCTCGAGGTCGGCGCAGCGGCGGATGATGGGGGCGACGTCGGGGTGGGCGAAGATCCGCACCCGTTTCACGAGGTCGTCGAACTGCTCACGTGCCAGGCTGCGGACCACGGGCGAGAGTTCGTCGAGCCGCCGCCAGCCAGGGGCGGCATCCGCCGGGCCGGGGCGTTCCCGCACCTGCAGGCTGAACTCCACCTCTCGTTCGGCGGGCGGCGCGTCGAGCAGTAGGTGGCCCGGAGCGATCGCCGTGCCGATTCGCGCGGAGAGGGAGGCGGCCAGGCGCGTGGCGATCGAGACGGCGTCGGCGTAGGGCCGCCCCGCGCAGGCACGGTGCAGGTCGGGCTGGTGGATGGCGTCGAACGTCGCCACCCGCTTGAAGAGCCTGCGACACGGGCCGAACAGCCCGGCGGCGAGTTCCGCCGCCGGAGTGCCGGCCGCCGTGCGCAGCAGCCAGTCGGCGAACTCGCGATCGTCGCTGCGCACCAGGACCCGCAGGTCGATCCGCTCGCGGACGATCCACACGGCCCGCTGCAGCATGGCCGTCGCGGCCCGCACGGCATGATGCCAGTAGACCTCGCTGAACATGACGTAGCGGGCGAAGACCATCAGTTCCGCGGCCGTGCGGCCCTTGTCGGTGATCGCCAGGCCCTGGCCGGCGGCATCGAGGCAGAGGCTGGAAAGCAGCCGCTCCTGGTCGAAGTGGCGGCCGTAGGGCACGCCGGCGTGCAGGCTGTCGCGGCCGAGGTAGTCCATCTTGTCGACGTCGATCGGGCCGGAGAGCAGGGAGTGCAGGATGCGGCCGGCCGGGTCGGTGGCCGTGCCGCCGATCAGGGCGTGGACCCGCTCGGGGGGGACGCCCCACGCCCGTTCGAGGATGGCTCCCATGCCACCTCCCGTCAGCACCCCCTGGACCAGCGTCTCGTGACGGGGCAGGCACGCCAGCCCCATGTCTTCGAGCGGGTGACAATAGGCCCAATGGCCCACGTCGTGGAGCAGGGCGGCCGCCAAGAAGGCGGCCGCGTCGCTCGGCCCGATCGCGGCCGAAAACCGGGCGTCGTGTTGGAGCCGCTGGAGGAAGCAGATCGCCAGGCGATACACGCCCAGCGAATGCTCGAGGCGGGTGTGGGTGGCGCCCGGATAGACGAGGGCCACGAGACCCAACTGGCTGATCCGCGCCAGCCGCCGCATCTCGGCCGTGTCGAGCAGTGCCCGCACCCGCGGCGTCAGCGGCACCGTCACGTCGGGCGGGATGCGGACGCCGTCGGCGGCGGAATCGGCGGCCACGAGCTCGGGCAGCGATGAGAGCGTCATGGGGGATCCGCGGCGGTGTTCGGAGTCAGAGCGGGGCCAGGCCGGCCAGCCACCGCAGCAGGGATGTGAACATCACGTACAGCGACGTGTGGGCGACGGCCCGGCCCTGATCCAGGTCGAAGGCCGCCATCGCCGCGATCACGCCGGGCACGAACAGCAGTGGCCCCAGATAGAGCCACTGCCACATCTCGGCGGTGTGCTCCGCCGGCAGGATGCCCTTGGCACACCACAGCCCCGCATACAC
>JAJTED010000110.1 GCA_021300535.1 Planctomycetaceae bacterium | reverse complement strand
CTTTCCCGGCAAGAAGAAGCGCGACCGGCTGGGATTCGATCCCGCCACGGCCAAGAACGTGCGGTTCATCGTCCGGCTGGGCAGCGAGAACTACTCCGCCCCGGTCGTCGCCGGAGGCCGGATCTTCATCGGCACCAACGACGAGGACCTCGACGACCCGCGGTTTCGGTCCACGGAAGGGGGCGTGTTTCTGTGCCTCGACGAGCGGACCGGTGCGCTCCTCTGGCGGCTGGTCGTGCCGAAGCTCGAGATCGACCGGGCGAAGGTGAGCGAGGATTTCGACGCCATGAACCTCGGCGTCTGCTCGACGGCCACCGTCGACGGCGATCGCGTCTATCTCGTCACCAACCGCTGCGAGGTCCTGTGCCTCGACGCCGACGGGCTGGCCGACGGCAACGACGGTCCCTTCCGCGACGAGGCCTCCTTCTCGGTGCCGGAGGGCGCCGCCCCCGTGGAGCTCGGGCCGCACGACCCCGACATCCTCTGGCGGTGCGACATGCTCCGCGACCTGCCGGTCTTCCCGCACGACGCCTCCAATTGCGGTGTGCTCGTGCTCGGTGAGCACCTCTACGTGGGCACCGGCAACGGCGTCTACGACGGCAAGGTGGTGCTGCCCACCGCGCCGTCGCTGATCGTCCTCGACAAGCGTTCGGGCGCCGTCGTCGCCCGCGACGACGGCAAGATCAGCGCGGCGGTGTTCCACGGCCAGTGGTCCACGCCGGCCCTGGCGAGCGTGAAGGGGCGGCCGCTGGTGCTCTACGGCGCCGGCGACGGGGTCTGCCATGCCTTCCGCCCGATTGCTCCGGGGGGCGGCGGCGTGCTGGAAGAGGCCTGGTGGTTCGACTGCAACCCGCCCGGCTACCGCGAGCGCGGCGGCCAGAAAATCGACTATTGGGCGCTGGTCCGCGGGGCGCCGAAGCAGCTCGACGCCGACGGCATGCTCGTTAGTCCCAGCGAGATCATCGGCACGCCCGTCGTGCAGGGGAATCGCGCCTACGTGGCGATCGGTCAGGACCCGGTCCACGGCCCGGGCCGCGGTGCGCTGTCGTGTTTCATGCTCGACGGGAAGGGGAATGCGACCGGCACGGCCCGCGTCTGGCAGTATCTCGGCATCGGCCGCACGCTCTCCACCGTGTCGATCGCCGGCGGCCTGCTCTACGCGGCCGAGCACGCCGGCAAGGTGCACTGCCTGGAAGCCGCCACCGGTGCGCTGGTCTGGGTGCACGACACCCGCGACGAGATCTGGTCGAGCACGCTGGTCGTCGACGGCAAGGTGTTCATCGGCACCCGCAAGGGGCTGACGGTGCTCGCGGCGGGCCGTGAGCGGCGGCACATCGCCGACATCAAGCTCGGCACGCCGGTGTGGTCGGTGCCGACGGCCGCCAACGGCACGCTGTTCGTCGCCTCGCAGAAGAACCTGTGGGCCGTGGCGGCGCCGCCGGCCGAGTGACCGCCCGGGTAGCGGGGGGCGTGGCGGTGTGACGGGCCTGCATCGTGCCGGTCCCACGGCGGCTCACAGAGTGCTCCGCGCTGGTGCCGAGCGTGCGGCGCCGATCAGAGTCCGCCGGCCACGACCGCCAGGGCCACGGTGCCCACCGCCACCAGCACCCAGCCCATCGCCCGGGCGATCGCCGGCCGGTCGGCGTAGCGGTAGTCGCTGCGGGCGATCGCGGCCAGCACGTGGCGGTGCTCCCAGATGCCGGCCAGCGTGGCGGCGACGCCCAGGGCGATGAGCGTGCCGCCGGCGATCCGCGTCTTCAGCGGCGTGAATCCGACGAGCCGGCCGTCGAGCCCCATCGCCGCCTGGCCGAGCCGCTCGATGCCGAAGCCGAGCGAGATCATCGCCAGGCTGGTGCGGATCCAGGCCAGGAGCGTGCGGTCGGCCGCCTCGCGATTCCGCTCGCGGGCCAGTTCGTTGGGAAGGGAAACGTCGTCGCCGGCGGGCCGGTCAGGAATGGTCGTCATCACGATCAGCATACCCGGGCACGCGGTCGTCATGGGCCTGAACAGGCGCGCCCGGCCTGCGTGCGACTGCACGATCACGGCCTGGCGGCGGCTGACGCGGAGCTCGTGTCCCTCGAGGCCGGTGACGACCCCCTCGTCGCCGGCCGCGATCGATTTGCCGCACCCCTTCGGACCTGCCCTCAGGAATCCGGGAGATTCTCCAGGTCGAGAAGATCCTTCGAACGCCCGGCCGCGTTCTTCAGCCGTCGCAGCCATTCAAGCGATACGAATCGCGTTCCCTCGGCCTCCACGCTCGATTCAAGGACCGCGGCCACCGCCACGTCCGGGTGACCCGGAACGTAATCGAAGAGATCGAGAAAACCGGCGTTCGTGCAGAGCATCATCAGCCGCTGCGAGCGGACGAATGAAGCCGTGACGGGATAGGTCCGCTCGATGCCCGTCGCCGGATCGATCTCCGTGCCGATGTAGCGGGCCTCGAGCTCGTCGAGCGCGAGAAGCAACCCGGCCTCGGACTCTGGCGACCGCACCCAGAGGATATCGGTGTCTTCCGTGCCACGGACATATCCGTGGAAGCTCACCGCATGCCCGCCCATGACGACGAACGGCACGCCGTGTCGGGCCAGCGTCTCGAAGACCCGAAAATCAGGTGCCATGGCCTCGTTGCCCGCCGTCGCTTTGAATGGCCCGGGCCTTGAAGTTACGGCGGCGGAAGCGGGCGATCGCCTGTGGATTCCGGAGAAGCACAGCCCAGGATCGTTCCATGATCGCCCGCATCGCGGCGAGTCGCTCGGCCGGAGTCGCGGACGCGGCCTTGAGCCGCGCGTGACGATCCCGAGCGGACAGATCAACGGCCGGTGTCACGATGGATGGCTGGCTCATGCAGCTTCAAGAATAGTTCCGCGTCCGGAACGCTCGCAAGCATCGGCCTCACGGCCCGATCACCCGGGGTGTTGCTCGACGTCCGGCAGCTTCGTCCGGACGCTCGTCCAGGCCACGCGGCCGATCGCGCCGACGAAGGACGGGGACAATCTCGTGTGCCGTGCCAAGACGGTCATCATCCGCGGTCACGAAATCGACATCGCCGTCTGGCTCGTCGGGGATTCCTACGTCGTGGTTCGCGGGAGCAGCCTGTCGGGCGGCCGCGCCGCCGTCGCGTTGCATCCGTGGCTGGTGGCGTCAGCGCTGGCCCGCGGCCACGGCCCGGCCCAGTTCCTCGCGATAGCGAAGCATGCCGGGGGTGGCGAGGCCCGCCTGGATGACTCTGTCGAGAGCCTGCGCCTTGCGGGGGATCGCGGCGTAGTCGGCTCCCAGGCCCACGAGCCAGCGCTTGACCTCGCTTTCGTTGACGAACTGCTCGACGAATTGCCGCTCCAGAACGCCGGCCGGCAACGCCCGCGCTCGACGAACGAAATCATCCTCGCTCTTCGCCGACAGGATCCAGAACGTGGCAACCGCCGTTCGGCACTCGATGCGGGTCTGGGCTTCGGCGTTCAAGCCGATTACTCTCCCGGTGTCCGTGCGCCACTCGTACCGGCCCAGCAGCCCCCCCAGCCTGTCGTTCAATTCGATGAGATACAGCACGTCGACCGCCGTCCATTTGTCCATGCCGAAGCCCGAGTGGATGCGTTGCCAGAGTTCGACCCGCAAGCCGGTCAATTCCTCGTCCGCGACGTTGAGGCGATTCTGCAGCTTCTGCACCTCTTCCAACGTAGGCAACAGGCGGACCAAATCCGCCGAGACTTCCCGCGGCACCGGGAGCAGGATCGACGCCGGCACATCCAGGGCCGCGATCCGCCGCCCGCCGATCGGCCTCCGCGGCGCATCGCGGCCTTTTGCGGCCGGTCGCTGCGGCTCGGGCTCGGGATGCGCGGCCGCGATCCGCTTCGTGGCCAGGGCCCGTCTCGTGGGATCGGCGATGCCAGGCAGGGCGCGGTCGTAGAGGGCGGCGGCGTGCCGCCGCGCGGCTTCCGCATCCGAAGCCTGCCACCACAAATCGGCGATCCCGAGGATGTCCCGAGCCTCCGGCGGTTTGCCATTCGCCGCGTAGATTTCGAGTTCGCGGGCCGCGGCGGCGGCCAGTTCCGCGTCATCGCCTTTCGCCAAGGCGGGCAGGCCCTCCGCCCAGGCATCGCGCTCGAAGCACAGGTAGCGGCCGACGATGCCGTTGGCCTTCGAATCGTCCGCGCTGCTCGCCAGTTTTTCGGCCGCCTTTCGGTATTCGGCAAGCAGCCCGGTTCGCCTGCCGATCGTCTTGACCAGCCCCCGGACCAGCGTCTGCTTGTCCTCGCCTTCGGCGACCAGTGCCTCATCCTTCCGCGCCCGCCCGGCGGCGAGGATCGCCTTGGCCACCTTGTCTGCCGCCTCGGCCGCCTTCCTGGCCTGCGGCAAGGCTTCTTGCTCGAGTCCCCGTTCGACGGTCTCGATCGCGTATTCCCACAGGACCTGGAGCAGCCCGACGTCGGCCCGCGCCCTGGCCGTCAGGCAGTCCGCGATCGTTTCCGCGCGGGCCAACAAGCCGTCGATTTCGAATTGTTCCGCGCGGGCATCGACCGCCTCCATCGCCCGGCTCACTGCTCCGCCGGCAACAGCGGCCTTCTCGGCTTCCAACAACAAGACGTAGTCGCTGACGGGGTCCGGGGTTTCCTCGGCGGCCGCGAGGAGTTTTCGGATCAACGGCTCCGGGTCGGTCGCGGCGGCCTTGAACTCGTCTTCGTAGGCCTGCCGCACGAGGTCCTGGGCCGTCCTCATGGAAGCCGCATCGGGCAACGGCTGCCGGGCCACCGCCGCCCCGGGCTGCCGGCCCCAACAGCACGCGGCCCCGATGCCGAAGCACAGTGCGACGACCCGGAGCGAAAAAAGGAAGGGGCGGAAGCGGCGCATCAACGTCGGCGTCCACGAGGCCTTAAACCGAGCGTAGTCGAAAGTATACGTTCGCGCCCGCGGGTCGAAAGCCCTCGCGGCAGGCCCCTCCAGAGGGATAGTTCGGCCACTGGCGCTTCCGCAGCGATTTTCGCGATGATGAGCGGCTCGTAGAGCGGCCGGGGAGTAGCGTGCCCCGCCTCCTGGTTCGGAACAAGCGGCACACGGAACGCCTGCCCTCCCCCTGGGAGTGGCGTTTTTCTGCTGTCGGCGCAGCGTCACTCCGATTCCGGCCGCCGGTCGGCTTCGTGGATGCCTCGCGTCCGGCTGGGGTCAGAGGCCGTGGATGTCGATCGCGGGCAGCTCCTCGGGCGACGCTTGAAAGACGTCGCGGTCGTCATCGGCCTGCACAGGCTCGCCCCAGTCGGTGTGCGGTCCACGGGCCGGCAAGATTGGCGGCGGCTCGATCGCTTCTGCCAGATGGTTCAGAATCTGCCGGATCGGCCCCGGCTCCGTGATGAACGCGATCAAGCGGATGTCCCCGCCACACCCAAGGGCATTCGAGGGGAAACTCCTCTCCCACTCGAGCCATGAGCGTGGCCCGGGTAATCCGCGAGGTGTCGTGCCCGCGGGGCTTTTGCTGTCGGGCGCCCTCGGCTGAAGCACCCTCACCCCGACCCTCTCCCCGAGGGAGAGGGAGAAAGGATGCGGCCGCGCATTGTTTGGCGACATTCCCCATGGCCAGCGCCGTGACGGCCCGCCTGAGCTTGTGATTCGGCGCAAAGACGCCGTGGGAGCGATGCCGGTGCTTCCGCGGCGGCGGCACGAAGTTGGCGAGCCGGTTGAGAAACTCAAACGCCGAGAGCTCTACCACGCCGCCAGCGCCGGGTCGCGTGGATTTTCGGCCGCGGCCGGGCCCGACCCAGTTCGCCGCTTTGTGCCTCCGGGCACTGGCGTCGACTGAAAACCCGCTGTTCTCCCGGGCGAGCATGTCATGGGCGGGCTGGAGGGTGGACGCGAGAAATGATCGCCCGTGCCCCATCCGCGGAATACAGCCCCCCCGTCGATGATGGTTTTTCGGCCCGTGCACGCGGCCGGGAGGACGTCAGCCGAGCAGCTGCCGGGCCAGCGAGAAGTAGATCACGAGCGTGACCATGTCGGTGGCGGCAAGGGCCACCGGGCCGGCGGCCACCTGCGGCTCGCGGGCGAACAGCCGCAGCAGGTTGGGCATCGCCACGCCGATCGCGGCGGCACAGACCACGCCCCCGGTGATCCCGCCGAGGAGCGCCGCGGCCACGGCCCGCTGGCCCAGCCAGGCGAGGGCCACGAGGGCCACCGCCGCGGCGCTCGCCGCGCCGAGGAGCATGCCCGTCAGCGACTCGTGCCGCACGGACCGGAGGATGCCGCCGAGCGACGGCGGCCGGCCGTGGAGCCGCTGCAGCGCGATGCTCACCGACTGGATGGCCACGCTCTCCGCCAGCGCCAGTACCACCGGCACGAACAAGGCCAGGGCCACCGCCTTCTCGAGCTCGGCCTGAAAGAGCCCCGACAGGAAGGCGGCCATGATGCCGCCGGCGATGTTGGCCAGCAGCCAGGGAAACCGGCTTCTGAACGCCGCCACGGGGGAGCGGGCGTGCGCGTCCTCGAAGTGGACGCCGATCAGCTGGAACAGGTCGTCGAGATCCTGGCGGCGATCGACGTCGGCGAGTTCCTCCGTGTAGAGATCGACGTCCACGATCCCGAGCATCCGCCGCTCGTCGTCCACGACCGGGAAGGCGAGCAGCTTGTGGAGGAGGAAGAACTCGCAGGCGTCGAGCACCGTGGCTGCGGCCGGGATCGCGACCACCCGCGTGACCATCACGTCGCGGATCGGCGTCGCGTCGGGCGCGAGGAGGAGCCGGCGGGTCGGGACCACGCCGGCCAGCCGCCCCGCGGCGTCGAGCACGTAGAAGTAGATGATCCGCCCCTCGGGCGGCAGGCCGCGGGCCGCGGCGATCGCTTCCCCGACCGTCTGGTCGAGGGCGAGGCGGGCGAAGTCGGCCCGCATGTGGCGGGTGACCGGGTCGGCGAGGTGGGAGACGGCGGCGGAGGGCATGGTATGCGAGTGTGATCAGGTCGCCGGGCCGGCGACCGCCTGTTGGACGAAGGCCGGGGCGGCGATCGTGGCCTCCGACAGGAGCGTGTAGTTGGCGGAGACGGCGTGGATGCGGCGGGCCAGGTCGGCGTCGAAGCAGCGGAGCACGAGCCGCAGTGGGCGGCCGCCGCGGTGGGCCTCGGCCAGCGACTGCGCCGTGAGGCCGATTTCCAGGTTGAGGGCGTCGTTGCTCGTGCAGGCGACGAGCGCCCGGGCATGCTCGATGCCAGCGCGGTGGAGGATGACCGGCCGCGTCGCGTCGCCCACGATCACCGGGCAGCGGGGGTTGGTTTCGCGATGCAGCTCGTCGTCGGCCTGCGGGTCGACCACGACCACGGGCGTGCCGCGGTCGAACAGGTCGCGGGCCACGGCCATGCCGACCGTGCCGAGCCCGCAGACCACGACGTGGTTCCGCAGGCGGCGGGCCCGGAACTCGTTTCGCAGGTGATCGGCCGTCCCGGTGACGACGAACACCGCCAGCAGCGAGGCCGTGATCGCGATCAGGAGCACGCCCGCGAACATCAAGGCCACCCCGAAGAGTTTCACCCAGGCGGGCGCGGCGAGGAGGTTGATGTCGCCGAAGCCGACCGTGGTGACGACGGTCGTCGCGAAGTAGACGGCATCCACCCAGGAGAGGCCGAGCGTGAGACGAAAGACGACGATCGCCGTGGCGTAGATGCCCGCCAGCAGGGCGGGGACGGCGATGAACTCCATCCGCATGGGCCGCCGGGCGATGGCCGCGGGCCGTCCCACGGTCGGCAGGAGTGCCGCCTCGCCCGTCGGTGGAGCCAGGGCGGCCGCGACGAAGGCGGCGGCGGCGATGTCGGCGGGGGCCAGGGCGGCGGCGATCCCGAAATCAGACTCGAACCGCCGCGCCAACCGCGCCTGGGAATGACGCATCACGACGCGGACCGCCGGCGCCTCGCCACGGACTTCGAGCGCGGCCTCCAGGTTGTCGATGTCGTTGGCCGTCGTGAGCACGACCGTCTGGGCGGCGGCGACCTCCGCCTCGCGGCGGGCCGTGCGGGTGCGGAAGTCGCCGCGCACAAACCGGGCTCCGGCGGCCAGGGCGCGGTCGATCCGTTCCGCGTTCGTCGCGTCGTCCGAGATGACCGTCACCATGCAGCCGCAGCCGCGTAAGGCCTCCACGACCTGAAGCCCGAACCTCCCGAGACCGAAGACGACGACGGCACGCATGGCCGCGAAGTATAGCCCGCCGGGCGTCACGTTCTCGGCGACCGGAGGCGGACCGCTGCAAGGCGCGTGGCGGCGGCAACGACTCCTCGACGGAGCCTCTGATGCGGCCCTCCGTTGAAGGGCATCTCGTTTCCCTCTCTCGGCAAGAGAGCGGATGCGCGGGCCGGTTCCGGGCGCAGCCAGGAAGGCTATCGACGATCGGGCTGCAGCGCCCGGGTACGATCAGCGCCCCGCAGCTTCTCCCGCTCCGCCAGCCAGTCCGGAATCATGAAGTCCTCGGTCGGGCCGCCGTCGGGCTCGGTGATGAACCCCAGCTTCGCGACGAGCGGAATCTCGACGTCTTGCTTGGCGATCAGGGCGGAGAGCGTTCGGGGGGAGATCTTCGCGAGGTTCGGCAGTGAGAGCGGCCCCTTGCGGGCAAAGGATAGCCCGGTCAATGGCCCTTCCTCAACGGTCTTCCGGGCGATGAGCGACTCGTGAGCCTCAGGAGGAGCGGCCCGGGCGTCCGGAGCGGTTTTCTCGAAACGCCCCGCACCCCCTTCGGTGGCGTTTTTCTCGCGTGTGCGCAGACCGCGTC
>JAJTED010000010.1 GCA_021300535.1 Planctomycetaceae bacterium | reverse complement strand
ACAAAAAGCCCCCGGCGGAAGCCGGGGGACTCCGGGTCGCATGCCTTCCCGGGTGCCATGCGATGTGGGTTTGACACGGAGCACGGCATGCAGTCGTGCCGCATGGATGGCGGGATGGTTGTCATGCCCGGTATCCCCGGGTTGCCACCCGGGGCTTCTTGGGCCGCGCGACCATCCCACAAAAAGCCCCCGGCGGAAGCCGGGGGAATGGCGCACGCGAACCTGCGGCATCGTGCCGCAGTTCGCTTGGCGGGCCCCTGCCCGCTCGCAGTCAACCCGGCCCTTCAGGCGTCGAGCATCCGCTCGATCGCCTGTCGGGCCGCGGCGAGCGCTTCCGGGAGCTTGTCGACGAACTTGCCGCCGGCCTGGGCGAGGTCGGGCCGTCCGCCCCCCTTGCCCCCCACGATCGCTGCGGCGTCCTTGATCCAGGTGCCAGCCGACAGGCCGCGCTCCTCCAGTTCCCGGGAGATGCCCGCCACGAGCGTGACCTTGTCGGCCTCCACGCTCCCCAGCAGCACCGCGATCGGACTGGCCTTGCGCCGCAACAGGTCGATGCACTGTCGCATCGCGCCGGCGTCGCTCCCCTTGGCGTCGGCGACGACGACCCGCGTGCCCCCCACGTCCAGGGCCGCCGCCAGCAGCTCGTCGGGCGTGGCCCCGCCTGGAGCGGCGGCGGGCTTGGCCTTCTTGAGGTCGCGCAACTCCTTGACCACGGCGGTGAGCCGCTGGGCGAGTTCTCCGACCGGAACCTTCAAGGCGCCGGCGGCCTCGGCGATCGTGTGCTCGGCCTGACGGAAGCGGTCGAGCGCCTTCGCCCCGGTGACGGCCGTGATCCGCCGCGTGCCGGCCGACACGCTCTCTTCGCCCACGATCCGCACCAGCCCGATCTGACCCGTGCTGGAAACATGCGTGCCGCCGCACAGCTCGCGGCTCACGCCCTCCATCGTCACCATCCGCACGACGTCGGGATACTTCTCGCCGAAGAGCATCATGGCGCCGGCGTGCCGGGCTTCAGACAGCGGCAGGAGCCGGGCCGACACGGCCACGGACTCGAGCACCTGGGTGTTGACCTGCCCCTCGATCTTGTCCAGCGTCTCGCGGCCGATCGCAGCGCCGTGCGAGAAGTCGAAGCGTAGCATGTCGGCATCGACCTTCGAGCCCTGCTGCACGGCGTGCCCGCCGAGAAAGTGCTGCAGGGCCGCATGCAGCAGGTGCGTGGCGGAGTGGGCCCGCCGCAGTGCGGCACGGCGGGTGGCTTCGACCTCCGCCGTCACGGTCGCCCCGAGATCGAGCGTGCCCTGCTTCAGGTGGCCGACGTGGAGCATGAAGCCCCCTTCGCGTTGCGTGTCGGTCACCTCGAACACCCCGCCGTCCCAGACGAGCGTCCCCGTGTCGCCCACCTGACCGCCCGACTCGCCGTAGAAGGGCGTGCGGTCGAGGACCACCGTCACCGGCTTGGCGTGCCCCACCTCGGTGAGCCGGTCGCAGAGGGCGTCCTGGGCGATGATGCCGATCACCTTGCCGTCGGCTGTGATCGCGTCGTAGCCGAGAAACTCGGAGCCGTGCATCGTTTTCTTGAGGGCGTCGAGCGGCCCGGAGGAAAACACCTCCACCCGCGTGCCCGCACCCGACTTCAGCCCGTGCTCCTCCATGGCGGCCCGGAAGCCGTCCCAGTCGAAACCGCAGTTGCGCTCGGCGGCAAGCGTCTCCAGGAGTTCCGGTGGAAAGCCGTAGGTGGTGTAGAGTTCGGCCGCGTCACCGCCGGCCACCACCGCCCCACCCGACCGGCCGATGGTCGCGAACAGCTTCTCGATGCGGTCGAGCCCGCCATCGATCGTGGCCAGGAACGACTCCTCCTCCCGCTTGATCACGCCCCCGACCCGCTCGACGGTGTCGGCGAGCTCCGGATACGGCTTCCGCATCATCTCCGCGACCACCGGCGGCAGTCGATGGAGAAAGGGATCTCGCACCCCCATCTGTCGACCGTCGAGCACGGCCCGCCGCAGGAGCCGCTTGACGACGTACTTCTCCTCGTTGTTCCCCGGCATCACGTTCTCGTGGATCGCGAACGTGCAGGCCCGCACGTGGTCGGCGATCCGCCGCATCCGGCGGCCATCGTCGGTCGCCGGCTCGTACTTCTTCCCGCAGACCTCGCCCACCGCCTCGACGATCGGCCGGAGGATGTCGATGTGGAAGTTGCTGTCGACGCCCTGGAGCATGGCGCAGGTGCGTTCCAAGCCCATGCCGGTGTCGATGTTGCGGCTGGGCAGCGGATGGAGATTGTCGGGCGGAGGACCGACACGGTTGAACTGCGTGAACACGAGGTTCCAGATCTCCACGTCGCTGCCGTCGGGCATGCGGTAGAAGATCTCGCTGCACGGCCCGCACACTCCGTCGGGCCCCTGGCTGGGAGCGCTCGCCGGCCAGAAGTTGTCGTCCTCGCCCATCCGCGTGATCTTGGCGGCCGGCACCCCGATCTCGTCGGCCCAGATGCGGAAGGCCTCGTCGTCATCCTGGTAGACCGTGATCGAGAGCTTCTCGGGGGCGATGTTCAGCCAGTTGCGGGCGGTGAGAAACTCCCAGGCCCAGTGGATCGCCTCGCGTTTGAAGTAATCGCCGAAGGAGAAGTTGCCCAGCATCTCGAAGAACGTGTGGTGCCGCGGCGTGCGGCCGACGTTGTCGATGTCGCCGGTGCGGAGGCACTTCTGGCAGGTCGTGGCCCGGGTGAACTCGAGCTTGCACTTCCCCAGGAAGTGGTCCTTGAACTGGTTCATCCCGGCCGGCGTGAACAATACCGACGGATCCCACCGCGGCACGAGCACGTCGCTGGGACGCCGCACGCAGCCCTTGGATTCGAAGAAGGCGAGGTAGGCTTCGCGGAGATCGTCGGCCTTCATGGGGCGGGAGGCTCCAGGGAGGTGGGAGGGGGCGGGCGAAAAGCCGAACTATACACGCGCCCCCCGTCACCGCGGGATGGACGCCTGCGACCGGCCGCGGTCAGTTGGCCGGCCGGAAAGGAAGTCGGCCGCGGAGGCGGCCGCGGCCGGGAATCTCGCTGTCGGAGAGGCTGGCGGCGTCGCTGGAGGCCGAAAATCCGCCAAAGCCTTGCATGAACATTCCGAACCACGACGTGAAACGCCCCGCCAAGCCCTGCGTTTTGGCTACCGTGGGACGCGGCGGCAAAGTGGTGGGGTCCACCATCGCAACCGGATCGTCGACCACTGCAACCGGCTCGTCGACCACTGCAACCGGATCGTCGACCACTGAAACCGGATCGTCGAACACTGCAACCGGATCGTCGAACACTGCAACCGGATCGTCGAACATTGCAACCGGATCGTCGAACACTGCAACCGGATCGTCGAACACTGCAACCGGATCGTCGAACATTGCAACCGGATCGTCGACCATCGCAACCGGATCGTCGACCATCGCAACCGGATCGTCGACCATCGCAACCGGATCGTCGAACATTGCAACCGGATCGTCGACCATCAAAACCGTTTCGTCCCATTCGGCGACATCTGCGTCATCGAGCGATTCAGGTGCCGGATCATTACCCTCCTGGATCACCTCGTATGACGTCGGATCAGTCCCGGACGCATCCTGGTCGCTGGCGGATGTTTCCGCCGTCTCCACCGCAACGGCCACGTCCGTCAAACCTTCGGAATTCGTGCCCCACAAGACGTCGATCACCGGCTCGGAAGAAGGCTCGGCGAGCGCGAACGACTCGGCCGCAACATCTTGCGGCTCTAGCAACACGACAAACGTTTCAGCAGCAGGCACGGGCTCGGGGCTCCGTGTCGTCTCGGGCGCGAACGCGTTCCACTCGCTGCCCCCGTCTCCGCCGGTCAAGGCCGAGCCCGCATCGACAGTGATGCCCGTCTGCAACCCGGATGCGTCATCGACGACACCGTCCACGACTGCCGTCGCCACGTCGATTCCGACCGCGGAATCGTCGCCCGACCAATCGGCGGTCACCCACCAGTCGTCGTTGCTCCACGATCCCTCATCATTCCACGAACTGTCGTCGACCCACGAACTGTCGTCGACCCACGAACTGTCGTCGACCCACGAACTGTCGTCGACCCACGAACTGTCGTCGACCCACGAACTGTCGTCGACCCACCAGCTGTCGTCATACCAGCCGTCGGACGCCACCCACGATTCAGTCCAGATGTCGGCGGATTCCGCCGCCGCATCCGCGTCCCACGCCCAGATGTCCGGATCGACGTCCACGAAAGCGGCGGTCAAGACCTGCCGGGACTCGAGCGATTCGAAGCCAATGCGCTGCTGGCGACTCCTGGGCGACTTTCTCCGGCGTGGGGTCATGGGTGCGGCTTATCGGATTAAGGAATTCCGTACGACGCAGCGACAGTCCGCGACACAATTCACCCATCGGGCCGCCGACTGTCAGAAGAAGATCGGCTGCACATCGGGGGCCACTTGACCTCCCCACAGGCAAACAGCCCAGTCGTCGCAAACCCACCCGAAGGCATTGCCCGCAAATAAGCCGACACCCACGGGCGGCCGCTTGGGTCGGCCACCCGTGGGTGGGTGATGGGAAATCTTCAGGCTGCGAGGGTCACTCGCCGCCGCCCTCGGCGGCCGCCACCGTGATGATGGTCTCCTTGCTGGCCAGGATCTTGTCGCGAAGCTCCTGGGCCACCGTGGGATTCTCCTTGAGAAACAGACGGGCCTTCTCCCGTCCCTGCCCGAGGTGCACCTCGCCGTACCGCAGCCACGTGCCCGTCTTGTCGACAAGCTTGGCGGCGATCGCCAGATCGAGGATATCGCCCTCCACGCTGATCCCGTCGGCGTGCATCATGTCGAACTCAGCAACGCGGAACGGCGGCGCCACCTTGTTCTTCACGACCTTCACCTTCACCCGCTGGCCGACGACGTCCTCGCCGTCCTTGAGGGTGCCGATGCGGCGCACGTCTACCCGGCAGGAGGCGTAGAACTTGAGCGCTTTGCCGCCTGGCGTCGTCTCCGGGCTGCCGAACATGACACCGATCTTCTCGCGCAGCTGGTTGATGAAGATCACCGTCGTCTTGCTCTTGGCGATGGCTCCCGTGAGCTTTCGCATCGCTTGACTCATGAGCCGGGCCTGCAGGCCGACGACCGAGTCACCGATATCGCCCTCGAGCTCCTTCTGCGGCACGAGGGCCGCCACGGAGTCGACGACGATGATGTCCACCGCATTGCTCTTGATGAGCATCTCCGCGATGTGCAGCGCCTCCTCGCCGGTGGTTGGCTGGCTGACGAGCAGCTTCTCCAGCGAGATGCCCAGCTTCTTGGCCCAACTCGGGTCGAGGGCGTGCTCCGCATCGATGAAGGCTGCGATGCCGCCGGCCCGTTGCGCCGCGGCGACGGAATGCAGCGCGATCGTGGTCTTGCCGCTCGACTCGGGGCCATAGATCTCGATGATTCGCCCGCGGGGAAAGCCCTTGCCGCCGAGGGCCAGATCGACCGACAGGCTGCCGGAGGAGATGCCCTCGATCGGGGCCTGAGCCTCGATGCCCAGCGGCATGATCGAGCCGGCACCGAACTCCTTCTCGATCTGCGCCAGTGTGTTCCGCAGGTTGGGATTGTCGTCGAGGAACGACGCCGCTCCCTTGGCTGCCTTTTTCGCTCCCCGGCCCTCGTCGAGCTTCGCCTCACGGGCGTCCTTCGCGGCCTTGTCCTTTGCTTCCTTGCCCATCCGTCCATTTACTCCTGCCGTTGCCGTCACCATGGCGACCCATCTCCCACGCTTCCCGGCGCGTCGTCGGGGTGGTTGCTTCGCCACCATGAATCGAGCGATTTGCCGCGGAACCGAACAGTGAACGCGGGTATACTATCGGCTCGGCTTCCCGTTGGCAAGCAGATTTTCTGGACGGCCGTACACACCCTGCGGCCGCCCGAAACCCCGGCCAACGTGGCTCAAAACATGAGCATTTGCCGATATTCGGCGATTCGCCGATCGAGGTCGCCGCGGTCGATGCCGGCCAGCCGGTCGAGGCTGAAGTCCTCCACCGTGAAGCTGGCCGTGATCACGCCGTAGGCCAGGGCCTCCTTGAGGGCCTGAGGGTCGTAGCGATCGAGGGCGGCGAGGTGGCCCATCATGCCGCCGGCGAAGCTGTCGCCGGCCCCGGTGGGGTCGAGCACCTGCGGCGTCGGATAGGCGGGCATGACGTACATCTCGTGCTCGCTGAAGAACATCGCGCCGTGCTCACCCTTTTTGATGACCACGAACTTTGGCCCCATCTTCCGCACGGCGTGGCCGGCCCGCACCAGGTTCTCATCCTCAGCCAGGAGCTTGGCCTCGGAATCATTGAGCACGAGCCCGTCAATCCGCTTGAGCAAGGCTTCCAGTTCATCCCGCTGGATGTTGATCCACAGGTCCATCGTGTCGGCGACCGTGAGCTTCGCGTCGGGTACCTGATCCAGCACCGACAACTGCGTCGTCGGTGAGGCGTTGCCCAGGAAGAGAAACTTGCTCTGCCGGTGGCTGCCGTTGAGCTTCGGCTTGAACTCACCGAACACGTTGAGATGCACCTCCAGCGTCTCGCGGTCGTTCATGTTCGGCAGGTAGCGGCCCCGCCAGCGGAAGGTCTTGCCGCCGGGGATCGTCTCGATGCCCGAGGTGTCGATGCCGCGAGTCTCGAGGAACCGCGTGTGCTCCGTGGGCCAGTCCTCGCCGACGGTGCCGATCATCTTCACGGGCGAGAAGAAGCTCGCGGCGTAGGAGAAGAACACGGCCGATCCGCCGAGCACGTCGTCGCGCTTGGCCGTGGGGGTCTCGACGCAGTCCAGGGCGACACTTCCGACGACGAGCAGGGGCATGGGAAACCGGCCTCCGGGTGACGATGGGCGACTGAGCCCGGATCGTACGGCCGCCCGTCGGGGGCGTCCATGACCGCGGCTCCCCGGGCGGCCCGCCCGGTGCGGCGCCGGCGGACGATGGCCCCGCCGAGGATCGCGGCGGCCGCCGCCAGGGCCGCCGCCGACGGCTCCGGCACGGCCACTGTGGTCCAGGAGAGGCCGTAGCTCTCCGCCGTCACCGGCGTCGTGCCGATGTCGTAGATCATCGCCGGCAGCGCGACCCGCAGCCCGTAATCTCCCGCCGGCAGCGTCACCCGGAGCATCTCCGCGTTGTTGTAGAGGCTCGCCGACTCGGCCACGAGCGTGGCGAAGCTGCCGCTCGTCAGGCTCCACACCTGCAGGTCGAGGTTCGCGAACGAGGTGCGGGTGCCGGTGTAGCCCGCGGCATCGAACACGCCGCCGGTGAACCAGGCGAGCGACACCTGCAGCTGCGTCGTGCCCGTGAGGCTGGTGCCGAACGCGTAGTCGGTCGCACCGCCAACCGGCACCGCCCCGAAATCCCAGCCGAAACCGGCGATCGTGCCGCCCCCGGTTCCGCTCACGTCCCGGGTGGCCGCATCGACGTAGGTCAGGCCCGCAACCGTCATGTCGACGGCGCCCGCCCCGGTGGCATAGTCGAGGGCCTGGGTCGTTCGCACCACGCCGTCCACCATGGCCTGCCCGTTGTTCCAACCGACCGTCTCCTTGGCGGTGGCCATGAGCACCGCCTTGACGACCCTCGAATCGAGGGCGGTTTCCGGCATCAAACTCCACTTCGCCGCATCCTTCATGAGGGCGACGCCACCCGCGACGACGGGCGATGAGAAACTGGTGCCGTCCTGGTTCACCCAGTAGCTGTTCGTGGGCGATGGGTCCTGCGTGACATCCGTGAGGGGCGCGAGCCCCCCGGTCGGACCCAGGTAGGCCGCGAGGAGCTGCTGCTCGCCGGGCGCGGCGATGTCGACGGCGGCCCGCACGCCAACGAGCGTCCCGCTGGTCTGCGGGTTGTAGAAATCGACGGGGCCGCGGGACGAGAAACCCGACGGCGTGAGAAACCCGGTCCCGCCGACACTGCCCACCGTGATGCCGTTGTACACGTCGCCGGGCGCGAAAACGGGCGCGGTTCCGTTGTTGCCGGCCGAGGCCACGAACGTGACCGTGGGGTTCTCCCGGGCCAAGGCGTCGATCGCAAGCGACTCCGGTTCGAGCGCCGCGGCGTCCGGGTAGCCGAAACTGCTGTTCACGACGTCGGCCCGCGTGCCGCTGATCCCCTGGAACATCGTCTGGTAGACGGGCACCGTCGAGGCGGGCACCGTGGAGAAGGCCCCGATGTCGGTGGAGGAATAGGCCGTGGCGATGGCCCCGGACCAGATGGCCGCGGCCGGGGCCATGCCGATGGCGTGGTTCAGGAGCAGGGCCGAACTGGTACCCGTGGCGGGAACGTAGCCAGTGCCCGCGAGCACGTGCCCGACCATCGTGGCATGGAAGTCGAGCTGGCCGGTGTTGCCGGGCGCGGCGATCTGCCGTGCGACGGCCGGACCGATCCCGGATCCCGTGCGGTTGAAGACGTCATGGCCACCCCAGACGTAGCCGGCCTCGACGTTGCCGATCACGGTTTGCGCCCCGTAGAGGCCCGTGTTGTAGAAGATGTTCGCACCGACCGCCGTGTTGACGAGCGTGAACGGCCCGCCCGGATCGGGACCGGCCACGAAGTCGCCCCGAGCAAAGTTCGTCGGTGGCGACGCCCGTGCTGCGGTCCCTGGCGTGGCCAGCATCGACACCGCGATCACAGCCCGCAGCCACGATCGACGCACCACGGCACGGGCCGGGCGGGCACGGAAAACGCGTGCGAGGGACGTGGGTGGCAAATGCATCGAACGCAGGCGCGACCTGCCCCCGGGAAGACACCCAGAGTTTCCGCCTCTTTGGTGTGGCTGCCAAGCCGCCGGTCTCCGGTTTCCAAATTTTTGCCCCTGGAGACAAATATCCCTGGCCCCGTGCGGGCATCGCCGGCACGCTGGCAGACGCCCGCGCCGGGCAGGACCGGACGAGCCGCGGCACCGTGAGGCCCAGCCTGTGCCGGACGTACCGGTTCAGGATGTTTTGGGCCGAGAAGCGTTTTTCGGGGCGGGATTCCGCAGCCAAAGCGGCCGGCCAAAAAGCGGCACAAAATCCGACACAGTCAGTGCACGCAGAGAGCCGTACCGACTCGCACGACGTAAGCGAAACGGCCGCGCCACTCGCAGTCGCGAATGACACGGCCGTTTCAGTACCCCCACGGGGAGTCGAACCCCGGTTTTCGGACTGAGAACCCGACGTCCTGGGCCACTAGACGATGGGGGCGTCTGTCGGCCGCTGGGGCCAACACAGTGGTTCTAGCAGTGTCGGATGCGGAGTCAAGCAGACTTGAACGGGCCGCGCACCAGCCGCGCCAGCCGTCGTGCGGCGGAAAAAACGGGCCCGTCCGCCCGACACAAGCCGTCACCGCCGGAGGCGGAAGAGCTCCGACCGCCGCACCCGCGACCGCCCGATCCCAAAGCCGATCGCCAGGGCCACCGCCGCCACCAGCGCGGTGCCCAGCCAGAACCGGCGGCGCGCCGTGGCCGCGTCGCGATCATGGGCCACTGCCGCCCGCAGGTGCTGCGTCGCCTCGCGGAGCGCCACCGTCGCCGCCCGGGCACGCTGCGTTGCCGGCGCGGCAGCCACCGCCGCCGACCGCGGGTCATCCGCGCCGGCGCCGAGCCACTCCGCGTCATCCTCCTGCCACATTAGCGGTGACTCGGCCCACCGGCCGCGCGGCATCACCGCCGCCTCCACCTCCTCCACCGCATGCAGCATGTCGGCCGGTGTCTTGTACCGTTCGGCGGGCGCCTTCGCCAGGAGCCGCTCCACGATGCCACACAATCCCGCAGGCAGGTCGGGCCGCAGCGTGGCCAGCGGCCGGAGCGGCTCCTGAATATTGGCCATCACCACACTCACCGGCGTCGGCCCGGTGAACGGCGGATGGCCGACGAGCAGGTGATAGACCGTGGCCCCGAGCGAGTAGAGGTCGCTGCGGGCATCGACGGCGCTGCCCTGCCCCTGCTCCGGGCTCATGTAGAGCGGCGTGCCCAGCGTCATGCCATCCTGTGTGAGTTCCACGTCCGAGGAAAGCACGCGAGCCAGACCGAAATCGGCGACCTTCACCTCGCCGGCCCGGGTCACGAGCAGGTTCTCCGGCTTGATGTCGCGATGCACGATCCCCTGCTGGGCCGACCGCGCGAGCGCCGAGCCCACCTGGGCGAGCACGGCGAGCCCCTGCCGCGTATCGAGCGGCCCGCGGGCCTCGAGCCAGGCCTTGAGCGACGGGCCCGCGACATACTCCTCGACAAGGAAATGCATGCCGTCGATGCAGGCCACCTCGTGGATCTGCACGATGTTGCCGTGCACGAGCGCGGCCGCCGTACGGGCCTCCTGCGCGAACCGCTCGACCGCGCCGCGATGCCGCGTCGTCTCCGGCCGCAGCACCTTCACCGCCACCTGTCGCCCGAGCGACTCCTGCTCGGCGAGGTAGACGTCGGCCATCGCGCCACTACCCAGGTGGCGCAGGAGCCGGTATCCTCCCAGGCTTCTCCCCGCGAGATCGTGGCCGCTCTGAATGCCCGCTGGATTCGCATCCATTGCAGTCCGAGTATAGGCCGTTTCCCCAAGTCCCAGGAGCACCGATGCCCAAGCCCAGCCCCGCCGATCTGCAGAAGGCCGCCAAGGCCGTCGATCTCGACGGCTTCGACTACCAGGTCACGCTCGACACCACCGCCGGCACGATCCGCCTCGATCTGGATGCCAAGCACGCCCCGGAGCACGTTCGCAACATGGTGGCGCTCGCTGAGAGTGGCTTTTACGACGGCGTCGGCTTTCACCGCATCATCAAGGGCTTCATGATCCAGGGCGGCTGCCCCGAGGGCACCGGCACCGGCGGCCCGGGCTACAAGATCCCGGCCGAGTTCAACAAGACGCCGCACGAGCCGGGCGTGCTCTCGATGGCCCGCACGAACGATCCGAACTCCGCCGGCAGCCAGTTCTTTATCTGCCTGGAGCGGGTGCCGCACCTCGACAACCAATACACCGCCTTCGGCCGCACCGCCGACGCCGACAGCCTGGCCGTCGTGAAGGCGATCGGCGAAGTCCGCACCGGAGCAGGCGACCGCCCGGTGCAGCCCGTCGTCATCAACAAGGCGACGGTCACCAAGACTCCGAAGCGTTGACCGGCGGCCGCCGCCGCCCGCCGAACATCGTCCGCAGGCCGAGGAACACGAGCGCCAGGCCGCCGGCGGTGGAGAGCAGCGCCGGGCCGTTGGCGAACGGGTCGAGGATCGGCCGCACCGCCGTCCAGAGATCGCCACCCGGCGGCGGTGCGGCGGCGAACACCACCGGCGGCGCACCGGGCGGCAGCGGTGGCACGGAGCCCGGCACGTGCGTCGATCGCTGGACCGCGGCATCGAGCGCCGCGGCCAGCTGCACCTGGGGCTGCACGGGCGCGCCAAGGGCCCGATCCACCGCCTTGGCGTCGGAAAACTCGGCGATCGGGGTGGGCGTGAAGCCGCGTGAGCCGGCACTCGCCAGGAACGTGCGCACCCGCGACGAACAACTGCCGATCGTGCGGCCGCCGTTCTGGCCGAAGAGCAGGCCGGCCAGCTCACGCCGCGCGTTGAAGATCGGGCCGCCCGAGTCGCCCTGCCGCGCGGTGGCCTGAAGTTCGACGAACTCCTTCGGATAGCCGGTGCCAGGCGAGAGATACTCCGTGCAGCCGCCGGTCTCCTCGCGATAGGTGCCGCGGCCGAAGCCGGCGATCGTGAGCGGTTCGCCGGGCGCTGGATCCGCCCCGGCCAGCGACACGGGCGTGGCATGCGGCTTCCAGATGACGATGGCCGCGAGATCCCAGGCCTCGTCCCAGCGGACCACGGTGCCTGCCGACTGGAAGCCGTCGGGAAACTGCACGAGCACCGCGGAGCGGCTCTCGCGGATCACGTGCCAGTTGGTGAGCACGAGCCCCTGAGCGCGGTTCACGTCCACGAGCACGCCGGAGCCGAGCGACGTGCCGTCCTGTTCGGGGGCCACGATCCGGCACACGGCCGGATGCGGCGTCTGACCGGTGAGCAGATAATCGGCCACCGCCTCGGGGGACCAGTTCGCCGTCGGGTTGCCGGTCAGGCCCCAGCCCCATGGCGCCGCTTGGGCGACGGCGGGCTGGATGGCCGCGACGCATCCCAGCAAGGCGAGACAGGCGGCGAGGCGGAGGCGGATGATGCTTTGCATGGTTCCCTCCTGCCCGTCGTCACCGGGCCGTCAGCGGGGTGCACCCCGCGCCGACTGGCGGCGGGTCTCCCGGTCGATGATCCGCCGGAGAAGTTCCTGACGCAGCCGCTCGCGTTCGCGGTCCGTTTCGGGGGATGTGGGGACGGCTCGCGCCACCGGCACGAGCAGGCCGTTTTGATGAGTGATCATGACCGACTCTCCTGTCGTCATGCGGCATCCGGCCCGATGTCGCATCCCCCGATTTCGACGCGGCGCCGCGGACGGCCCCAAGGATTTTTCGGAGCCCCACGCGACCCGCACGACCCGCAGTGTCTGACGGGTGCATGGACGGCGGGGTGGCCTTCAAGCCCGGAGTCCCCGGGCTCCCGCCCGGGGCTTCTTGGCACGCTGTCCACAAAAAGCCCCCGGCGGAAGCCGGGGGGATGGGGCACGCGAACCTGCGGCATCGTGCCGCAGTTCGCTTGGCGGGCCGCCGCCCGCTAGCAGTCAACCCGGCCCTCCAGGCCTTGCGTTCACACAAAAAGCCCCCGGCGGAAGCCGGGGGACTCCGGGTGGCAAGCCTTCCCGGGTGCCATGCAAAGCGGGTGCGAAGCGGGAAATTACTCGCCGTCGTGCCGCATGGACGGCCGGGTGGCCCTCATTCCCGGAGTCCCCGGGCTCCCGCCCGGGGCTTCTTGGCAGCGTCCATGCGCTAGCCTGGGGGCTTGCGGCACGTGCGTCGCGGGGCGGGTCAGGAGTTCGTCGCCGGGACGATGGTGAAGCCGTCGGCGCGGAGCCGTTCGGCGAGCGCGGCCACGTGCTCGCGGTCGGCGGTCTCGACCGTCACCTCAACGGCGGTGGAGAAGACGTCGGGCCCGGAGAAGGCCCGGTCGTGCACGATCTCGCGCACGCTCGCCCCCGCGGCGGCGATCGCGGCGGTGAGCCGGCTGATCCCGCCGGGCCGGTCGCTGATCTGCGTGGTGAACCGCCAGCGGCGGCCGTCGGCGGCCAGACCGTGGTCGATGACGCGGTCGAGGATCGTGAGATCGATGTTGCCGCCGCACAGGAGGATCACCACCTTGCGGCCGAGCAGGTCGGGGCAGTCGCCGGCGAGCAGCGGCACCAGCGCCGCCGCTCCCGCCCCCTCGACGACTGTCTTCTCCAGTTCCAGCAGCCGCAGCACGGCCAGGGCCAGGGCCGCTTCTCCGGCCGTCACCACCTGGTCCACGAGCGGCGCGGCCAGCGCGAACGACACGTCGCCCACGCGGCCCACCGCCAGGCCGTCGGCGAGCGTCGGCCGGATCGGCACCTGCACGGGGCGGCCCGCCGCCAGCGATGCGCTGAAGCTCGGCGCCGCGGCCGGCTCAACGGCCATGATGCGAATGTCGGGCCGCAAGGCCTTGGCCACGATGCCCACGCCCGCGAGCAGGCCGGCCCCGCCGGTGGGCACGATGATCGCGTCGGCGTCGGGCACGTCCTCGAGGATCTCCAGGGCCATCGTCCCCTGCCCCGCGATCACCCGCGGGTCGTCGAAGCCATGCACCCGCTCGAGCCCCTCGGACGCGGCGATCTCGACGGCCAGCCGCCGCGCGTCGTCGAAGGTCTCCCCTTCGAGGATCACGCGGGCGCCGAGCCGGCGGCAGGTTGCCATCTTCACCAGCGGCGCGAACCGCGGCATGACGACCGTCACCGGAATGTCGAGCAGCTTGCCGTGATAGGCCAGGCCGAGGGCGTGGTTGCCGGCCGAGGCCGCAACGACGCCGCGGCGCCGCTGCGCCGAGTCGAGCAGGAGCAGCGCGTTGCGGGCCCCACGTTCCTTGAAGCTGCCTGTCCGCTGGAGGAGGTCGAGCTTGCAAAACACCTGGGCCCCGGTTGCCTCGGAGAGCGGGATGCTCACCGGGCAGGGCGTGCGCTGGATGCCGGAGCGGATTCGCTCGTGGGCCTGCCGGACGGCGTCGAGCGTGACCACGGGCCGCGTCATGGTCCGCTCACCCGCGCAGGCGTGTGAAACGAACGCACGTCGATCCACTCCATGCCGGCCCGCCGCGCCGCCTCGATGCCGAGGTCGCTGTCCTCCCACACGACGCACCGCTGCGGCCGGGCGCCGAGCCGCCGCGCGGCCGCCAGGAAGGGCTCGGGCTCCGGCTTGTGCCGCTCCGTGTCTTCACTGGCGACGAGCGTATCGAAGGCGGCGGCGATGCCGACATGCTCGAGGATCCGCGTGCATACGGCCCGGTGGCCGCCGGTCACCACGGCCATCGGCACCCGGCCTTGCGACCGCCGCACGACGTCGACCACCGGATCGATCGCCGCCACGCGGTCGAGCTGGGCGAGGAAGGCGGCCTCCTTCTGCTGCACGCCGTGATCGAGGTCGAGATCGAGCCCGGCTTCGCGGGCGAGCGTGGCGAGGATGTCGCGGGTGGGCCGGCCGCCGAGGCCGTAGAAACGGCTCTCGTCGAAGGCGATGCCGTGGGCGCCGGTGACATGCAGCCAGGCCCGGTAGTGGGCGGGCATCGTGTCGGCGAGCGTGCCGTCGCAGTCGAAGAGGAGCGCGTCGTAAACCTGGAGTTGCCACATGGCGGGGGCTTTGCGGGGCGGGGCGCCGGGGGCCGGAGCGGCCGGGACCGTCCGGTTATACGGGCTGGAGGGATTTTGTGCCGGGGAGTACCGGGCGCAAACCCGAAACGGGACCCGCGATTTTCCCGACGGTAACCTAGATGCCCGTGGACAAAGCTCTCCATGGCCTTTGTGCACTGGGCCGACCGGTGGATTCGCAGACCGAAGGCGCAGCCGAGGCAACGCCGAGGGTTTCCACGGTCGGCATTCCTCACATCCTGCTCGGGCAGACTCGTTCAATGGTCTGCTCGGTTTGCAACGCCCATTTCCCGCTTCACGATCTCCGCATGCACCTTCCCGCGCTCGGCATCCGCACCCGCATGCTGCTGTTGGGCGTCGTGCCCGCGGTGGCAATCCTGACCGGCGTCCTCGGGATGAACTTCCTGCGGATGCGGTCGCTGCTGCTCGGCTGCGGCGAGGAGATCCTCGTCGATCGGGTGAAGATGATCGCCGCCGAGATCGACCGCGGCACGCTGGAGGCGGTGACGGCGGCGCGGGTGATGGCCATGGCCGCCGAGAACGGCCTCCTCGGCCGCCGCCTCGACGCCCTGCGGCTGGCCCGCGACGTGCTCGAGTCGCATCCGCAGTTCGTGGGTGTTTCCTACGGCTTCGAGCCCGACGCCGATGGCCTCGACGCCCGCGCCGCGGCTGCCACGGCCGACGCGGCCAAGACCGCAGCGAAGGAAGCGGCCCTGCCCGCGCCCGAGCCGATGGCCGACCAGACATCGGCCGCCGCCCTGGCCCGCATCCCGCCGCAGGCCCTCGGACCCGACGGCCGGTTCATCCCCTACTGGTTTCGCGACCGCAGCGGCGGCCCGGGCATCTTCCTCACGCGGCTGGTGATGCTCGACAGCCTCTACTACGCCGGCTGCAAGGAGCGGTTTCTCGACCCGACCCAGGCCGACAAGGCGATGGTCACCGAACCCTACGACTACGACGGCCGGCTGATGGTCGAGCAGACCTATCCGATCGTGATCAACGGACGGTTCGTGGGTGTGGCCGGCGTGGACCGGGCGCTCGACAAGGTGGCGACCGATCTGGAGACGATCAAGCAGCAGCAGAAGCTGGCGGGCTGGAACGTGGAAGTGTTTCTCGTCAGCCGGCTGGGCAAGGTGATCGCCGCGACCGCGAAGGCCGAAGACCTGCGGGCCAAGCCGCTGGCCGACACTCCCTACGGCAAGATCCTCGGCGACTTCCACCGGGCGGTGACGATCGGCGGCGTGGTCCGCGATTCCGACCCGTTGACCGGCGCGGCCTGCCTGTATGCCGCCGCCCGCGTGCCGACCGGCGGATGGACGGTCGTGATGCAGCTCCGCCGCAGCGACATCATCAGCCGTGTGCAGGGGCCGCTCCTGGCGTCGGCGGGCCTGGCGGCAGCCGGGATGGCGGGCGTGATCGGCCTGATGACGTGGCTGACGGGCACGCTCACGCGGCGGATCGGCCGGGCGGTGGCGGCCTCGCGGCGGGTGGCCCAGGGCGACCTCACCGGCACGATCGACGTCCGCGGTGGCGACGAAACGGGCCAGCTGCTGCGGGATGTGGGGGCGATGACGTCGAGCCTCCGCGGCATCGTCTCGCAGGTGAAACAGGCGAGCTTCGACCTCAACGCCACGGCCCGGCAGCTCTCGGCGGCCGGACGGCAGCAGGAGACGGCGATCGCATCGCTGGGGGCGAGTACGAGCGAGGCCGCCGTGGCGAGCCGGCAGATCTCCGTCACCGGCCGCGAGCTGCTCGGCACGATGAACGACGTGGCGGCCGTGGCGGCGGAGACGGCCCAGGTGGCCGACGCGGGCCGGGGCGACCTGGTCGAGGTGGGCGAGACAATGGCCCACCTCGAGCAGTCCACCTCCGAGTTCGCCGGGCGGCTGGCGGCGATCCGGCAGCGGGCCGAGGACATCAACATGGTGATCACCACGATCACGAAGGTGGCCGATCAGACGAACCTCCTCTCCATCAACGCCGCCATCGAGGCGGAGAAGGCGGGTGAGTATGGCCAGGGCTTCATCGTCGTGGCCCGGGAGATCCGCCGGCTCGCCGACCAGACGGCGGTGGCCACGCTCGACATCGAGCGGCTCGTGGAGCAGATGCAGACGGCGGTGAACGCGGGGGTCGGGGAGATGGAGCGGTTCGCGGCGGAGGTGAAGGAGGGCGTGGCCCGCGTGGCCGGGATCAGCGGCCAGTTCACCGAGGTGATCGACAAGGTGCACGGCCTCTCGGACCGCTTCGAGCACGTGCAGCAGGGCATGCAGGCCCAGGCGGCCGGTGCCCAGCAGATCACCGAGGCCCTGGTCACGCTCACCGACGGCTCCCGGGCCGCCGCCGATGCGCTGCGGGAGTTCAAGGACGCCTCGCAGCACATGGTGTCGGCGGTGGACGGCCTGACGGAGACGGTCAGCCGCTTCCGGCTGGAAGACTGACGGCGGCTCGCCCACGCCACTGCGCATCCCATCTCTACTGGAAAGAGGCGACGGGATCGGCGTGAGGATGCGGAGCGTGGCGTGCGGCCGCCAGCGACGCAACTCATGCCGTCCCGGAGCCGGCTTGGGCGCCACGGCGAAATCTTCAGCCCTGGCAAACTAGGCAAGCCCGCCCGTCCCTGCCGCATCCGGACCATCTGCGGGAAATGCTCATGGATCGGGTCGGGGCGGGTCGATCACTCCTGACGATCATGCCGGTTTTTCGGCGCGGGGACCGCCCTGCCCGGACGACCGGCCCACGCCAGGGACGCGACTCCGATGAGCAGGAAAGCCGTCAATCGCTTCGGAAAACGGGCCTCCGCGCGCCTTCGGGCGATCCGCCTCCGGGCGGCTGAATGGCAGCGGAAAGCCCGGCGGGCGGCCACGCTGGCGCTAATCGCCGCCGGCACGGCTACCATGCCCTCGCTCGCCGAGGCACAGACCGGGCAGATGGCGATGGCACCAGCCGGCGGGTTCGTGAATCGGGCCGTGGCGGGCTTCCAGCAGCTCAGCCAGAACGGTCCCGGCTATTTCTACTACGGCTTCAACGCCGCCGACCGTGGCCTCGGTTACAACGGCAGCTACATGACCCTTGGCGGGTACATCCCGTATTCCGAGGACGACCTCGGCGGCCTCTGGTCCGCCGACCTGCGCGGCCACCTGTCGGTCAACGGCGGGTTCTTTTCGAACGTGGGCCTCGTCCGCAAGCAATTCCTCGGCGGCAGCCTGCTGGGCGTCGGCGTCTACTGGGACTACGACGGTGACCAAAACCAGTACCCCGCGTTCGGAGTCGCCGGCACCGAGTTCGGGCAGTTCGGGCACTCCTACAACCAGGTGGGCGTGAGCGGCGAGTGGCTCACCGACTTCGGCAACCTCCGCTCCAACGGCTACATACCCGTGGGCAGGACGGCCCACACGGCTGGTGCGCCGGGATCACCGTTCTTCCAGAACTACGTGATGTGCCAGTACGGCCTCGACGCCGCTCTCACCGGCGCCGACCTCGAGGTCGGCGCCTACATTCCCGGCCTCTCCGATTGGGCCGGCATGATCAGCGTGGGCGGCTACGCCCTGGGCAACTCGCGATACAACTGGTGGAGCGGCCCGCAACTCGGCCAAGACGTCGTGCCCTGGTTCGGCGGCGTCTACACCCGCCTCGACATGACGTTCATCGAGAACTGGGACTTCTCGCTCCAGGCCAACAACGACAGCTACTTCGACTGGACGGGCTTCGCCCGGCTCACCTACCGGATGGGCGGCAGCCGGCGGCGGAACGTGCCCGACCAGATGGAGCAGCCGATGATGCGCAACGAGCACATCGTCCGCGCCCACCAGACGCCGATCATGGCCCTCAATCCCGACAACGGCAACACGCCGTGGCGGGTTATCCACGTGGACAATGCCGCCCCGAGCGGTGGCACCGGCACGGCGGAGAGTCCGCTGAACACGCTCGCCCAGGCCAGTGCCGCCGCCGCGAACCCCTACGACATCGTCTTCGTTCATCGGGGCCTGAGCCGCACGAGCACGCCCTACGGCGGCACCTTCGCGTTCGGCAACGCGAATCAATACCTGATCGGTGACGGGCTGGGATTCGCAATTCCCACGGTGACCTGCGGCCCGTTGCCGTTGTCCACCGGTTCCGGCCTCAGCCCACTGCTGAGCAATCCGGCCGGAGACAGCATCGCGATCGACGGGGCGATCGCCGGCGGCGCGACGGTCGCCGGCATCGACATCATCGGCTCGCGCACCGGCATCTACGCGACCGGTCCGCTGACGAGCGCGGCAGGCCGGCCGCTGACGGTCCAGAACGTCTCGATCACGGGCAACGGCACGACGGCGGCGCAGGAGGGCGTGTATCTCGAGGCAGCTTCAGGCAAGGCCACGTTCGCGGAGACGGCAATCGCCAATATGACGACGGCCGGTTTCACGATCGCCGGGGCGGCGGCGGATCCGCTCGACGTCGACTACCAGGGCTCGATCACAAACGACACGGCGCTCAACGGCGGAGCCGTGGCCCCGATCGTCTCCATCGCCGACACGGCCGGCGGTACGATCAACATAGCCACGGGCGGTGGCGCGGCGGGATCCACGGTCCCCAACGAGATCAGCGACACCGGCGGCTCCGGTATCCAGATCGTCAACAACGCTGCAGCCACGAACATCAACATCGGCAACGTGTCACTGACGAACAACGTGCAGACGGCCATCGCGGTCGTGGACGACAACTCGACTACGACGATCACGGCCGGCTCCGGGACGGGCATCGTCAAGCCAACCAACGGCGCAGCCGTCTCCGTGCTCGGAGGCGCCCCGACGTTCGCCTACACCGGCCCGATCACCAACGGCCTGCCCGCCACCGGGGCCACGTCTTCGTACCTGCTATCCGTCGCCAACACCACGGGCGGAAAGGTGACGCTCACGGCCCCCGACACACCGTTCATCGACACGGGCAACGGTATCACGATCAACAACGCCGGCGGTGACGTCACTGTGGATGGCGTCGGCGCCAAGATCACGAGCGCCGGCGGACAGGGGATTCTCATCGATGGCGGGTCTTCGGGTGATTTCCTCTTCAAAAACATGACGATCCTCGGCGCCACGAACGCGGGTGTGCTCATCAACAACGCGCCCGGCTCGACCACGTTCGAGGGCCTCAACGTCAACCTCACCGCGGCCACGGCCGTCGGCTTTCAGGCCAACAACGCCGGCGCGATCACGGCACTCATAGGCGCCAACAGCATCACGAACGCGTCGACGTCACAGGCTGCCGTCGAAATCACTGGCAGCGGGCCGCTCGACATGAGCTTCGCGTCGATCGCGTCCGGCAACATCACGGCGACGCCCGGCTCGCCCACGGCCCTGATGTTCGACACCAGCCCGGGCACTTTCAGCGTCACGAGCCAGTTCACGACGGGCGGCTCGCCTGGGTCGACCGCCAACGTGACCAACGACGGCGGCACGACGGTCAACCTGCCCCCGTGAGCCCGGGAAGGCGTTCTCTGATCGCTGTCAAAAGGGCTTCGTAGCAGCCGCCGAGCGGCGTCGGTCAGCGGGTCGGACGTACGGGCCGGATGCCGCCGCCCCCACTACCACCACCCGTGCTCGTCGTCGTCGGGGCGTGCTGGTTGCCCTCGGCGTCCACGCCCGTGACCGCGTTCGGACGGAGCCTGAAGGCCGGGCTTTCGCCGCGATACAGTTCCTCGGCTGCCGTCGCGAACCGCAGGCCGATGTTGCCCTTGGTATTCCCGACAGCGGGCCGATTCGACGTGAGCCTGCCGAGGAAGTTGCCCCGCACGGTCTGCTGGTTCGCTAGCGTCACGGCGGCCGACCGGGCGCCGGCCCCCGCGTCGAAGGCAATGCCGAACCCGCCGTTGCCGTTGATCATGTTGCTGAACGCCGAGCGGGTGCGGTCGGACCGCCCGATGACATTCGTGCCGCCCGTGATCCGCACGCCGTCACCGGCGCTGTTGATGATCGACGTGTTGGCGATCGTCGTGGCGCCACCGCTCAATTCGACACCCACGAGGTTGTTTTGGATCACGTTTCGGGGGGCGCCGTTGTTCGCCCCTGGGAACGTGATGCTGCTCACACCGGTCGCGGTCATGGCCGCCGACAGGGTTACGGTCTTCGTAGTCCGATCGATGGCGATGATCCGCGTCCCGGCCACGATGCCGATGCCAGCGACCTGCTGTCCGAGATACAGCTGGTCACTGTTCACACCCGCGGGCATGGTCAGCGACGTGCCGCCCAGCGTGGTGGCCGCGAAGTTGCCAAAGGTCACGCGGCCATTGGCGTTGACCTGGCCGCCCGTCAGCACCACCGTCGCCACGCCCGTCGTAGCGTTGATGGCTACCGAAAGGATCTCGGCCGCCGGCAGCCCCGCGGTCGGCACAATGCCCGGCCCCGTTACTCCCAGGCCCGGGAAGAGCGTCGCTGCGGTCAACCGCACGCTGCCAGGCAGCGTGAAGGTGGTGGCATTCACGCGGGTCGCGGTCAGCGTCGAGATTCCGGTCAGCGGCAGCACCGGCTCGACGCCGATCCGGTTCCTGTTTCCGGACGCCGCCGCGACCTGCACGCCGATCGCATTGTCTCGATCCACGGTGCCGATCGTGTTGCCCACGAGCACGACGTCCCGGGCCGTATTCTCGATTCGCACGCCCGCCTTCGTGGAGGCCGTCACGGTCGAGTTGAGCAGCGTCACCTCGGACGAACTGCCCGAAACCCGCAGGCCGAACTGGTTGGCGACCCGCAGGCCAAACTCGTTCGTGCCCAACGTCAGGCCGTTGGCCAGCACGGTGGAGGCATCCTGAACCTGGACGGCGGCCCCTCGGGTAAAGCCTGAGACCGTCATGTTGGCGAGCACCGCGCCTGCGGCGCCGGCCCCCGAAACCTCGAAGCCGTTGACCACGCTCGCGGCGGTGACGGTCGTGCCGTCGCGGGTCGTGGCGATTCGCGAACCGTCGACGGTGATCCGCGGCCGGGTCACGCCCGGACTGCCGGGCGGGTTGTAGCTCGTGTTGCCGTCGATCCGGAACGGCTCGGTGATTCGCGGCAGCTGCTGCGTGAGGCGGATGGGCGTCAGCACCTGGCCCGAGAAGCGGAAGTCCATCTTCTGATTGGGATTGCTGAACGATGACGACGTGTCGTTCGCCTGCCGCAGTTCGATCATCTTGCCGAGCGACCCGGCTGCCGTGTTGGTCACGCCCGCAGTCGAGACGACGAAGGTCACAGCGTCGTTGACATCGTCGGAACCGATGTTCGTCACCAGCGACAACGGGGCTGACACCTCGATCGGGCACCGGGTAAACGGTACCGCTGTGCTGCTCACGTACGTCAACTGGTAGTAGCCGGCTCCGCCGCCGTCGGTGACGCGGACGAAGCTGTTAGCCGGCAGTTCGGCGTCGGTGTCCGAATCGGCCGACCGAGTCAGCAGCCAGTTGGTGCCGCCACCCAGGCGGGTAACCGTGTACACGCCATTGGCGGTGTTGCCCCCCGCGACACTGACGAGCACGCGATCGTTGACGCGGAGATTCGCCGTGGCGACTCCCAGCACCGTCGCCAACGTGCCTGACCCGGTGATCGTGCTCGCGGTGGTGCCCGGAACGCCCGGCACGTATACCGCCCCAACCGGCAGGGCCGACGGCGCGTAGAGGTAGCGGACAGTGCGGGCACCGCTGCCGGCGAGCGGCGCGTCGAGGGCGAAGATCTCACCCCGCGTGGCGCCGCCGGTCGAGCGGATGCTGACGTTCCCCCCCGCCCGCATGGAGATGGCGCGGCCGGTCCGCAGGGCTTCGGCATTCCCCACGATGATCGTCGTCGGCGCGTTGTTGACGACATCGATGCTGCCGGACGGCGCATTGAGATCAATGGCCGGCACGTCGGCCAGTGATGCGGTGAGGGCCGCCCGCCCCGCGTTCGGACCGCCCAACGGATCCACACCGCCGGCCCGCACCGAGACAAGCCCCCCCGACCGCAGGTCGCTGATCAAGATGTCGTTGGTTTCGTCGATGGAGAAACTGCCGCCCGCCCGACCGCTCAAGGAATGCACGTCCGTCCGCAGGAAGAACGTGCCCGTGCCCGGCGCCAGCTCCGGATCGCCCACGTTGCCTTGGGCGTCGAATTCCAGATGGTCCGCCCGAACCCGTGCGGCGCCATTGATCCGGCCCGTCGCAGGCTGCTGCGACGTGAACAAGAGCGTGAAGTTCGTCAACTGCCCCACGTCGCCCGGGGCACTATCCTGCACCTCCAACTGCCACGTGCCCCGGGCATCCCGGTTGTAGAGCGGCGCGAGCGACTGGACGGGCCGGAACCGTCCCGTGAACGGTGCCACGCCGCCGGTGATCGGCGTAGCGGCCTCGGAGTCGAAGATCGTGCCGCTGAAGTTGTCGCCCGCGCCGCCCGTGCGGTCGAACAGCCGCACCCGCGTGCCGTCCGGCGCGATCAACGTGAGCGTCAGATCGCTCACGAACGAGTGTGTGATGTCCACGGCGACGTCGATGTTCTCAAACTCGAAAGCGTCCCTGACGGTGATGGACCGCGACACCGTGGAATTGTCGGGAATCGCAACCGGCTCGCGAATGCTGTACTCAAAAACTTCGGGGCCGAGCCGGTTCACCTGCCGCAGCACAACGTTGTTCACGGCCGACACCAGGCCGTCGACCGTCATGCTGCCGCCGGTGGCTTCGATCACCACATCGTTCCGCGTGTCGTCGTCCTGGGCCTGCGTGACCTGCACGGAGTTTTCGATGGTCACGTTGGCCGCGGAGATGCCGATCCGCCCCGTCGTCGTGGAGATCGGCGCCGACACCGTCAGCAGCGACGTGGCCGCGAGGGAGACGTCGCCGGCGGTGGCCAGATTCGCGTTGAAGAGCAGGTTTTGCCTTGCCCGCATGCTGAGCGGAAAACTCGACGCGGCCACCGCCTCGATCGCGATGCTGTTCTCTTCGACCACCTCCATCTCGTAGGGGAACGGCTCGCTGCGGGTCACGCCGGCGCTCGTTGCCGCCCGGATACGCAGCGAATCGATATCGGTGCTCAGACGGACGTCGTTGAAGGCCACGGCGCCTTCGGCCGGGGTCGGGGCGTCGTTGGCGAGAGTGATTCCTACCGTCCCGCCCCGCAACTGGCCCACGCTGGCTCCGGTGGCCTGCGATGTCGTCGTGAGCAGGAACGGCGCGAGGTCGGAGGCGCCGGGCAGCGACTGCATGAGGTACGACTGATCTCTGCCCCAGACGACACCTTCCACGATCACGTCTGACTGGGCCGCCTGGACGAACACCGCGTCGGCGGCACGAGTCTGCGCCAGGTCGCGGGTCAGCCAGCCAGATGACGACACCAGCACCAGGCCGCGATCGAGGTCGGTGCCTCGGTCATCGCCCACGCGCACCTCGTACACCGCCGCCCCCACGGCCGCGTTGACCTTCACGACTTCCGCCATGGGGACAGGGAACGGGGCAAGCAACCGCGCTTCGGGAACGAACTCGCTCACCGTCCCGTCGATGGCGACTGTCTCGTATCCCGAGCCGGGATCGACGATCGTGATCCCGATCACCCGCCCTGCGGCGTCCAGTGCGGCGATCGCCGAGGCTTGCGTTCCGCCGGCAGCCTTCGGCGGCGGCGCAATCCACACCCGCGGCGGCGTGCGGTATCCGTAGCCGCCGTCGGCGATGGCGATGCCGGTGACGCTGCCGCCCAGGACGGTGACGGCACCCGGCACCGCAGCCGTCTCGACCTCCGGGGGGACGATCGCGACCGGCGGCACGTCGTTGTAGCCGGAACCAGGATTGGTGACGACGAAGCCGCTGATCCTGCCCGAAGCGTCGACGACCGCCGTGGCCTCAGCCTGCGGTCGGAAGATCGTGGCGACAGGGTCCATGGGCGTCAGTTCGTACCCCGAACCACCGCTGGTGATGATGATGCCGATGACGGCACCAGAGGCGTCGAGCGTCGCGGTGGCCGTGGCCGTTGCACCGCCGCCGCCCGGGGCGGCGATCGTCACCGCCGGCGGCGCGGCATACCCGGACCCGGATTCGAGAATCTGGACGGCGGTCACGCGACCGAAAGTCGGGCTCGTCGGGTCCCGATCGACCGTCACCGCACCCAGTCGGGCATTGACCGTCCGTACCACCGGCGTCGCGCCAGCGGGCGACGTGATTGGTCCACCGATCGTCACAACGGGCGGATTCAGCGGGTCGGGATCGTATCCCGCCCCGGCCAGACCCGGGGGAATGAACAGGCCCGTGACCGAGCCAGACACCACGGTCGGGTAGGCATACGCCTGCCGCAGCATCGTGACTCGCGGCGCGACGCTGCCCGCGATGTCGAGGCGATCGTTGGCAAGCAGTTGGGCATCGATGTTGACGTTGGTGGCGCGGAGGCTCGTATCTCCGTCGGGGAGCGAACTTCGCATGACCAACGGACTGTCAACGTTGATCGTCGCCCCGTGCGGCAGCAGGTCGACGGCCACCTCGTTCGTGATGTCGAGACCGGCGAAGAACGTGAGGCTGCCGGCCTGGTCGTTCGGATCTCCGGCGTCGTAGACGGCGTACGTGGCGTCAATCCTCACCGGACCGGGCGCCTGATCGACGAAGATCGGTGCGCCGGCGACGGGTGTGATGTCCTCGCCCGAGGCGAACGTCAGCGAAATGACGCCACTGGCCAGGTCGACCGTGCCCTGCACCGACTTCAACTTCGATCCGCCGGTTCGCAACACGTACTCGAGGCCGACGGGATCGCCGCTCGCGAGCGGTCGGCCGCCACCGAACACCAGCCGATTGCCCGACCGCGATTCCACCAGGAACGGATACTCGGCCCCCTCGAGCCGCAGCGTCCCCCGCAAGGTGCCGGGCACGATGCCGGCGAAGCCAACGCCGGCCGCCCCGGGGAGCGTGAACGTGGAGGGCTGGGTGACTCCACCCAAGACGGGCGCCGCGGCGGAGGGCAGGACCAATGCCTCGGTGATCCGCTCCACGTTGGGAAAGATCTGCTCGTCATTGTACGAGTACGTCAGATCGATGAGCCGGGGCACCGACGTAAATGGCGAGATCAGCAGATCGCCTGGCTGCCGGTCCGTGGTCGGCAAAGCTTGAACCCGCCATAAGACGTCGAGCGAACTCTGAACGAAGGCTGCAGCATTGGTCGGCTCGTAGTATGATACGGCCTCCGGCCAGACATCGAACGGTCGCCGCACGGTGCCCGCCTGCGGAGTAACCGTCCATACAGGTGCACTAGTGATGTCCCACTGCTGCACTGTTCCGTCGGCCTGCGTATAGCGCAGTGTTGCCGTGACCGGAGCGAGGAGCCAATCGTCATGCTGCGAAACGAATCGCGTGGTGAACGAGTTCGTCGCATTCGTGAAGTCGAAGACCGGATAGTTGTCGTTCACGACTCCCACGTCGTTGACCACCGTCGCATTGGTGACCGACAGCGACCGCATGGCGTTGATGTCCGGAATCTCACCATAATCACCATCGACCTCGGGCAGGTCGATGAAGCTGCCGTTGTCCGCGTACAGCAGCGTCTGCGGCGACGTGGCAACCTGTTGGATGTAGATGTCGTCGCTCGATTCGCCGACGACCACGGCCCACCCTTCCCGTGTCACAGCCTCCCCCAGTTCGCCGATGCCGTTGGGGTTCAAAAATTGCTGGTAAGTCGCCTGCGAAAAACCGTCCACAGCCAGCGCGATTCGCGCCTCCATCGTCTCGTGGGCGAGCGGTGCCTGGGGGCGACGGCGGCGGCCCGTGGCTGCCCGCGTCGGGCGGGAGCGGCGGCCCGGCCGCCGGCGGTTTTCCGATGTCCGATCGGCGGCAAACAGCCCGAAGAACTTGCGCCGGAGATTCATGCAAATGCCTCTTGGAGACGATGGCCCGATGAGACGCTCGCGTCGCACCGAGTCGGAACCCGAATGAACGTAGTCTCCCCCTACGGGACTAGCAACAAATCGGTTCGAACCCGTCATCGAACTGCGGTTTCACCGGGGAATCATGATCGTCCGGCCTGGGCAAGAGCGGTTTTCGTCGGCCTCGGAAACGATTGGGGGGGGCGTACCGACTGCCGCAAGTTTTACGGGAGGGCGGCCGGCGTTGACGGCAAACACCGGCCGCCGCCGAGACGAGACGGATTGCGAAACGATCGCAGATCCGTGGCGGCATCGGCTACCGATCCCGTGACACCTATCTGCCCGGTGGTTATTCTCATGGAGATGAACTCCCCAGAAGAGGCAGGTTCTGCCGCTTTTCCCCGCCGGTGCTGAACGCATTGCGGCTCTGTGCCGGCACGATTCGGCCCCCGAACTCACGAGGACCACACATGCCAACTTCCAGCCGTCGCCGCCAGTCATCGCTTGCCATCGGCAACGGCCGGCGAGCCTCCTCCCGGTGTACCGTGCTGGGCCACGAATCGCTCGAACGCCGGGCCTGCCCCGCCGCCTTCTCGCTCGAACTGCCATCGACCCCGATCGTGGAGGGGGACCGGGCCACCTTCACGGTGCGGATGGCCGCCCCTTCCACGCTCCCGCAGCGGGTGGCGGTCAGCGCGATTTCGGGCTCCGCGACGCTGGGCAATGACTTCATCTTCAGCAACGCCACACAACTGCTGTTCTCCCCCGGACAGACGGTGAAGACGTTCAGCGTGCAGACATTCACCGACTCGATCTCGGAGAGAAGCGAAACCTTCCGCATCACAGCGACGCCGCTGAACGTCCCCAACGCCGCCACCATTTCCGCCCAGGCCACAATCTATGACCTCGTCGCCACGACGGTCACGGCCGGCGATGTGCGGGTGACCGAGGGCAATGCGGGGACGGTCAATGCGACGTTCACGGTGACGCTCGGCGGCCAGCCCATTCTGCCGGTCACGGTGCTGTACAGCACCCGTGACGTGACCGCGACAGCCGGCAGCGACTACGCCGCCACGAGCGGATCCGTGGTGTTTCGGCCTGGCGAGACGACCAAGACCTTCACCGTCTCCGTGAGCGGCGACACGATTGCGGAGTTCGACGAAACCTACCAGGTGCTGCTCTCGAGCCCCACTCGTGGCTGCACGGTCACGACGCCGACGCTCACCGGCACGATCGTCAACGACGAGCAAGACACCCCCGGATTCCAGATCACGATCCGGTTCGACGACGTGGCCGGCGGCCCCGTGCCGGCAGCCGTCCGCACAGCCACGATCCAGGCCGCCAACCGCTGGAGCCGCGTGATCACCGGAGACGTGCCGGGGGTGACGGTCGGTCCACTGTTCATCGACGACTTCGAGATGGTGGTGCAGATGGGGCTTCTCGGCGGAGCGCCGGAAGGGCCAGGCGGGGTGCTGGCGAATGCCCGGCCCACGGCGTTTCGCGGCACCGGGCTGCCGTATTCCGGCATTACCGGTATCGACCCCAATGACATCACCATGAATCCCGGCGCACTGCAGGATACCCTGACCCATGAGATCGGGCATGCGCTCGGCTTCACTCCCGGGGCCACGGTGTTTAGTCAATGGATCGTCGGCGACACATTCACCGGCGCGAATGCGGTCCGTGAGTTTAACTCACTGTTCGGCCGTACCGGCACGTCCGTGCCCCTGCAGCCAGAGATCCGCGCCCACTGGGATGAAGGCGTTTTTGGCAACGAATTGATGTCGCCATCCACGGCGTTGAATGGCGACTTCATCAGCCGCGTCACGATCGGCGCCCTAGCCGACATGGGATACACCGTCAACTACGCTGCGGCGGAAGCGTATGTGCCTCCGCTGATCGTGGTGGTGCCGCCGCCTTTGATTCCGGCCCTCGCGCTACCGACAACGCCACGGTCGGGGGCGTTGCCGCGACCGTTGCTGCCGCCAGTCACGCCCGCTCCACTGCCAACCATACCGCCCACCTCTGCGAGGCCACCAGCGGGTGACCGTAGCACTCCTGTCGCGAGACGGACGTCGACCAGCCCCGTGGCGCGGCCCCCGGCCGCCGTGTCGCCCCGGACCTCCGGGTTCCGAGCGCTCGGCTCATGAGCCTGCGACCGCCGGCTTGTTGCAGCCCCTTCGCCCTCCGGATGGCGGCCAATCATGCCCGTCGGCCGGCCGCGTTTACGATCATCGAACTGCTCGTCGCCGTCGTCATCATTTCGATTCTCGCCGGTCTGCTGCTGCCGGCGATCACCGCGGCTCGCGAGGCGGCCCGGGCCACGACATGTCGCCAACGCCTGCGTTCGGTTGCCCTGGCCACCATGCAGTTCCAGTCCGTTCGGGACTGCTTTCCACCGGCCCGGCTCGTTCCGCCGGCGGCGGCTCCGACGGCGAGCGTTGCCTCGGCGACGTGGCTCATTCGCGTGCTGCCGTATCTCGAACAGACCGCCGCCGACTGGAACGGAACGCTGCCGTACGCCGAGCAGGCTGCGGACGTGCGTGGCCTCGTGGTAGCTGATTTTTTGTGCCCCACCCGGCGGGATGTCACCAACGCAGTCACGCCCTCGGGGCGATCCGCGGACCAACTGGCCCCCTGCGGCTGTTTTATCCCCGGACGGTTCGTGACCGGCGGGGCCGTCGCCGACTTCGGGGGAAATCACGGACACGAGCCGCCGGCCGCGGGCACGCTGGCTGCGGGATCGGGGCTCATCGTGTCGGCCGAGCATGTGGTGGGAACGTCGCGCTGGCGGCCGTGGATTCGACTGGCAGACGTGGTCGATGGTCTGGGGCATACGTTGCTGGCGGGCGAGATGCACGTCCCCCGGGATGGTCTGTGTCGCCCCCCGGCAAATGGCCCCGCCTATGATGCCACCGAGTTTTTTCACATGAGCCGCGTCGGCGGCCCGGGAGTGCCGCTCGGTGACGGACCGCAGGACGACGTGGTCGGCATGGGACTGTTCGCCTTCGGGAGCTGGCACCCCGGAGCGTGCCACTTCGCCTTCGCGGACGGCCGTGTTCAGGGGATTGCGCCGACGATCTCCGCCGAGCTGCTGGCTGCACTCTGCAAGCGGGCCGATGAGCCGCTTTAGTTGTGCGGCCGCGGTCGTCTGCTGCGGCCTGCTGCTTCCGGTGGCGGCGTGTCAGCGGAACGAACGGCTCGAACCCGTGGCGGGTACGGTCGTCTTCGCCGACGGTCAGCCCGTCTCCGGAGGCGTCGTGGAGTTCGACCACCTCGAAATCGGCGGCCGCCCGGCACGTGGTGCGATCGGCCCCGATGGAGCTTTCACGCTCAAGTCCGGAGCCATGACAGGCGCTCGGGCCGGTCGCTATCGCGTCGCGGTAGTGCATGTCCTCGTCGAGTCCGGCGGCCGGCACGGGCACGCCCATCGCCGTGTGCATCCGAAGTTCGGCCGCTTCGCCACCTCGGGAATCGTCACGGAAGTCACCACCGGAAGGACAAATGCGCCGCGGATCGTGGTCGAGCCGGCAGCATCTTTGACAAAGCCGTAGGCTGCCACGACTCACGCGGCCACGGTGTCGCCAAGGTGGATGACCCCCGTCGTTAGCGGTCCGTGCGTATTCACCGCCAGCCGGTAAAGATGGCTCCACCCGGAGGCATCCACATCGGCCGGTAATCCCCGGCCGCGCCGCGCCTCGAACACATCGCGAAAGTGCTCCGTGACCGCCCCCGTGCGGCTGTCGCGGCTCGGAACCACGCAGCGGCGGCAGACGTTCGTCGCCCGAAAGCGGACTTCCCCTACGAAAAACTCCCGCGGCTCCGGCGGCGGGAGGTCGGCATACGGATCGATCGGCTCGTCGAGGCCGAGGTCGAGCAGCGACGGCTGCAGCTCCGGCCGCGCCGGGCTCGCGAGCGCGTCCTCCCAGAAGGGGTCGCAGTCGCCGATCTCCAGATTCGCCCGAAACCGGCGCCGGGCCTCGGCCAGGTCGAAGCCGAACCAGCGGGCCACCTCCGCGAGCGTGGCCGTCGAAATCAGCGTTGGACCGATCGCCTCGCGGTCGTCCGGATACCCGCCGTCCGCCCGCTCAAGCAACAGCACGCCGATGCCGAGGGCTTCCGACAGCCAGCCGCACGGCCCGTCGGGCCCGGGCACGAGCGGAAACGACGCGGGCCGCAGGCCCGCCAGCCGCCCCACGCCGGGAATCGCCGCCGCCCGCACCGCCTCGGGGACCACGTCGAGATGGATCACGTTCGGGCCAAGCCGGGGTTCATCGCCCCCCTGCCCCGACAGGTCGAACTCCGCCCGAATGGCATGAAAGAGAGGGGATCGCTTCGCGTTGACGACGCGGCCCTCCATGTCCACGAGCTGCCAGCGGCGGTCGTGCTCCAGGGCCCCGACCGGCAGCACCCGCGCGGCCTCCACGGCCACGCCGTCGAGGCTCTTCACCGGATAGATCGTGATCCGCGCGAGCGTGGGCATGGAGGTCACGCGTCGTGAAACGCTTGCCATTCAAGGCCCAGTTGCCGCACGGCAGACCGCACCGTGCCCGGCTTCAAGTCCTTGCCACCCCAGTCCGGCAGGACGGCGGCCCGCTGCATGGCGGGATTCAACCACTTGCGGTGCGACCCGCCGCCGCGGCGGGGAAGTTCGCGGCAGCCGAGGGCAGCCAGCTTGGCGTCAACCTCGCGGTACCTCACGGGGCCGGCACCAGGGCCTCGAACCATACCGGACCGGTGGTCTCTTCGACGACGGCGCTTTGCGGCAAAGGCCTGCCCAAATCCGCATACAGTTC
>JAJTED010000109.1 GCA_021300535.1 Planctomycetaceae bacterium | reverse complement strand
CAACGGGCATCAACAGATCGTTCTTGTTCTCGAAGGAAAAGTTTTCACCGACGGAGTCCTGCAGAACGCCGCCTGATCCAGGACCTCTAAACACAACTCTTGACAATAGCTCATCCTCTGTTCAAGAAGCCCGGTGACCCTGCGATTGATCCGCAGCGCTAGGGTAAAGGCAGGCAGCGGAGCTGCCGTGAGCGTGTCACGGAGAGCGTGACGGCCGACCAGTAGTCAGAGCAAGGACGCCCGATGCCCACAGTGCTGCGAAGTGGCCCGTACCGCGTCTACTTCTACTCGCACGAGTCCAACGAGCCCGCGCACGTGCATATCGACCGCGACCAAGCGTCGTGCAAGTTTTGGTTGTCGCCCGTCAGTTTGGCGAGTAATCTTGGACTTCGAGCTCCAGAGTTACGCGACATCGAGCGGGTGATCGAGAATCACGTCGATGATTTGCTGAAGGAGTGGGAGGCAATCCGTGGCGAACCCGGGTGAGCGAATCATGCGGGCCAGTTGCAACGAGGATTCCGTCTTCGTTGAACTGGCAGACGGCCGGACACTCTCTGCTCCGCTGGCATGGTATCCCCGCCTTCTACACGCGACGCCGCAACAGCGATCCAGTTGTGTGATTGCTGGCGGGGGGTATGGCATTCATTGGCCGGAGATCGACGAGGATCTCAGCGTCGAAGGCCTGCTTCGGGGAGCCCCAGCGCCACGCGTTTCGGCCAAGGCAAGCTAACCAGGCGTTGGATCAGACGGCGGCTTGCGTCCAGCGGCGAATCTGAGTCTGTGGTCCGCCGCTGATCAGCTTCAGCGTTAGCCGCGTGAAAGCGGAGCCAGAGTCCGCGCCGGCGGCGACGCCGCTCTGGCTGCAAAGACGCGAGGGCGGCCGAAGGAGCGAATGATCGCTCCGAAGCAGCAAGCGAAGATCGTTCGGGCCATCCAAGGCAAGTGCCCCGACCAACTCAAACTTCCTTTCGCTCTTTGGACGCGTGAGGCGGTTGTCGAACTCATCAAGACGCACACCGGTCGGCAAGTCTCGGACTGGACGGCGAGCCGATACCTGAAGGATTGGGGCTTCACGCCGCAGAAGCCGGTGCGGCGAGCCTATGAGCGCGATCCGGTTGCCGTGCAAGCCTGGCTCGACAAGGAGTACCCGGCCATCCACCGCCGGGCGAAGGCCAAGAATGCCCTGATTCTCTGGGGAGATGAGATGGGGATCCGGTCTGACGATACCGTCGGCCGCACCTATTCGCCACGAGGACAGACGCCCATCGCTCCCGCGACCGGCCGCCGGTTCGGGTGCAGCATGATCTCGGCCATTAGCAACTTGGGCCGCCTCTGGTTCATGGTGTTCTCGTGCCGCTTCAACGCCGATGTCTTCATTCGCTTCCTCGCCCGTCTCCTGCGATCCACCGACGGCAGGAAGATCATCCTCATCGTCGACTCGCATCCCGCCCACAAGGCCGCGAAGGTAGCCCGCTGGATCGCAGCCAAGCGGGAGCGGCGGGCGAACCTCGAGCTCTGCTTCATGCCCGGCTACAGCCCCGATCTCAACCCAGACGAGTTGCTCAACCAAGACACCAAGCAAGCCATGCGGCGACAAAGGCCCCGCGATGAGTCGCAGATGATGGCGAACGCCAGAGCACATCTCCGCCGCCGCCAGAATCAGCCGGGAGTCGTCCGCAACTTCTTCGAAAAAGAACACGTCCGCTACGCGGCCACCGCCGGATAGAAAACGTCAACTATTGGATGCTCCCCGTAGGAAGAGCGTGATCGGTCGTCGCGCAAGCTCGTGCTTTACCCGTGAGGCGGTCTGGGAACGGCTTCGTGGTGTGGTGCCCACTCGCCTGGCCTCACCGGCCTTGGAGCACGTTTCTGTCCGGAACCTCGCGACGCTGGCGTGGATGCGGCTGACGACGAAGGTTCCTGTCAGCTTGACGACGCACCCGCAGGCTTCCTTCCCACCCCGGGTCGCCCCGGAGCAGTTGCCCTCACCTCGTGCCTTGCCAATTGGAGGGATCACTTGGTCTGCTATTCTCCTTCAGGCTCCCAATCTCGCACAGCGGACTCGCAATAAAATCCGGCGGTGTGGGTCGTCCAAGGCTGCGAGCCGCTGATCGCGACCGTTCGCCTGAAAGGATCACTGTGATGCGTCGTCTATTGTTGCTCGGACTTGTCTGGCTGGCTTCATGTGCAAGCGCGTCAGCCGAGGTTCTTACCAACGGTCTGTCTTTGACAGTCGCCAGCAACGCGATGCAGGTGGCTGGTTACAAGAAGACCGGACTGGAGATGAAGCCACATCGCGGCGAGGCTCTCGAGTGCTGGCAGATTGGTGACGGAGTTTTGATTGTGAGCTATTCAGAGAGTTCAAGGAAGATTGTGGGGCTGGCGTTCTGGTTTGCAGACGACCGCCCCAAGTCAACCCGACAGACATTCGAGTTCGATGTTGCGTCCTTTGACACCGGCACCGGCCTGATGACAATCCGGACGATCCGAGAAAAGTGAGTAGCGGAAACGGGTTGTGCCTTTGCATCTTTGTGGCCGAGTGAGGGCTTGCCGAACCGGTGCTCGACCGGCGCTGCTGTCAGTCGCAAACGCGTCGCTCAGTTCGACTGTCGGCTCACCGACCAGCCCCGCGTGTGCGGTCAGCCTTTCATGGCGGCCCCCTCCATGGTGCGGACGCCCTTGGGCAGGCTGCTCTTCCAGAGTTTCCGGGCGTCAACGGGCTGCTGTCGCTTCATCATCCAGTAGACGGCGCGGCCGATCCTGGCGGCGACGAGGGCCACGGCCAGGGCCTTGCCCCGCTGGCGTGTCATCTGCTCGGGTCCTCGAAGGCGGACATGGCGATGCAGCCGCCCCGACCACGAGGCTCGCCCGGTAGGGGCCTGACCTCGTCTCGCTACGCTCGACTCGGTCAGGCCCCTACCGGTGATTTACAGAAGAGACGTTACACAAACCACAAATGCCGCCGAGCCTCGAGCTCGTCACGGGTTTATGGGACTCCGTCGCCTCCATGCAGGAGGCCATGATGAGCATCTACGCAAGGCAGCGGACTCGCTATAAAGTCGGTCCTGTTGGAAATCCCAAGATCGCGAGCCGCTGATCGCGATCGTTCGCCGGCACCCAAACTGATGACCCACCGGAATCCGCCTCCCCTGCTGCTTCGGCTCGCCCTGTGGGCTGGCGCTGCCTACTTCTGCTGCATGGCAGTGGCTCACTTCTTTGGCCTGAAATATCCGCTGTTGTTTGTCTACTACGACGTTCCTTTCCACGCGTACCAGGACAAGGTCATCTCCTTTGCGGTTGTGGCGTACATCTGCCTTTTCGCGAACGCAGCTTTGCATCGCAGCGCAGTCCCCGCTGCGCTCGCGGCACTTGGCGTAACCGTGCTCGGCCTGAGCGCCGTCAATGCTTCCGATGCACTCAGAATGGTGCTGGATGGTCGCTCAACGCTCGCCTATTGGATGCAGACGGGCCTTATCGCCGTATATTTCGTCTTGCTGGTTGCTCTGTATGCGGCGGGCGAGCGGGTGTCGCAAAGCGGTTAGGAAGCGTGCAGGAAAGGAAGGCGCTGTTGACCCGGACCGCGGACAGATTCCGCTGAAGACCCACTGCTCAAACGATTGATGCGGACCAGAGGCGTCCGTAGTCGTTGGCCAGCCTCCACCCCGGTCGCAGTCAACAGCCGAACCAAGCAGCGGTCGCGCCGACCGCCGCCGCAGCCAGGATCACCAGCGGCGTCGGCAGCCAGCGGAACGACAGGGCCAGGCCGCTGGCGGCCGCGACGGCCATGGCAAGCGGATCGGCCCCCCCCGCCGGCAGGAAGGCGGTGCGGGCCATCGAGATGGCCAGCATGACAATGGCCGCCACGACGGCGGCGCCGACTCCCTCCATTGCGCGGGCCAAGAGGGATCCTGGCGCGATGCGCCGCACGGCCGGAGCGACGGCCAGGATCAGCGCGAATGACGGCAGGAAGGCGAATGCGGTGGCGACAGCCGCGCCCTCGAAGCCCGCCGCGGTGGGCGGCGTCCCCGCCCGCCAGCCCGCCAGGAAGGCGATGAACGTGACCACGAGGATCAGCGGTCCCGGCGTCGCCTCGCCCATCGCCAGCGCATCGAGCCGCTCCTCAGGGAGAAGCCAGCCGCGGCCCACGGCCTCGTCGAGAGCCCAGGGCACCATGGCGTAGGCGCCGCCCAACGAGAGCAGCGTCGTCTCGGTGAACAGCGTGGCGATCGCGGGCCCCCGGCCCCCCGCCAGGCCGAGCTGCGCGACGGCGGCGTAGCCGAGTGCCCAGATCAGAGTGGCTACAGAGGCCACGAGAGCCGCGTGCCGTGCCAGCGAGCGGCCTGTTTGCCGGTCGCCCGGCACCGGTCCATGCGCTGCGGATCCTCGGGTTCTGCGCGGTAGCAAAACGCAGCCCACTGCAGCCGCCCCGGCGACGACGAGCGGAAACGGCAGGCCGCCCGCCAGGGCCGCGGCCGCGGCGACGGCGATCGCAACCGCCGCGGCCGAGCGGATCGACTTGCGGCCGATCCGCCACGCAGCCAGCGCAACCAGCGCCACGGCGGCCGGCCGGGTGCCGGCAAACGCGGCCGCGACGAGCGGCAGCGAGCGACCGGCCGCGTGTAGCCAGGCAAGGATGGCCACGAGCACCGCGCCCGGCAGCACGAACAGGGTGCCGGACACGAGGCCGCCGACGATCCCATGCAGCCGCCAGCCCGCGTAGGTCGCCAGTTGCTGGGCCTCCGGGCCGGGCAGGAGCATGCAGACCCGGAGCGCGGCGAGATACTCGTCCTCTGCAAGCCACTTCCTCCGCTCGACGAGTTCGCGGTGCAGCAATGCCGCCTGGCCGGCCGGCCCGCCGAATCCCGTGGCGCCGATGAGCAGCCACGTCGGCCACGTCGCCGCGATCGTCGGGGTCGGGGCGGTGGCGGTCGTAGTCTCCGGCGCGGCGGTCATGGTGGCTCGTCCCGAAATCGGTTCGGGTCGATGCCGAGTTTCCGCATCCGGGCCCGCAGGGTGTGTGGATTGATGTCGAGCAGGGCGGCGGCGCCGCGGCGGCCCTCGATGCGGCCGCGGGTGGCGGTCAGCGCCCGTTCGATGTGCTGCTGCATCGCCTGTGCGAGGGGCACGATATCGCCCGCGGCCGCCGGCGGTGCGGCGTGCTGGGCCGCCGGTTCCTCCGGCACCACCTCGTAGAGCGTGGCGTCGGATAGCGGCATCCGCGGAACCGGCTGGGCCTGTCGCCCCAGGCCGAGCGCCGTCGCGACGTCGAGCCGTCGTCCGCCCCCGAGAATTGCAGCCCGGTCGATGACGGCTCCGAGCTCGCGGATGTTGCCCGGCCAGTCGTAGCCGGCGAGAAGTTCGAGGTCGGCCGCGGACGGCTCGACCGCTGGCAGCCCGAAGCGGGTTGCGGCCCGCTGGGCGAAATGCCGCACGAGCGCAGGAATGTCCTCGAGCCGCTCCCGGAGCGTGGGCAGCAGGATCGGAAAGATGTTGATGCGATACCAGAGGTCCTCGCGAAACGTCTTCTGCTGGACCATCGCACCGAGGTCGCGATGGGTGGCGGCCACGATCCGCACGTCCACGTGGAGCGGCACCTTGCCGCCGACCCGCTCGATCTGGTGATCCTGAAGCACCCGCAGCAGCCGGACCTGGGCGGGAAGCGGCAACTCGCCGATCTCGTCGAGGAAGAGCGTCCCGCGGTCGGCCCGCTCGAACCAGCCTTGGTGCTGCTCCGCGGCGCCGGTGAAGCTCCCCTTTTCGTGGCCAAACAACTGCGAATCGACGAGTTCCGGCGGAATGGCGCCGCAATTGACGCGAATGAAGGGGCCGTCGGCCCGTTTGGACCGCGTGTGGATCGCCCGTGAGACCACTTCCTTGCCCGTGCCCGTCTCGCCGAGGATGAGCACCGGCACGTCGGACCGGGCGACGAGTTCCACACGCTCCATCACGTGCCGCAGCCCGGTCTGGCCGCCGACGACTTCCTCGTTCACGCCCTGCTTGCCGAGACGGGTGAGGAGTGTCTGCCGGTCGGCCTCCGCCGCCTCGCGCAACGACTTCAGTTCGTGAAACCGGCCGTCGTTCTCGACGGCCACCGTGAGCGGCTCCAGCAGTTGGCCGAAGGTGGCGCGATGGCTGGCGGTGAAACCCATGCCCGGCTGGGCAACCACCACCAGCATTCCCGTCGCCTCACCCGCGGCGCGAAGCGGTCCGGCGAGCATGTCGCCCACGGCGCCGGCCGGCATGGCCGCCCGCAGCCACGCATGATCGTCGGTCGCGGCGAGCTGCAATGTCTCACCGTCTTTGAGCCAGCGGAGAAACTTCCGCCACGCGTCAGCAGGCAGTTCCGCCGTGCGCGGTGCCACGCGGAAGCCATCGTGGGCCACGCCCACCGCAATCGTCTCAACCGTGCGACTGCCGGCATCGCCACGGAGCACGAGCACGCCGCGGAGAGGCAGGGCCGCCGAAACGGCCGCCGTGATCGCCTGCATCGACTGCTCGAGTTCGATGTGCCGGCAGGCTTCCCGCCAGACCGCCGACAACAAATCACGAGCCGCACGCTCCACGCCAACACCTTGATCAACGAAGGGCCGTCTTATTTCACGGGCAGCAAGCATATTCGACGGGCCCATGTCCATCGAATATCACGGGCGATCCAGTGCTGTCAGATATCGCGGGGACTCTGGGGGCATGGCGGCATCCGCACCGGCCTCCGCATGCAAATACCGGTCCGGCACGCAACTTGCGACCTGTGACTGGGGCGATTTCGAGCGCCGAGCCCCGCTGGCGGTCAGCTGGGGCGTCGTGCCAGCCCGGTGAGCAAAGGCCCGGGCACGGGCCTGCCAGCACAGCAAGGAGATTCGGATGCCCGCCCGCAGGTTGTGGCTTTTGACCGTGTCGCTGACGGCGATCGTTTTCGGCAGCACAGGCTGCCGCCCGGCCGGCCCGGCAACGGACGCCGGTATGAGGCGGAGCACGGCCGCCCGGTGTCGATCAAGCAATCGCATGCCGCATCGGGCAGTCAGGCCCGGGCCGTGATCGACGGCCTTGAAGCGGATGTGGTGACGCTCGCCGTTTGGCCCGATGTCGAAGCCGTAGCGAAGACGGGACTCGTCCGTGCCGATTGGCAGAAGCGGTTCGAAAACGATTCCGTGCCCTACCACTCGGTGGTCGTGTTCGTCGTCCGCAAGGGCAACCCCAAAGGCATCAAGGACTGGCCAGACCTGGCCAAGGGGGAGATCTCGATCGTCACACCCAACCCCAAGACCTCGGGCAACGGAAAGTACAGCTTTCTCGCGGCCTGGGGCGCGGTGCTCGCGGGGGGCGGCAGTGCGGACGACGCCAAGGCCTTCGTGACCGAGCTCTACAAGCGCACGCCCGTGCTCGATACCGGCGCCCGCGCCGCCACGGCCACGTTCTCCCAGAAAGGAATTGGTGACGTGCATCTGACCTTCGAGAACGAGGCCCACCTGGAGGTCGTCGAGTCCAAGGGGTCACTGGAGATCGTCTATCCCCGGCGCTCGATCCGCGTCGACCCGCCCGTGGCGGTCGTCGATGCCAACGTCGACAGGAAGGGCACGCGGCATGTCGCCGAGGCCTATCTGGGGTTTCTCTACACGCCCGAGGGGCGGGCGATCGTGGCCAAGCACCACTATCGACCCTGGGGGTCCGCTCCGCCGCCATCAGCCGATGGCGCGACGTGGCCCGCCATCGAAACGTTTGACATCACGGCCGTCGGCGGCTGGGAGGCCGTGATGAAGACGTTCTTTGGCGAAGGGGGCGTGTTCGATTCGATCTATCTGCCGGAAGCGGGAAGGTGACACCGTCTCCCACCGCTGCCCGATGAACGCTCCCAATCGCCCCATGATCGCCTTTGCCGCCTCGCCTCCCAGCCGTCCGCGTGTGGTCAGAAACCGTCCGGCCGGCCACCGCCGGCGCCGCGGGCCTGCGGTGCTTCCCGGATTCGGCATGACGTTCGCCATCACCGCGCTGGTGATGACGGCGCTGGTGCTCTTGCCGCTGGCGGTTTTGGTTCTCCGTGCGGCATCGCTCGGGCCGCAGGGCTTTGTCGCCGCCGCATGGACGCCGCGGGCCCGTGCCGCCTACGGCGTGTCGCTCGGTGCAGCGGTGCTCGCGGCCACGGTCAGCGCCGTCCTCGGCCTCGTCGTCGCCTGGGTGCTGGCGCGGATCGATTTTCCGGGCCGCCGCGTGCTCGACGCGCTCGTCGACGTGCCGCTGGCGCTGCCCACGGCCGTGGCCGGGCTCGTCTATTCGGCCCTGTACGTCGAGAAGGGATGGCTCGGCCATTGGCTCGTGCCGCTCGGGATCCAGGGGGCCTACTCCTATCTCGGCATCGTGCTCGTGCTCGTGTTCGTCAGCCTGCCGTTCGCGATCCGCGTCGTGCAGCCAGTCATCGAGAGCCTCGATCGAGACACCGAAGAAGCGGCGCGGATCCTCGGCGCCTCGCGAGCCCAGACATTCTTCCGGGTCGTGCTGCCCGGGATCCTGCCGGCCGTCGTGACGGGCTTCGCACTCGCGCTCGCCCGGGCCCTCGGCGAATACGGCTCCGTCGTTTTTATCTCGGGCAACATGCCGTTCAAGACGGAGATCGCCCCCGTGTTGATCGTGTCCCGGCTCGAGGAGTTCGCCTACGCGGAGGCGACGACCATTGCCGTCGTGCTGCTCGCGATGTCACTCACGCTCTTGATCGTCGTCAACGCGCTCCAGCAGCGGCTCGCCCGCAACGCCCAGTGAAGCTGCCCATGTCCGCGTCCCAAAGCCGTGCGCCGCATGCCTCCCCGGCCGTGAGCGCGGCGCTCGTCGCCGCGGCCGTCGGCATCGTCGGCCTGCTGATCGTCGTTCCGCTCGCGAGCGTGTTTTTCGAGGCGTTCGCGGGCGGGGTCGCGGCCTGGTGGACCGCCCTGGCCCACGACCCCGACACGCGGCATGCGATCTGGCTCTCGCTCACCGTGGCGCCCGTGGCCGTGGCGATCAACACCGTGTTCGGCGTGGCGGCGGCCTGGCTCGTGGCCCGGTTCCGCTTTCCGGGCCGGTCGCTCCTCATCTCCCTGTTCGACGTGCCGTTCTCCGTGTCGCCCGTCGTGGCCGGCCTCGCGCTCGTGCTCATCTTCGGCCGCCAGGGCCTGCTCGGCCCGACCCTCGCCTGGCTCGACTGGAAGGTCATCTTCTCCTGGCCGGGCCTCGTGCTGGCGACCACGTTCGTCACGCTGCCGCTGGTCGTCCGCGAACTGATCCCGGTGATGGAGGCGATCGGGCCCGAGGAGGAGATGGCCGCGGTGAGCCTGGGCGCGAGCGGCTGGCAGGTGTTCTGGCGGGTCACGCTGCCGAACATCCGCTGGGCGCTGCTCCACGGCATCGTGCTGGCCAATGCCCGGGCGATGGGCGAGTTCGGCGCCGTGTATGTCGTCAGCGGGCACATCGCCGGAGCCACCGACACGATGCCGCTCCGCGTCGAGAAGCTGTTCCAGGAGTACCGCACGCCCGCCTCGATGGCGGTCGCCAGCGTGCTGGCCGGCCTGGCCCTCGTCACGCTCGTCGCCAAGTTCGTGATCGAACGGCGGCTGGAAGCCGAGTCTCGGGACCTGGAAGCCGCCCGCTCGACCGCCGAGACCCCGGCCTGACCATCGTCCTGCAGCCCTGACCACAGCCCTTGGAGGGGACCATGAGCATCCACGTTCGCGACATCTCGAAATCGTTCGGCGCGTTCAAGGCCCTCGACCGCGTGTCGCTCGACGTGCCCGACGGCACGCTTCTGGCCCTGCTCGGCCCATCGGGTTCGGGCAAGACCACGCTCCTGCGGATCATCGCCGGCCTCGAGCATGCCGACGAGGGCGTGATCGTCGAGGACGGCGAGGACATCACCGAGCGGCATGCCCGGCAGCGGGAAGTGGGCTTCGTGTTCCAGCACTACGCGCTCTTCCGGCACATGAGCGTGTTCGAGAACATCGCCTTCGGCCTGCGGGTGCGGAAGGTGCCGACCGCCGAGGTGCGGTCCCGGGTCGAGGAACTGCTGCACCTCGTGCGGCTCGAAGGGCTCGGCGGCCGCAAGCCGGCGCAGCTCTCCGGCGGCCAGCGGCAGCGGGTCGCCCTGGCCCGGGCCCTCGCCATCCGGCCGAAGATCCTCCTCCTCGACGAACCGTTCGGAGCCCTCGATGCCAAGGTGCGGGTCGAGCTACGGCAGTGGCTGCGGCGGCTCCACGACGAGATCGGGATGACGAGCGTGTTCGTGACGCACGACCAGGAGGAGGCCTTCGAACTGGCGGACGAGGTGGTGGTGATGAACCACGGGAAGATCGAGCAGCAGGGCACGCCCGACGCCGTGTTCGATCAGCCGGCGACGCCGTTCGTGATGGACTTCCTCGGCAACGTGAACGTGTTTCACGGCCGCGTCGAGAACGGCCGGGCATTCTGGCACGGGATCCCCATCGACTATCCCGACTACCCGCACGCCCAGGCCCGCGACGCCCGCGTCTATCTGCGGCCCCATGAACTGGAAATCTCCCCCTTGTCGGGCAACGGGCAGGCCGTGACCGGCAACGGCCGGGCCTCCGGGAGCCTGCCCGCAAGCGTGCTCCGGGTGACGCGAAACGGGGCGATCACACGCGTCGCATGCCGGCCACACGGCTCGGACGCCGAACTCCAGGTCGACGTCCCGACGGAAGTGGCACGAGGTTTGCAAATGGATCTCGTGCCAGGGGCACACGTGGCGATCACGCCGCGAAAGGCCCGCGTGTTCCTCCCGGGCCCCGAATACGTCATCTGATTGACCCGTCACGGAGGACGGTCGCCGTCATGAACCCGCAGGACCAAGAACCGACACAGCGAAACCATCCCCACGACGACGCCCCCCGGACGGGCCGCACGGACGCGGCGCTCCGCCGGATCGGCGACGCGCTGCACGGTCTGAAATACGGCTCCGTGCTCGCGATCGTCCAAGACGGCGTCGTCGTGCAGATCGAGCGGACCGAGAAGACCCGTTTCGGAAAGTAAGCCCCAGTCCCGAGTCACGAACAACACGACACCCCGACGCGACTGACCGGAGGCACCGGAGGCACGCGACGGCTCGACAGGAGCCCTCGACATGTCCTCTGCTTCCTTCTCCATGTCCGGTGATGATCGCCAGCGGGTTTCGGTGCGCCGGCGTTCGACCAACGCCGCCACGGCCACGTCTCGGGCTGCCGACGAGGCCCTGCAGCACGTTCTCGACCGCCGCCTCCGCAAGCGGGAAGGCCGGCTGCCCCCGCCCAGCCGCAGGGGATTGGGTGGTCCGGTGGAGTCCGTCCGCGAGTCCGTGGCACGTTTCGGACTGTCGCAGTGGCTGCTGCGGGCAGCCATCCTCGCCAGCGTGGCAGTGGTGCTGGGCGCCGCCGTGATGACGCTCTCCCGCACCGGCCAGACGTTCCACAGCGTCGCCGGCATGGTGCTCGTCGGCAAGGCCCCGCTGGCGCGGGCCTCGATCTCGTTTCACCGGGCCAACGGCGAGGCGGGCGAGCCGGTCACGCTGACGACCGGTCAGGATGGCGGCTTCCGCATCCCCGACGAGCAGCCGCTGCCATCCGGGCTGTATGCGATCGTCGTCAACGGCGTCGCCGGAGGCAAGACGCCGGGGGCGACGGTCGTCCCGGCCGCTTACCGCGACCCCGCCACGACGCCGTTGCGGGTGCTTGTCACGGAGAACCTGTCGGGGCTCAGGCTCCTCGTCCGGCGGTAGCGCCGGCCGCCGCGGCTCGCATTCGCTCCCCATCGTCATTGGATCGCTTTCGTTCGTTTCGTCACCTCAGGAGAGAAGGACATGTCTCGTTCGTTCCCCCGGCCTGCGACCCGCGGTCGTCCGGCCTTCACCCTCGTCGAATTGCTGGTCGTGATCGCGATCATCGGCACGCTCATCGGCCTGCTGTTGCCGGCCGTGCAGACCGCCCGTGAGGCGGCACGCCGCAGCGCGTGCAGCAACAACATCCGGCAGCTTGCGCTCGCGGTCCACAACTTCGCCGATGCCACGCAGGGCACCCTGCCGAACAGCGCCCGGCCGGGCACGGTGCGGATTTCGTGGGTCACCCGGATCCTGCCCTACATCGAACAGCAGGCCCTGTACGACAAGTTCGACCTGTCGTCGAACTGGGGGTCGGGGACGGCCAACACGGCCGCCGGTTTCACGATCCCCAACTCCGTCCTGGCCCATACGCGGATCAAGTCGGTCGAGTGCGGTTCGTCGCCGAGCCCTGAGAGTCACTACGACGCCGATCCGCAGACGAACACCCAGCCGTTCCCGTTTCCGACGACCGCGACGCGGGCCGTCGTCAACGCGGCCGGCACCGGTTTCTCCACGAACGGGCTGTTCTGCGCCCCGACCGACTACTCGCCGACGGTGTACGTCGACGCGGCCCTGCAGAATCCCACGCCGGCCACGCCGAACGACAATCTCGCCGACGTGGCGGCTTCCACCGCGCCGACGAACGCCGGCAACACGGTCGCCAGCCGGGGTGACGGCCTGATGAGCAAGGACTACGGCGACGGCTTCAAGCCGAGCCTGAAGGATGCCGTCGACGGGCTGTCGAACACGGTCTTGCTTGCCGAGAGTGCCGGTCGGCCGATCGTGTACCGCGGCCGGTCGCGGGCCGACGATCCGTCCGGACAATTCCCGACCCGGCGGGTGAACGCAGGCGGCTGGGTGCGTCCGGCATCGGATCTGTCGATCGATGGATCGTCGGCGAACGGCGCGACGTTTCGTTCGTCGCCGACGAAGGTCATCAACGCCACCAACGGGGAGAGCGTCGAGACGGCCCCGTTCCAGTCGGGCTACTACGGGACCGACGGCGGCGGCGAGGTCTACGCCTTCCACCCGGCGGGGGCGAACATCGCGTTCGGTGATGCCAGCGTGAAGCTACTGACGTCGGATATCTCGATCCGGCTCTTCGCGTCGCTCGTGACCCGTGCCGGCGGCGAGGTGATCACGGGAGCCAAGGGCAATTACTGAGGCTGGGAAGCCGGGGCAATTCGGCCTCGGCGAGACGCGGATTCCCAAGCGTTCTGCACCGGGCCGCGATGCCACATGGCATCGCGGCCCGGCTCTTTGCGCGGCCCAGGAAAGCTGCGGGGCATGCATTGGCCGGAACGGACGCGGCGGAGTGCACGATCGCGCCGGAAGTGCCGATTGTAGGGATGGTGGCGACACCCGCCTGCCCGACGACGGGATGGCGTGACGGCCCGCGGCGATGTCTGACCGGACCACCGGAGGACGACCGACAGCGAAGGGGACGACCCCGTGGTGCGTTCGTGTTTCCGGGCTGGCGTGATCCTGATCCTGGCGGCGTGCAGCGGCGCCGGCAGCCGGGCTGACCGCGCCGCAGCGGCGGATGACGGCCTGCGATTCTCGGCCGGCAACGTGACGATGCCCGCCGCCGAGCCGGCGGCGATCGTGGAGCTCCCGGCCCCCGGGCCCGACCTGCCGCCGGGGGTGGCCGGCGAGCTGGAACGGCTGCAACGGCAGATCGACGAACTGCAGGCCGCGCGGCAGACGTCCGCCGCCGCGGCATCGGCCGACAAGGGAAAGCAAAAGGAAAAGGGCAAGGCCGCCACGACGGCGGAGAGCCGGCTCGCGGCCTTGGAAAAGGGGCTCGACAAGCTCGTCTCCGCCGCCGACACGAAGAAGGCCGACGACGCCAAGAAGCCGTCGCTCGTGATCTCGGGGCAGATGCAGGCCGATCAGGTGTACTTCGGCCAGGGTCCCGTCAGCCGGGAGAGCGTGGGCGACCTGCAGGACGGCTCCCAGTTCCGCCGCCTCCGGATCGGGGCCCGTGGCACGAGTTTCGAGGTCCTCGAATACTCGCTGGGCGTCGATTTCGCGCTCGCCAACCAGCCCAGCTACCTCGACAACTACCTGGAGTGGAAGCAGCTGCCGTGGCTGCAGAACATTCGCGCCGGCCACTACTTCGAGCCCTTCTCGCTCGAGCGGGTCACGCAGAACCGCAACAACACATTCATGGAGCGGTCGCTCGCGGACACCTTCGCCCCCGCGCGGAACATGGGCGTGATGACCTACGGCAACACGGAGAGCGAACTCGCGACCTGGGCCATCGGCACCTTCCGCACCAACAGCGACAATACCGGGAACGACTCGTTCGACAGCGGGCAGGCGCTGACCATGCGGGGCACCTGGCTGCCCTGGTGGGACGAGCCGAGTGACGGCCGGTTCTACATGCACCTCGGGGCGGGCTACAGCTACCGGGCCACCGCGCAGAACCAGGTCCGCTTCCGCAACACGCCGGAAATCCGCAAGCAGCAGCCGGCCAGCGTGGTCGGGCCGGTGGGTCCGCCCTCGCCCAGCAACTACATGAACGGCGCCCCGGGCCCTTTCGCCCCGATCTTCGTCGACACGGGCAATATTCCTGCCCGAAACTTCCAACTCTTCGACCCCGAGTTCGCCCTCATCCTCGGCCCGCTCTCCCTGCAGTCGGAATACGCCTGCGCGTTCGTCGAGCAGATCGGCGGGCCGCCGCTGTTCTTCAACGGCTACATGGCCCAGATCAGCTATTTCCTCACCGGCGAGCATCGCCCCTACGACCGCAAGCAGGGCATCCACAAGCGGGTCGAGCCGTTCGAGGATTTCTTCCGCGTCCGCACCAAGTCGCAGGGTGTCCAGACCGGTCTCGGGGCCTGGGAGATCGCCGCCCGGTTCTCGAACATCGTCCTCAACGACCACAACATCCGTGGCAACAACCTGACCGACTTCACGGTGGGCCTGAACTGGTACCTGAATCCCTACACGCGGTGGAAGTTCAACTACATCCGCGCCTTCCTCGAGGACGAGCACCGCGGCAACAGCCTCACCGACGCCTACGGCATCCGCATCGACTTCGATTTCTGATCCGACCGCACGGAGGGCCACGTCGGCCGCCATTCATGGTTTTCGCACGCCGCACGCTGCCGCTGGTCGTCGTGGCCTCCTCCCTGGGCCTGGGTGCCCCCAGCGTCCCGGCGGACACCGGCGGCGGGGGAAAGAACGCAGCCGCCCGGGAGACGGCGGCCGCCGCGAAGCAGGGCGACGCGAAGGGGCAGCCGCCGACAAAGCCAGCGGAGAAGTCGGAAGAGGAGCGGCCGGCCTGCATGCACTGCGGCGCGACCTGCGGCCTTGTGGCGGTGTGCGTCTGCAAGCCGGGGACTCGCAAGACACCGAGAACCGAGTACGAGGCGAAGTGTGATCCGATCTGCGTGCCCTGCTGCGGCGGCCCGCCCTGGCCCTGGGGCGGGCATCGTCGAGCCACCGGCTGCACCGGGTGCGAGGCCGAGTGCCACGACGCCTGGGTCCGCCAACGGAAGAAACTCGTCAAGGAAACGAAGGACGAGGAGCAGCCCAGGATCGAGCGGAAGATCGCCTGGGTCTGCCGCGGGTGCGGTCCCGGGGATCCCGTGACCTGCACGGGGGGCGGCGACGCCGCTCCCCGGCGGGCCAGCTGGTGGCCGAGTTGGCTGCCAGGCCCATGAGCGCGGGGTCATGGACAGGCCAAGTTTTGTACGCGGACCCGCGGCATCGTGCCGCGGTTCACGGGGCGGGCCGCCGCCCGCTGGTCTCAACACGGCCCTCCGGGCCTGGCACTCCCCCAACAAGCCCCCGGCGGAAGCCGGGGAGGATGGATCACGCGAACCTGCGGCATCGTGCCGCAGTTCGCTTGGCGGGCCGCCGCCCGCTCACAGTCGACCCGGCCCTCCGGGCCTGGAG